>JAZSMU010000042.1:0-6650 GCA_045536045.1 Candidatus Gastranaerophilales bacterium
GAAAGTTTTTTAGAATCATTTAATTTTTGAAGAAAAAATTTTTCATCCTGAGAAATTAAATTTTCAAAATTTTCATAAAATAAATATGCACAAGCACAAACAGGACCAGCACCAGGACCTCTTCCGACTTCATCAACACCAACAATTATTTTAGAAGAATTATTCTTAAATTCCCTATCAAATTCAAACAGTTTATTCATCTAGGGTAAATTTTCCTATTTTACCATCTCTGAAATTATTTAATATATAGGCAGAAGTTCTTACAATATCTGGATTTCCACCTTTGATAATCCAATTTCTAGATATTGCTATTTTTTCTATTGAAATGTCGTCATCAGCTATTTTGTAATATTCAAAAAGCTCAGTTTTGTAGCTTTTAGAAAGAATTTTTAATAATTCAGAAGCAACAAATTCATCATCAAAAGCCTTTTCGCCAACTGAGGATACACAAGCAAGCTTGATTGCAGCTTCTTGTTCTGGCATTTTAGGCGGAATAATTCCTGGTGTATCTAAAAGTTCAAGTTTATCATTAATCCTAACCCACTGTTGCATCTTGGTAACGCCAGCCTTCATTCCTGTTTTAGTTTTTGAAGATTTAGTTAAACGGTTGATTATTGTTGATTTGCCAACATTAGGAAGCCCAATAACCATAGTTCTAACAGGGCGTGGCAAAAGCCCTTTTTCTTTTCTTTTTAGCATAATTGGATTTGCTAAACTAACTACCATATTGATTATTTGAGCAATATTATTCAAAGAAGAATTAGTTTCAATTGTCAAAACACCCAATTTTTCTTTGTAATAGTTAAGCCAATACTGCATTTTTGAGCTATCGGCCAAATCAGACTTGTTAAAAATTAAAAGTCTTGGTTTGTCTTTAATTAATTTTTCAACATCTAAATATTTGCTAGAAAGTGGTAATCTAGCGTCTAAAACCTCAATAACAACATCAATTAAAGAAAGCTTTTCTTTAAGATTTCTTTCAGCTTTTGCAATATGCCCAGGATACCATTGAATATGAGACATAAACCACCTAATAATTAAAAAGCCCTTTTTGAAGGGCTTTTTTAAATTTATCTTTTTTCCATTTTTTCTCTGATTCTAGTTGCTTTACCTGAACGAGCTCTTAGGTAATATAACTTAGAACGGCGAACATCCCCTCTTCTCAAAACTTGAATTTTTTCAACTCTTGGAGAGAATAAAGAGAACACTCTTTCTACGCCAACGCCTTGGAAAATTTTTCTAACTGTAATAGTTTTAGAAACACCAGAACCGTGTTTTTTAATAACAGTGCCTTCAAAAGCCTGAGTTCTTTCTTTGTTTCCTTCAATAATTCTTACAAAAACTTTTACGCTATCGCCTGGATTAATCACAGGAAGCTCTTTTTGTGTGTATTCATTTTCTAAATCTTTAATAATCGGATTCATGATTCTTTCCCTAAATTTACTGATTAACTCAATATTAATCAAAACAAAATTAAATTTCAAGGGGTAAAATCAATTAAATTAAGATTTTTTTATATGCATTTTCAAAATCTTCAGCGAGAAATAAATAATTTCCTGCAACTAAAGAATTTGCACCATATTCAGCACAAATTTTTGCAGTTTTTTCATTAATTCCACCATCAACTTGAATTATTAACTCATTCAAATCATTATTTTTCTTAAATTCATCAAAAACTTTTATTTTTAAAGCACAATCTTGCATAAATTCTTGCCCACCAAAGCCAGGCTCAACAGTCATAACAAGAGTTAAATCAAGATATGGTAAAAACTCAAAAATCACTTCTGGCTTAGTTTTTGGTTTAATTGAAAGTCCAACTTTTTTGTTAAATGATTTAATTAATTTAATAACATCAAGAGTTTTTTCATATGTTGCCTCATAATGAAAAGTAATTAAATCAGAGCCAGCCAAAACAAAGTTTTCAACATATTTTTCAGGGTTTTCTATCATTAAATAAATATCTAAAAATATATCTTTATTTTTTCTTATTGATTTTACAACGGGAACACCAAAAGAAATATTAGGAACAAAATGACCATCCATAATGTCCAGATGAAACCAAGTTGCACCAAGGTTTTGGAATTTTTTAATATCATGCTCTAAATTTAAAAAATCTGCAGATAAAATTGAGGGAGAAATAATCATAATTCGCCTTTCTCTTTAAGAAGCTCAACAGCATTTTTAGCAGCTTGTGCCATAGCAACTTTTTTAGAAGCACCACTTCCACTTCCTAAAAAATTGCCTTTCCAAAAAACATTAAAATTAAAAATAGTGTTATTTAATTCATCAACAGTGTCTTCCATTTGTTCATACTCAGGCAAAGAGCCATCAATACTTTGAGTGTACTCCTGCAAAGTTGCACGATAATTTGCTTCATGAGCTATGTTAGCATTTTCTAGTGCAAACTCTGAAAAATTATCTAAATAAAATTTTTCGCAAGCTTCAAAGCCTAAATCAGTATAAATTGCACCAAAAATTGCTTCAAAAACACAAGCAAGAATGCTGTGTTGGCTAAATTTTCTATGAAGAAAACCGTCAGAAAATAAAATTAAATGCCCAATATTTAATTTTTTAGCACATTTTGCAAAAGATTCACCAGAAACAATTACATTTCTTTTTTCAGTTAATTCACCCTCATCAGCGTCTGGAAAGTTGTTGCATAAAAATTTACTCACAACAAGCTCAAGAACTGCATCTCCCAAAAATTCCAACACTTCATAACATTTTTTATTTTCTTCAGGATGAGCATTTGTGTATGATGAATGTGTAAAAGCAGAGTCTAAATTATCAAAATTAGAAAATTCCAAAGAATGCAAGTTGGCAAATTCTGCCAATTTTTTAATTCTCAACTCAGCAACTTTCATTAAAACATGCCCTTAATAATATTAATAAATTCAAAGAAAATATTGTTTCCTTGTGTAAAACAAATAAAGTAATAATAAATTACAGGCAAGGCGAAAATGTAGCCATCTGTTCTATCTAAAAATCCACCATGACCAGGAAGAATATCTGAGGAATCTTTAACTCCTGCATCTCTTTTAATTAAAGATTCACTCAAATCACCTAATTGAGCAAAAATAGTTAGCAATAAGCCTGCAATAATACATTGCAATAGGCTTAAGTTGGTGTATAAAACACCAAAACAACATATAATAACAGAGGCTAAGCCACCACCAATTGCACCTTCAACAGTTTTTTTAGGGCTAATTGTTGGAGCAAGTTTAGTTTTTCCAAATTTCATTCCAGCATAATAAGCAAAAACATCAGTTGCGATAATTGCCAAAAATGAGAATACAAGAAGAGAAATTCCAGCATTTGTATTGATTTTGAAAACACCAATTCCATCTGCACCAATTTGTCTAATTAAAAGAACATGTCCGATTAGCCAGCCCGTGTACATAAAACCAAGAACTGTTGTTGCAACATTTGCAATGTATGGCTGACGACCCTTAAATAAAACGATTAAAAATGAAGCAATTATTGCAATACAAACAAAAAATGGCAATAAATCAAATTTATGAAGAAAAATTAGTGTTGCAAATGTAATTCCAGCCGTTGAAATTACTCCAAAACTTGGATGAAAACCTTTGTGTTGAAGAATTTGAACATATTCTCTACCTGAAATAACAACAAAAGCCAAAATTAACAAATAGAGAGGAATTCCACCTAGTAAAATACAGAAAAGGCAGGAAAAACCTGCAATCATTCCTGTGGTAAATCTTTTTAGTAAATTTGATTTTTGCGCTTCATCAGCCATTATACAGTCATTACCTCTTTTTCTTTAGCATCAACGATTTCTTCAATATTTTTAATAAATCCATCTGAAATTTTTTGAATTTCAGCTTGAGAATCTTTTACGCTATCTTCTGGAAGATTTTCAGCTTTTTCAACCTTTTTGAGTTCATCAAGCATATCTCTTCTAATGTTTCTAATTGCAACTTTTGCACTTTCGCCCATTGCTTTAACATCTTTAGTAAGCTCACGGCGTCTGTCTTCAGTCAAAGGTGGGAATGTAAGGCGAATAACAACACCATCATTGTTTGGAGTAACACCAATTTCGGCTTTTGCAATTGCTTTTTCAATTTCTTTAATCATTGATTTATCAAAAGGCGAAATAACAAGAGTTGTTCCCTCTGAAACAGAAACTTGTGCCATTTGGCTAAGTTTACAAGGTGTTCCATAATAATCAACCATAACTTTATCTAAAATAAGTGGATTAGCACGTCCTGTGCGAACAGAAGCTAAATCTTTTTTTAATTGTGTAATGCATTTGTCAGATTTTTCACGACCATTAGCGTAAATTTCATTAACTGCCATTTTATTATTCTCCTACAATAGTACCGACATTATCCCCTTGAAGCACTTTAACAATGCTATCTTTAAGGGCAAAATCAAACACCACAATTGGCATATGATTTTCTTTGCATAAAGAGCATGCACTCAAATCCATAACTTTTAGACCTTGATGAATAATCTCATCATAAGTAATTTTTTCAATTTTGTGAGCATTTGGGTCAATTTTTGGGTCAGCAGAATAAATACCGTCAACACCATTTTTAGCCATTAACATTGCTTCAGCACCTATTTCAACTGCACGAAGAGCAGAGGCTGTATCCGTTGTAAAGAAAGGATTTCCTGTTCCTGCAGCAAAAATAACCACTCTACCTTTTTCAAGGTGTCTAATTGCTCTGTGGCGAATATAAGGCTCAGCAACTTCATTTATTTCAATTGCAGTTTGCACTCTTGTTGGAACATCAAGCTTAATTAATTGACTTTGAAGTGCAATAGCATTCATAACAGTTGCCAACATTCCAACATAATCACCAGAAGCTCTGTCCATTCCTAATTTAGAAGAATTTTTCATACCCCTAAAAATGTTGCCACCACCGACTACAACGGCAACTTCTGCGCCTAATTCGCGTGCTTTTTTAATTTCAGAGCAAATGTTAAAAACTGGTTCAGGGTCAATTCCAAACTCTTGAGAACCAAGCAAGGCTTCTCCACTAACTTTTAATAAGATTCTTTTATATTTTAAATTTTCCATACCTATACTATATCAAAAAACGCGTTTAATGTATAATAAAAATATGAATTTTAATAACAAAATCTTAAACAACCTTATTTCTAAAGACTTTAAGCTTGCAAAGTCTTCATGCGAAAAGTTAATAAATGATAATATTTTAGACGCATGGGAAGAATTAACAGACAAAAGTGAGTTTATTTTTGACTTCATTAAAGAAAAAATCAACAAAAATTTAATCTCATCAGTAAACGCTGGAAATTTTGACCATGTTCTTAATTTTATGCAAATTTACCACCCAGATTTTGAAGATTTTATTTTAAAAACTTTGTTGAAATTCGCAAATGAAGATTTGTCCGATAAGCTTTTAGATAAGCTTGAAAATGGAACAAATGGCGAAAAATGCTGGGCAACTCTTTATTTTAGTCATATTTTAGACCCATTGGCATTAGATATCATTAAAGAAAATTTAAATAGTGATGATGAAAATTTAAATTATTTAACAATAAAAGCCCTAAAGGCACACGGAGCTGATGATTTACTTAATGAAGCAAAAGAAAAATTGCACTCAGAAGATGATGAAACAGCTTATGAAGGTTTTCAATTTATAATTGCTTGGCAAGACGAAAATTCTATTGAAGAATTATTAAGCTTTATTGAAAAAAGTCCTTACAAAGTGCCACTATCACTAGATTTAATATATTTTGTAGGTCTTGAAGATATTTATTCAAATTTTGGTTTTGAAAAAGCAAATTATGTTTTTAATCTTTTAATTGAGGGTATTCCGGAAATAATCAAACCAGATGAATATATTCTAGAAGAAATCTCAAATTACACTAATAAAATATTAAACAAACCATATACAGCAGATTATGCACTTTCAATTCTTATGGCAAAATTAAAATTTGAGCTTATAAATAGTGATGATAGCTACACTTTTGACCTAGATAGAAACACAAAAAACAAAATTAAAGAAGTTTCAAATATATTTTCAAGCATTGAAAATGAAAAATTATCAGAATTAAATGATGCCCTAAAATTCAATCTTAGAGCTGGAAAATATGTTTTGGAAACTCTTGAAATAATTGAAGAAGAAAATTTACTAGATAGCTCAGAAGAAATTGCAGAATTAATTAAAAACTCAAATGATAGTGTTATCGTTTGCAAATGCTGTGAGGTTTTAAAAGAATTTGGAAAATTGGATTTAATAAATAAGGAAATTGCTCTTAAAAACATTACAACAAATGACGCAAAAGCACTCATTGAAAGCTATTTTAAAAACTAGGAATTTTCTTTAATATATTCTTTTAAATTTGTTTTGATGATACTCCTAGCTCTTGAAATTCTAGATTTTACTGTGCCAATTTTGATATTCAACTTATCGGCAATTTTGTCATAACTAAAGCCAGAAAATTCTTTCATAACAATTGGCAATTTGAAATTTCTTGGAAGAGTTTTGAAAGAATTATTAATAACTTTCCCTAATTCAGAATTTAAAATAACACCATAAGGAGAAGAGGAAGAATCAGGAATTAATAAATGGGCATTTTTCAAGATTAAATATCTGTTATTGTGCTTATTTACCTTTTTTAAATAGTCATAAAATTCATTTGTAGTAATCCTTTTTGCC
>JAZSMU010000052.1:0-24125 GCA_045536045.1 Candidatus Gastranaerophilales bacterium
TCTCAAGTTCGCAAAATTGCCTCTATTAAAGGCTTTTTCAGATTTTTATGCTCTAGAGAAATTATTAAATCAAATCCAGCTCTTTCAATTAATATTCCTAAAGTCCCAAAAAGGCTTCCAAAAGTCCTTTCAGTTTCTGAAATTCAAAATTTACTTTCAAAAAATTTATCAATACTAGATAGTGTTATTTTTGAGCTTCTTTATGGCTGTGGGCTTCGTGTTAGCGAGCTTGTTAATTTAGATATTAGAAACATTAATATTCAAACTTCAATCCTAAAAACAATGGGGAAAGGCTCTAAAGAAAGAATTATTCCATTTGGTAAAAAAGCAAAAAATGCAATTAATAAATACCTTAAACAAAGAGAAAAAATCTCCTCTCTTGGGCTTGCTGGTGTTGCTAAAAATGCACTTTTATTGAACGAAAAAGGCGAAAAAATATCTAGGCAATATGTTTATTCTTTAATTCATGATTTGGGAAAAGATATTAACAAACAAATTTCTCCACACACAATTCGCCATTCTTTTGCAACACATTTACTTGAAAACGGGGCAGATTTAAGAGTTGTTCAAGAGCTTTTAGGGCATTCTAGCATTGTTACAACACAACTCTACACTCATATTTCAAGAGTTAGATTAAAAGAGGTTTATAAGTCTATTAATGGCTAATTAGACAGATTTAGAGTTTCCATTAATCTTTTTTTAACATTATTTATTGTGTCGTCTTTATAAATTGGTGCTTTTTTATAGTAATTTTTGTATTCTTGAATAATATTTTGCGGCAAATTTTCGCCACTATCAAGAATTTCAGACAACATTATCATATACTCATCTTGTGCTTCTTTGTATTCTGCGTTTTTGTTTCTTAAATCTTCATCTGCTTCAAAGTGTGCAATTGCCAAAAAGCAAGCATCAAGACTTTCATCATCTTCATAATCTTTTGGAAAATTTGATAGTGCAAATAGTGTTGTTATTTCTCCAACAACAAGTTTTTTTATCAAATGCGAAACAAAAACTCTGTGATTTTTCTTCATACTAAGCACTTATAACTGAATTTTCGCACAAATTTTGTGTGTATTTCATTAATTTTGACATATCGCCATTGCAATATTGGTGTGCGATTTTTTTAAGCGAATCTGTAATTATATCACTACTTGTTGTTGCTGTTCTGTAGTAGAATTTTTTTCCTTGTTTAATTCTTAAAACAAGTTCTTTTTCAAAAAGCCTATCCATAACTGTTTTTATTGTTGTATAGGCACGCTTTGTTTTTTCGGATTTTGCAAGTAAATCATAAACATCTTTAACTGAGTTTTTGTAGCTTCCTGCTTTTTCCATCTCCCACATAGCGTTTAAAACTGAGCTTTCTAAAGAGCCATTTTTATATTTCATAAATTAATTTTTCCTGACTAAAAGTTGTTAACTTTTGATATTCTACGACAACCATAATAAATTAGCAATACTAAAATGGAAAATTTTCGTCTGCAAATTGAATGTCTTTTAATTTAATATCATTGACAAATTTATCTTCAAAATTTATCCCATTTTGGTTTATAACAGAATTATCTTTAATGATATAAACACCATTTTGAAGCCTTGTAACAGACTTTTGTGGTTTTTGTTGTGTTGTTTTATATATATTTTTTCTTAGTTGGCTTGCCTTATGACCTGGCATATTATTAACATTTATTACATCAACATCATGTTTTTTGAACTTTGGTATTAAAAGACAAAGTCCAATAAAGCCCAATATGCCTAATATAATAGCCACCTTTTTCATATCTATATTATAACCCATATATACACATTTTTCTACTTTTGTTGTAAGATTTTTTTATGGCTACGATATCAATTGTTATTAATACTTTAAATGCAGAAAGAATATTTGATAAATGTCTAGAAAGCGTTTCTTGGGCAGATGAAATTATAGTCTGCGATATGCATTCAGATGATAAAACTGTTGAAATTGCAGAAAAATATGGTGCAAAAGTTTATTATCATGATAGATGTAATGGGTGTCCAGAACCTGCTAGAAATTTTGCTGGCAGTAAAGTTACTTCAGATTGGACTTTTGTTTTAGATGCAGATGAATTATGCTCTGAATCTTTAAGAGATTATCTGAAAAACTTTGTTGAAACTGCTCCAGATGATGTTTCTGCTCTTGAAATTCCTAGAGAAACTTATGTTTTAGGTAAAAAATTAAGATGCATGTATCAACACAAAATCAGAAGATTTTGGAGAACTGGTTCTTGTGAGTGGAGAGGACATGTTCATAATATTCCAGATGTTAAATATGGCAAATCGGTTGATGTGCCTCCTTCTCAAAGAAAAGGCGATTTAGCAATTCATCATTACCACATTGAATCTTTAGCTTCTTATATGGAAAAAACAAATCGCTACACTTCATTAGAAATGGAAAGATTTATTGAAAATGGCAAAAAATTCAAGTTTTCAAAACTGATTACTCGCCCATTATATGAATTTTTCAAGTTTTATATATTAAAATTTGGTTTTATGGATGGAGTTTTAGGTCTTGTTATTTGCGTAATGAATGCTAATTATAAATTTATGCAAATGGCGAAATTATACGAACTTGAATTTAAAAAGAAAAATCCAGATTTACTTATTTAGTTTGGTTGGAGTTGAAATGAAAATTGGTATTATTTATATTGCAACAGGCAGATATATTTGCTTTTGGAAAGAATTTTATGAAACTGCTAAAAAATTTCTATTTCCAAATTATCAAAAAGAATTTTTCGTTATAACCGATAATGAAACTTTTGACTATAAAGAAAATAGTGATGTCAAATCTTATTATTATGAAAAATTACCATGGCCTATGGCTGGTTTGATGAAATTTGACGCAACTTTAAAGGCTAAAGAAGATATCTTAAAATGCGACTATTGCTATTACTTCAATGCTAATATGAAATTTATTGACTATGTTGGAGATGAAATAATTCCGAAAGAAGAAAATGACCATTTAGCAATTTGCATTTGGCCAAGTTTCTTCAATAACACAAATAATCTTGAATTCCCATATGATAGAACTCAAGGCTGTTGGGCAAATGTTCCTATGGGTGAGGGTGAATACTATTTCATGGCTGGTCTTCATGGTGGTAAGTGCGATAAATACATTGAAATGTGTGAAGAATTAAATGAAAGAACTAAAGAAGATGTTGCTAAAGATTTAATTGCATCACACCATGATGAAAGCTATCTAAATCGCTATTTCTTATATAGAAAGCCACTTGCAATTAATCCAAGATATGCAATGCCTGAAAAATGGAAAATCAAAGGTTGCGAAGGGCATAAGGCTTTAATTTTAAAGAAACATCACTATAAATATGGTGGACATGCATATTTAAGAGGCGAAACAGACAAAAAAGTTACAAGAGTTAAGTGGCTTATAAATAAAATTTTTGGAACACATCTAATCTAGTTTTTAGTAGTTGCTATTTTTTCTTGAATTTCTAGAACATCATTTTTAATAAGCCCAGATTTTGCATTTTGTTCCATAATTTCAAGTGCTTTTTCTAATGGAAGACTTTTTCTATAACATCTATCCATAGTTAAAGCCGAATATATGTCTGCAACTTTTAATATTTCACACAATTCATTTTCTTTATAAGGAGCAAATTGTTTTTTAAGAAGCTCATCATTTGCTATATTTTCAACTCCATGATGATAATTTACAGCCAAAACTTCTTTGTTTGTAAAACCCATATTATTAAGAATAATTGCACCTAATGTTGCATGAAGATTAATTATTTTCCTCTCATCTGGAGTTAGAGGACCTTTTTTATTCAAAATTTCTGGTGGAATTAAGAATTTTCCAATGTCATGTGCAACTGCAACTTTTGCAAGCTCTTCTAAATCTCTTTTATTTAAGCCTTCTTTTTTGCCTATTTCTAGAGCATCTTTATATGTTGTCCAAATATGGCTAGAAAATTCTTTATCATACTTTAATGAAGTGTTAATACTTATAGGGCAACCATTTGCCTCAAGAATTTCTTTAATATTTTCGTCTTTTTTTGCTATTTTTTCAATATTTCTAATATTGTAAATTTTTTCGTATAAATTTACAAATTCCTCATCATATGGAAGAATTTTGCCACTAAAAGAAACCGTATCAGCCTTTTGTCCCAAGTATGGTTTTCTTTGGGTGATACTATTTGTTGTATAATTATGTGTTCTAAATATTCTTCCTATTGGGTTTAGCATATATTTATAAAAACAGGTAATGCTATTTTATTGCCTTTTTGTGTCCTTTAAGTATGTTTGTGCTAATATTTTTGTATGTTTAGTGAGTTATCAGAAAAATTACAATCAATTATTGCTTCCGTTTCTGGAAATGTTTCAATCACAGAAGATAACATTCAAGATGCATTAAGAGAAATTAGGCGTGCACTTTTAGCTGCAGATGTTTCCCTTACTACTGTTAAGGCGTTTATTACTGATATTAAAGAAAAAGCACTTGGAGCTGAGGTTGTTAAGTCTGTTAAACCGTCTGAAATGTTAATTAAAATTGTTAATGATGAGTTGATTAAAATTTTAGGCTCTGAAAACTCTAAACTTAATTTAACTTCAAAACCATCTGTAATTATAATGCTAGGGCTTCAAGGTTCTGGAAAAACAACATCTTCTGCAAAACTTGCCCTAATGCTTAAAAAAGATGGCAAAAAACCTTTAATTATTGCTGCTGATGTTTACAGACCAGCTGCAATTTTGCAAATTGAAACATTATCTAAAGATAATGAAATTGACTTTTTTAAGATAGAAGACACAAAAGATGTTCAAAAAATTGTTAAACAAGGCTTGGAATTTGCAAAAGAAAACAACAATAATGTTGTTATAATTGATACTGCTGGTAGACTTCAAATTGATTCTGAAATGATGGCAGAATTAATGCTTATTGAAAGAACAGTTAAAACTGACGAAAAACTTCTTGTAATTGACTCTATGACAGGTCAAGAAGCAATAAATGTTGCAAAAAACTTTGATGAGCAACTTGGAATTACGGGTGTCATTTTAACAAAATTAGATGGCGATACCAGAGGTGGTGCAGCTCTAAGTGTTGTTCATTCAACAGGTAAGCCAATTAAATTAATTGGAACAGGCGAAAAAATTGAGCCACTTGAAGAGTTTCATCCTGACAGAATTGCTTCAAGAATACTTGGAATGGGCGATATTGTTTCATTAGTTGAAAAAGCTCAAAAGAATATTGACATTGAAGAAACTAAAAAACTTGAAGAAAATATTATGAAAAATCGTTTTAGTTTTAACGATTTTCTAAAAATGCAAAAACAGCTTAAAATGCTTGGCTCATTTGGTGGAATTTTAGGAATGCTCCCAATTAAAGGGCTAAAATCTGAAGATAAAGATAAAATTTCATCTGAAGGCGAAAAACATCTCAAAAAATTTGAAGTTATGATTTCTTCAATGTCGCCAAAAGAAAGACTTCAGCCTGATTTAATCAATGGTTCAAGAAAAGCCAGAATTGCAAAAGGTGCAGGAATGGATATATCTGAAGTAAATGCACTTATAAATGAATTTAATCAAATGCGTTCAATGATGAGCATGTTCTCAGGTATGAAACAGGGCAAAATGCCTAATATGGCAGATGTTATGAACAAGATGAGAAATAAAAAAATCAAGTTCAAATAATTGCCCCAAATGGACTAATTTTTGCTCAAACATTTAAAAATATGCTATTATTGTTATGAGTTTTACACTTTATAAGGAGTTACATATGTCTACAATTAAAAACTTTAGGACAAATGAAGAATTGCACGAACTTTATTCTCAACCTCGTGCTGTTATTACAGAAGCATTTTACAGAAATAATGTTGAATACGTTAAATCTGTTTCAGAAGCTTATAAGCTAGCTTTAACAAGCTCAGGAACAGTTGAATTAACTGGTATGCCAATTTATGAACCAGAAAAAATTGGTCTTCCAGAAGGTGCAAACCAATTATTATTCAATGATGGTTCCGTTGTTGGTCGTTGTGCAGCAGCTAGAAAAATTGTTGGCGAACCAGGTTGCGACCTTGGATATTTAATGCCAATTATCAGAGAAGCAATTTATTCTTCAAGATTTAAATTAATGTATAAGGCTGACGCTGTTGTTGGTCTTCAAGAAGATTTCATGGTTAAAGCACACTTGCTTATTCCAGAAGGCTTTGAAAATGTTATGTATTCTTGGCTTCTTAACTTCCAATATGTTAATGAGCTATATTCAACAATGTATGCTAATTCTAGAGAAATCAAAGAAGGCGACATCTTTATTTATTCTGACCCAGATTGGTCTCACCCAGATTTTCCATATGGTTTAACATTCTTTGACCCAGTTCATAACTGTGCTTGCATTTTGGGTATGAGATATTTTGGCGAACACAAAAAAGGAACTTTAACTCTTGCTTGGGGTGCAGCTGCTAGAAATGGTTATGCTTCTTGCCACGGTGGTATGAAACGCTACAACCTAGATGGTGGAAAATCTTTCCAAGTTGCTGTGTTTGGTCTTTCTGGCTCTGGAAAATCAACAATTACTCACGCAAAACACGACAATAAATATGACATCACTGTTCTTCATGATGATGCATTTATTATCAATGTTCATGATAAATACACTATTGCATTAGAGCCTGCATATTTTGACAAAACTGCAGACTATCCAATTGGTTGCAACGACAACAAATATATCCTAACTCAACAAAATAACGGTGTTATTGAAGGCGAAGACGGAAAACTTTATTCAATTACAGAAGATATTAGAAACGGCAATGGTCGTGCTGTTAAATCTAAATTATGGTCTCCAAATAGAGTTGATAGAATTGACGAACCAATCAATGCTATTTTCTGGTTAATGAAAGACCCAACAATTCCTCCTGTATTGAAACTTTCTGGAGCTTCTTTGGGTGCAGTTATGGGTGCAACTTTAGCTACAAAAAGAACTTCAGCTGAAAGACTTGCAAAAGGTGTTGACCCTAATGCACTTGTTGTTGAACCATACGCAAACCCATTTAGAGTTTATCCTCTTGAAATGGATTACACTCGCTTTAAACAACTTATTGAAGATGGCGTTGATTGCTACATCTTGAATACAGGCGAATTTATGGGTACAAAAGTTAAACCTTGTCATACATTAGGCATTATTGAAGCTATTGTTGAAAACAGAGCTAACTTCCATAAATGGGAAAACTTCTCAGACATTGAAATTATGGATATTGAGGGATTTGACACTTCATTTAACAATGCTGAATATAAGGAACAATTTGTTGCACGTATGCAAGATAGAATTGCTTTTGTTGAATCAAGAGAAACTGAAAAAGGTGGCTTAGATAAGCTTCCAGCTGATGCTCTTGAAGCTCTAAAAGCAGTTATTGCTCAAGCATAAGGGAAATATATGGGCAAAATTGTTCAAAAATCTATTGAAAACTTTAAAGACGGTCTCTCATGTTCAGAGGCCGTCGTTAAAGCTTGTTATGATGTTGGTCTGGTTGATGATTCTTTAATTAATATAGCTACATCATTTTCTGGTGGTATGCAATCTGGCTGTATTTGTGGTGCTGTTGCTGGTGCTCAAATGGTTATAGGCTTTTTGCATGGGCGAAACAAAGACTATAGTGCTAAAGAAAAAGCAAAACTTTTTATTCAAAAATTTAAAGAAGTAAAAGGTGCAACTTGTTGCAAAGTCTTATCTAATGGATTTGATTTTCATTCACCTGAAAGGCGTCAAAATTGCGTTTCTTTAGTTGAATTATCAGCAACAATTTTAGAAGAAATTATTGACTATAAAGACTAAAAAATATAATAAAAATAACGATAAGCCGAGATTAATTCTCGGCTTTTTTAAATTCAAATTCGTCATCTACTACATCAATTAAGATTTTATCTCCGTCTTTAAATTTGCCCTCTAAGAGCAATTTTGATAGTGGAGTTTCAATTTTTTTAGAAACAACTCTTTTAAGTGGCCTAGCTCCATAGATTGGGTTATAGCCATCTAAGGCAAGCTTTTCTTTTGCGTCTTGAGTTATTTCAAGGTCAATTTTTCTTTCTTGAAGCAGATTTTTCAAATAATTTACTGATAATTCAACAATTTTAGTTAAATTATCAAGATTTAGTGCTTTAAAATGAACAATTTCATCAATTCTATTTAAAAATTCAGGTTTAAAATAGCTTCTTAATTTTTCATTTATTGCTTCAATTGTTCCTTCAGATGTAAATTCGCCTTTTAGAGCCTTTTCTAATATCAAATCGCTACCAATATTTGAAGTCATGATGTTAATTGTGTTTTTGATATCAACAATTTTTCCTTTTGAATCTGTCAATCTGCCATCGTCAAATATTTGAAGCATAATATTGAACACATCTGGGTGTGCCTTTTCAACTTCGTCAAAAAGAATAACTGAATATGGTTTACGGCGAACTGCTTCTGTAAGTTGCCCACCCTCATCATATCCAACATATCCTGGAGGAGCACCGATTAGCCTTGATACTGCGTGTTTTTCCATATATTCTGTCATATCAATTCTAATTAGGGCATCTTCGTCCATAAACATATATTCAGATAGTGCTTTAGCAAGCTCAGTTTTCCCAACTCCTGTAGGACCTAAAAATAAAAATGTTCCAATTGGCTTTTTAGGATTTTTTAACCCAGAACGAGCACGCCTGATTGCGTCTGAAACAGCAATAACAGCCTCATCTTGCCCGATTACTCTATCATGGATAATATTTTCCATATTAATCAATTTTTCAGCTTCAGATTCAACAAGCTTAGATGTTGGAATTTTTGTCCATTTAGAAATGATTTCAGCAATATCATCCTCTGTAATTTCTTCTCTTAAAAGCTTATTTTCTGTTCTAGGTGTATTTTTCGCAGTTTCTAATTGATTATTTAATTCTGGCAATTTTCCGTATTTCAATTTTGCTGCAAGCTCTAGATTTGCTTCTCTTTCTGCTCGTTCAATTTCTGCTTTTGTGTTTTCAATTTCAGCCTTAATTTGTGCTTCATCTTTAATATTGTTTTTTTCTTTTTCCCAAATACTTTTTAATTCATCAGATTTTTTTGATAATTCATTAAATTCTTCTTCAAGTTTTTGAGTTTTTTCTTTGTTTTCTTCATTTTTAAGTGCTTCTAATTCAATTTGAATTTGAAGTTTTTGTCTTTCAATTGTGTCAATTTCTTCCGGCATAGAATCTATTTCAATTCTAACTGCAGAGGCTGCCTCATCAATTAAATCTATTGCTTTATCTGGTAGAAATCTGTCTGTGATGTATCTATCAGATAATTTTGCTGCTGCAATTAAGGCACTATCTTTAATTCTAACCCCATGATGAACTTCGTATCTGTCTTTTAAGCCTCTTAAAATTGAAATTGTGTCATCAATTGATGGTTCTTCAACCAATGTTGGCTGAAAACGCCTTTCAAGTGCTGGGTCTTTTTCAATGTATTTTCTATATTCATTAATTGTTGTTGCACCAATTACCCTAATTTCCCCTCTTGCAAGCATAGGCTTTAACAGGTTTGAAGCGTCTGTTGAGCCCTCATTTGCTCCTGCACCAACCATTGTATGCAATTCATCTATAAATAAAATAATTTTTCCTGCAGACTTTTCAACTTCATCTATAACTTTTTTAAGTCTTTCTTCAAATTCGCCCCTATATTTCGCACCAGCAATTAAAGCACCCATATCTAAGGCTAGCAGCTGAGTTTCTTTTAAAGATTGAGGAACATCTCCTCTTATAATTCTTTGAGCCAAGCTCTCTACAATTGCCGTTTTTCCAACGCCTGCTTCCCCTATTAAAACTGGGTTGTTTTTACTTCTCCTGTTTAAGACTTGAATAATTCTACGCACCTCTTCATCCCTGCCAATTACAGGGTCTAGCTTGCCTATTTGGGCTTTTTGGGTCAAATCTTGAGTAAATTTTTCAAGAATATTATATTCTTCATCTGAATTTTTATTTTCCACTTTTTTATCTCCTCTAATCTCTTTCATAGAGTTAAATATTTTCTCTTTTGTTATTGAAAATTTACTAAATAACTTTTTTATTTGCTCATCTTCAGATTCGCACAAAGCAATTAAGTAGTGCTCAAGAGTGATGTATTTATCTTTCATGTTTTTAGCAATTTCTTCTGCTTTTTTTAGCGTTTCTAATAAGCTAGAGCTGAAATATGTTTGCATATTGGAGTTTTCAATTTTAGGTAAAGACTTCAAAACATTCTCTATATCGGCCTTAAAAACAATGTTTTTCAAGTTTAGTTTCTCTAAAAACTTAACTGTGTTTTCTTCATCACAATTTATCGCACAAGACAATACATGAATATTGTCAATCATTGAATTTTTATTTTCATCTGCTAAATTTTTTGCATTAATTATAATTTTTTTTGTATTTTCTGTAAGTTTTTCAAAGTCAAACATATATACCTCATTTTTTATTATTTTAATAATGATTTTTGCAATTTTATCAAAAATTAATTTTAAATTAATATTTCAAATGTAAACATTTGTATATATTTTGTATATACTCCGTTACAAATTTAAGAATGAGGGCATAATATTAGTGATTCTTCTTTCACTCCTTCCTCCATACACAACTGTGTCGCTTTCTTTTAAGCGACTTTTTTTATGCCTATTTTCCTCTTTTAAATAGCCATTTTGTATGATAAAATTTTTTTATGAATATTGTGGTTTGTCTAAAACAAGTCCCAGATACAAATGATATTCAGTGGACTGAAAATAATTCAATAGATAGGTCAAATTTGGTTAGTATTTTAAATCCGAAAGATGATGGCGTTATTGAATTTGCAAAAAAAATTAAATCTTTTAATGAAGATACCAGAATAACTGCAATTTCAATGGGTCCAGCTCAAGCTAAAGAAATTTTGCAATACGCAATTGCAAGAGGGGCTGATGATGCTATTTTATTATCTGACAAAAAGTTTGTTGCTTCGGACACTTGGGCAACTTCATATATTCTTGCTTCAGCAATTAAAAAGCTAAATTTGAAGCCTGATTTTATACTTTGTTCAACTTCTGCAATTGATGGCGAAACAGGGCAAACACCAGCAGGAATTGCACAGTTTTTAGGTCTGCCTTATATCTCAAATATTCAAGATATTATAAGATTTTACTATAACGAAAAGAAAATTTTAATTTCTCAAAACTCTGAATTTGCCAAAAATATGATAGAAACGGAATTTCCTGTTGTTTTGGCTGTTGATACTAATCTTGAAATAACAGAACCAAAGGTTTTTGACTATATTAAAAGCCAAAATTCTTTAGTTTCTGTTTATTCTAATGATTATTTAGAACTTAGAGATGAAAACATTGGTCTTAAAGGCTCTAAAACTCTTGTTAAAAAAGCATACAAAAACCAAACTACAAGAGATACCTTAATTGCAAACACTCAAGACGGAATCTTGGAAATTTTATCTTCATTAGGTTTGGAGGTAAAGAATGAAAACTAAGATTTTTGTTTATATTGAAGAATTTAAGGGTGTGCCTATTGAGCCATCTTTGGCATTATTAAATTATTCAAATCAAATAATTAAATATAGAAATCGTGATGATTTTTCTATAACTGCACTTGTTTTTACTCAATATCAGATGACTGATGATGAAAAAGAATTTTTATATAGACACGGTGCAGATTCAATTTTCAATATCGTTGGCAAACAATTTGGCGAATATTCTCTATCTGCCCAAATAAACGCAATTAAAAATGCAATAAAAATTGAATGTCCTGATATTTTCTTGTTTTCAACAACAGAAAAACAAAAAGAAATTGCACCTTATCTTGCAACTTCTCTAAATGCTGGACTAACTGCAGACTGCACAGCACTTGAGATTATGATAGAGGGTGGTATTTCTCAACTTCTTGCTACAAGACCAACATTTGGTGGCAAATTAATGGCACAAATTGCATTTAAGGGTTATCCAAATATGGCAACAGTTAGAAATGGTATTTCTAAGCCAAATAACACCTATAATTTTGAATTTAAAGATTACAAAAAGTTTGGATACGAAACTGTTAAAGATTATCATGTAAAAATCTTGGAATCAATCGTTTCCCCTATTTTTAGCACAAAACTAGACCCAAACTCAAAATTAATCTTATCTGCTGGTTATGGCATTGGAAGTTATGAAAATTTCCAAAAATTAGAAGAATTAGCTGAATTATTCCAAAAAAATGGCATTAAAACTTCTATAGGAGCAAGCAGAAAAGCAGTTGAAAGTGGTTTTGCACCAAGAGAACTACAAGTTGGGCAAACTGGCTCATTTGTTTCTTCAGATGTTTACATAATGTTTGGAATATCAGGTGCTGTTCACCATATGATAGCCCTTGAAAGCGTTAAAAAGATTATTGCAATAAATAATGACGAAAATTCGCCAATTGCAAATCAAGCAGATGTCTTTATTAAAGCCAAATGCGAAGATTTTATTCAAAAATTAATTGAAAAATTATCTAAATAAGTTTTTCAAAGTTGCAAACAGATGTGATTTTTTCGTTTGCCTTATTAATTAGGGCTAATCTGTTATTTTTAACATTTTCATCATCTGCCATAACTAAAACTTTGTTGAAAAATTCTTCAATTGAGTGTGATAATTCTTCTAAATCTGAAATTTTTGAAACATCGGTTTTTGAAATTTGATTCAATAAGTTTTCTTCTTCTTTTAGTTCAAAATATTTAGAATTTGGCTCTAGGTCAATGTTTTTACCTTTTAATAGCCTTGCAATTCTTGTAAAGTTATCTTGAATTGAAGCAAAATTATTTGATTTTTTAATTTCTTCAATGTATTCAAGTTTTTTCTCAAAAGAATTGATATCAACAAGTGCTGAAGAAATTTTAGATTCAATAACATCTTTTGCAAATTTGTTAGCTAAAATTGCTGAATATCTACCTAAAATAAAGGTTTCAATTTCTTCTTGAGTTTCATCTGCAATAGTAATATCAAAGTTTTTAGAAATAATTTCTGTTGATTTTCTAATTAATTCAACTAAATTTATGTTTAATTTTTTCTCAACAATTGTTCTTAAAATACCAACAGTTGCTCTTCTAACTCCAAGTGGGTCGTTTGAACCTGTTGGGCGTTTTTTCTTCAAATCGCCTTGTGTGCCTAAAAATACTGCACATAAAGTGTCAATTTTATCTGCCAAGCCAACAATTTGACCTTCAATTGTTTCAGCCAAAATTCCTTCGGAAGTTAGAGGAAAATAATGCTCTTTAATGCCAGAAGCCACAGAATCAATTTCTAGCGACTTTTTAGCATAAACCTCTCCAATGTATCCTTGAAGCTCAGTAAATTCAAAAACAAGTGATGTAGCAAGGTCTGCTTTAGCTAAAGTTGCACATCTTAAAACATTCTTTTTGCTTTCTTCTGAAATATTTAATTTTTCTGCTAAAAATTCAGATAATTTAACTAATCTTTCTGTTTTATCTTTTAAATTTCCAAGATTTTTTTGGAATGTAATTCCTGAAAGTTTTGCTAATTTTGCTTCAAGTGGCTCTTTTGTGTCTTCCCTAAAGAAAAATAAACCATCTTCAAGTCTTGCTTTAACAACTCTTTGATTACCATTTACAATATTTTCAAAGTCTGTATCTTTAACATAATTTGAAACAGCAATGAATTTATTAGATAATTTTCCAGATTTTTCATACAAAGGAATATATCTTTGATGTTTTGTCATAACGGTTGTTGTAACAATGTCTGGAACATCTAGATATTCTTTTTCAAATTCACAAACAACAGGGTTTGGATATTCTGTAATATATGTAATTTCTTCCATTAAATCATCTAAATCATCATATTTAATAACCAAACCAAGCTCTTGAGCTTTTTTGTCTGATAATTTTTTAATTAATTCTTTTCTTTCGTTTTGGTCAATAAACACATAAGCTTTTTTCATTTCATCAAGGTATGTTTCAATTGACTTAATTTCAAGAATTGGAGTTTTAGAAAATCTGTGTCCAGATGTTTCTCTTGAAGCTTTAATGTCAAACAATTCAATATTTTCAAGCACTTTATCATTGTAAAGAGCTAAAACATGCTCAACAGGACGAGAAAATTTTTCAGTTTTGTCTTCCCATCTCATAAAGTGTGAGCCTTGAATAGACATTATTATTTTTTTAACATTTTCTTCTAAAATTTCTTCAATAGTTTTAGATTTTTTAACAATCTTTGCAAAAATATAACCATCTTTTTCAATTAAATCAGATGTTTCAACACCATTTTTCTTTGCAAAGCCAATTGCTGCTTGAGTAAAGTTGCCATTTGCGTCTTTTGCAATATTTAAAATAGGTCCTTTTGCCTCAATAATTTGGTCTTTTGAGTCTTTTTCAATGCCAATAATATCAACAACTAGATGTCTTGGAGAGCCATAAACATTAAGTTTTGAATAATTAGCATTGTTTTCATTTAATAATTTCGCAAAAGATGTTTCTAAAACATTAATTGTGCTAGGAATAAATTGATACGGTAATTCCTGAACCGATATATCTAATAAAAATCTATTCATAATGCAATTATATTAACCCAAAAAAAATTAAAAGAAAACCATCTTAATTGATGAGCTTATTTTTTAATATTAAGCAATTTTCTTAACCTAGATTTTAAAATTTCATTTTCTTGAACAAGTCTTTTGTGTTCTCTTTGCAAATTAACTAAAATATCGTCTTTAAGTTTGTCGTCAGGTGTTTTGATTGTTGTAAGACCAAGAGTCATGATGAAGTGTTTTTTAGAATCTTCTTTAAGTTTAATAAGAATTTCAACATCTTTTTCTTCAACATAACCAAGTTTGACCATTATGTCTGCAATTCTAATATTTAAGCCATCTCTTTTCTTTTCTTGTTGATATCTAAGTGCATTTTCAACTTGCATTACATCAACAACACCCATTCTTTTAAGAATGTCGCCTGTTTTCAGTTTGCCAGCTAAAAATTCAACAAGATTTGTTGTATTTTCAGAACGTGGTGCTCTAACTATCTCTTCTTTGATTAACTTAGAGAGAATTTTGCATGACATTTCTAATGACCAAAAATTTGTGAGAGTGATATCAAATAAATTGTAGCCATGATTTACAGAATTAACAAAGATAATATCTTCCTGAGTAAAATCATTTGGCGCACCTTCTAAAATTTTTTTACCTTTATATGTAAGCTCAGGTAGTAAATCTTGAACAAGTCCATCAGGATTTAAAATATTAATATATTTATCTAGGGCTTGGCTTAAATCCTCTTTGGTTTTGTTGTGCAAAACTTGCTTAACCCAAATCGGTAACTCCAAAACATTATTATAAAATAATTCCGATAACTTAATTGATTCCATGAGCCCTCACACTGTAAATTATATATTAAATTCATGAATTTACAAATACATTAAATATACTATTGGATAAAATTTGATAAAATAATATAATAAATTAGGAGGTTACTGTGGGATTAGACGGACTTTCGCTTAATAATCTAGGCTTAAACAGAAATACATCAAAAGAAGAAAGCATTGAAGCAGATAGAAAATCTGAACAAATTTTATCTGGAGATAATTCTATTGACCAACTAGGCAAAAAGAGTGAAATTCAAGGTGGCGACCACGAAAACACCTCTGCAAGTGGTGGTTTTTCAGAAAACTTAACAGATGAAGACGAAGATGTTTATGAAAACGCCGAAGAAGTTGAAGAAGAAATATATGATGAATATATTTTTGAAATGATAGATGGTGAATCTATCCAAGTTATTGACGGAGAAACAAATAAAGTCGTCAGTATAATTGAAGCAAATGACCTTTCAAAATTTGTTTCCAATTTAAAACAAGTTAGTGGTATAATAGTTAATAAGAAAGTCTAAATTAGTATTACAAATGAACCAGTATATTAAGCAATATCAAAAAACACACATTCAAACAGCTTCTCAAGAGGCTATTTTGATAATGCTTCATGATGCCGCAATTCAATTTATGAACAAGGCTAAAATAGCTATTGGTCAAAAGAATATTCAAGAAGCTCATAATAACCTTATGAGAACTCAAGATATTTTTAACGAATTTTTAAACACTTTAAACCCAGAACCAAACCCAGAACTAGCAAAGCATTTAACACTTTTATATAGATTTTTAATTAATCAATTGATTGAAGCTAATATTAAACAACAAACAGAACCGATTGATGTTGTTTTAAGATACACAAAAGACCTTAAACAAACTTGGGAACAAGCAATATTTAAAATGAAAAAAGAGGAAGCAGAAGCACAAAAACGCCTAGATACCCAAACCGAAGGGGTTTCTCAAGATGCCTAGTTTGGTTTCTTCTTTATTCAGAATTTATGATGAATACAAGAGTGCTTGCGAGAATATAATTTCAAATATTAATACTGTTAATATTGAATATCTTGTTACATTAGTTGAAGTTAAGGGCAAAATACTTTATGAAATGCTTCTTCAAGAAAAAGTTGTTCAATTAACTGATAAAGAAAAAGAAAAACAAAAAGAAATTAAATTGGCACTTTTAGAAATTGAAAAGCATGCTCAAGAAGTTTTTAAAAATAGATATGAAGAAATTAAGTCTGAATTATCAAAAGTGAAAAAAACAAAAAAAATCTTAAACAAATACAATCCAAACACCTATAATTTGGGCAGAAGAGTTGATATTTCGCAATAATTTCAACAATTTAGATGAGTTAATTTCAGGCACTCTATTTTAAACTAATAGTAAGTTAGATAAACTATAAGGAGAGATATGTCATCAATTACATTTAGTGGACTTGGCTCTGGCATGGATTATGCAACTTGGGTTGAACAACTTGTTGCTGCCAAAAAAGCAGAAACCATCACTCCCCTTGAAACAAAGAAAACAGAATATGAAAACTCAAAATCTGCCTTAGATATTGTTAAAGGCTATTTTGGAGAGTTTGAAGACAGTATTGAAGCTTTTACAAATATTACTGAATATAGCTCTAATGATATTTTTAACCAAAAAACTTCAAGTGCCGACTTTGATGAATATTTAAGGGTTAATTGCACAAATGAATCAACTGTAAGTGATTACTATATTCAAATTTTACAAAGAGCAACAAGCACCGTGATGAAATCTGAATATTCTGCAGCTATGGTTGCCGAAGCAGATACATTATTTGGAGATGTTCAACAAGCTAAAGCTGGCTCTTTTACAATTATTGCAGATGGCGTAAAAGAAGAGTTTACAATTGAAGCTGATGACACACTTCAAAGTATTGCAGATAAATTTAACGCTGTATTCCCAGATAAGCTAGTTGCTTCATATGAACTAGATGGAACATTCAAAATTGTCAACAAAAACGACTCTGTTCTTATTTTAGGAACAAATACAGATACTTCAAACTTTAAATCAATAATGAAAATTGAAGGCACACCTGTTTTAGACGCTTCAGGTAATAAAATTTACCAAAGTTTAACACCAATTTATAATGCAAATTCAAGAGGAACGCTTGCTGGTGCATCTGCAACTGCAAACTTAACAGACACTATTAATGAAGGAACAATTAAAATCAATGGAGTTGAATTTACAATAGATTCAACAACAACTATAGATTCACTTGTTCGTGCAATAAATAACAATCAAGATGTTGGTGTTAAAGCATTTTTTGACCAAAATGCTGGCTCTTTTACAATGACATCAATTGAAACTGGTAGTCGTGGAATTTTAATTGAAGACACTGGCTCAACCAATTTCTTTAATGCTATGAATTTGAATTATGGCGAAGATAGTACAATTTTAGGGAATGATGCCAAAGTTTCAATTAACGGAACAATTAAGGTTTCTTCTTCTAATACTATAACTGACACTGGCTATACTGGTTTAACGCTTGAAATTCTTGACCAACCTGACCCAGATTTAACCATAACTGCTAGTGTTACAAATGATACAACGGGTCTTGAAAAAGCAATTGAAACTTTTGTATCAAAATATAATCAAGTTGTTGCTGCAATTAAAGAGGCAACTGCTTCAGATGGTTATCTTGAATATGATTCAACACTAAGAACAATTTATAGAGAAATGCGTTCAATTGTTAGTGGTGTATATAACACAGGGCTTGAATTTTCAATGCTTGCAGATATTGGTATTTCAACTGGTGCAGCAGGCTTATCGGCAACAGACACTGCTACAAATCTTGTTTTTGATAAAGCAAAACTAAAAGAAATGTTAGAAAAATATCAAATGACTGATGTTAAAAAACTATTCGTAAATGATACTGATAATGCTTCTTTTGATATTTTAGGCTCAAAAATCACGCAAACTCTTGACCCAACAAATGGTTATTTTCAAGCAAAATCAACAACTTTGAGTAATTTAATTTCAACTCAAAATAAAAGAATTGAATCTGCTACAAACCAACTTGCAACATATGAAGAAAGGCTAACTGCCCAATTCCAAGCTATGGATGAAGCTATTGCTCAAATGAATAACCAATATTCTGGCTTTCTAGATTCGCTATCACAATTAACAGGTGCTTAGTTTTTGCCTGTTAATTGACCACAAGCTGCTTGAATATCTGAACCTCTCTCAAGTCTTTGAGTAACTTTTTTGCCTGTTTTTTCAAGTAAAAGTTTGAAGATTTGGATTTTCTTTTGGCTCGGTCTTTTATATATTCCACATTCGCCAGAATTGTAGGGAATCAGATTGATGTTGCATTTAATATCTTTTAAATAATTTGATAATTCTTCGGCATGGCAAGCTTCGCAATTGATTCCATCAAGCATAATATATTCAATAGTTATTCTTTTGCCTGTAACCCTATTAAAGTCTATAAGTGCTTTTTTTAGCGTTTGCATATTGTATCTTTTATTTATTGGCATGATTTTATTTCTAATTTCGTCATTTGGAGCATGTAAAGATATTGCAAGAGTAGGCAATAAATCATTTTCATATAATTTTTTAATATCTTTTGCAAGTCCTGAAGTTGATATAGTAATTCTTCTAATTCCAATTTCTAGTTTTTCGTTTAAAACTTCAATTGCCTTATAAACCTCATCCCAGTTGTCTAAAGGCTCTCCTTGCCCCATAAAAACAACATTTGTTATCTTAAGACCAGTGTCTGCTTGAATGGTTAAAATTTGGTCTATCATTTCATACCATTTTAGATTTCTTTTAAAGCCTTGTTTTGCAGTAAAACAAAATGAACAACCCATTTTGCAACCAATTTGAGTACTGATACAAGCTGTTAAATTTGCTCGATTATCAAACCTCATAAGAACCATTTCAACTGCAAGCCCATCGGGGAAACCTAATAAATACTTGATGGTCCCATCTTTGCTTATTTGTTTGTTTAAAATTTTTGTATCAGAAACTTGAGCAACAGAACTCAATTTAGCAATAAAATCTTTAGAAAGCCCTTTAATTTCAGCTATTTCGGATACTGACTTATTATAGATGGCGTATTCAATTTGCTTTATACGATATTCTTTTTCGCCAAATTCTTCTATTAATTTTTTATATTCAGTTTTGTCCAAATTTCTTAAAATGTACATAAAACAATTTTAACATAAATTTTTTATATGATTTTTTGTTACTTTATTTAAAAAAATGGTATAATCACTATATGGAAGAAATTTCAATATCAAGAATAGTCCAATCAAAAGTTTTAAAATTTGATTTATATGACATAGACGGCAAAAAAATATTTTCAACAGGCGAAATTTTAACGCCAGGTAAAATTATGAAAATAAAAGAACAACCTGCTGTTTTTAAGAAAAGAACTGATGTTGACTTGCAGTCTGAATTTGACGAGCAAGTCATGATGAGTGAATTGCAGGGAGCTTACAACAGGCATTGTATTTTTTCATCTTGTGAACAACATGACTTAATTTCTGATTATGCAGATATATTAAGCCTAGCTAAGGCTAAGGACTGGGATACAGTTCTTAAAGCATCTACAAGATTAAGAGATATTATTGTTAAAATGTTATCTCAAGTTACTCCTCAGGTTAAATTTTCTCATGAGGTTAAATTGATTGGAGAAATGCCGATTGTTCATCCAATTAATGTTGCTTTGTATAGTGCATTATTAGCTATGAAGCTTGAATTGAAAGACTCTGACATTAATAATATTGCACTTGGTGCACTTTTGCATGATATTGGCAAGGTTCAAGTGTCACAAGAGGCTTTAGATAACCCAAAAGAGTCTAAAACAAATAATTTAATGTACCAATCTCACACTGTTTTAGGCTATAGAATATTGAAAAACAACTTAAATTTGCCTACAAATGTGGCAAGAGTTGCTCTAGAGCATCATGAAATGATGGATGGCTCTGGTTGGCCATATGGTATTTCAAATACCATGATTTCTGATTATGCCCAATTAATCACTGTTTGCAACGTTTTTGATAACTCTTCTACTTCAACTTCAATTGATAAGAATCCTATGTTTTCAAACGTTTTAAAAGAATTATTAAAATTAGGCTCAAAAGTGTTCTCTCCGAAAGCTTTATACACTTTTGTCCACATGTTTAATTATTCAGACACGGTTACCTATTGGGATTTGATAAATGACGAACAACAAGGTTAATATTATTGGAGCTGGCTTGGCTGGCTCAGAAGCTGCTTTATATCTTGCTCCTTTAGGTTATGATATAAATCTTTTTGAAATGCGTCCTTGTGTTGATACACAAGTGCATAAAACAGATAATTTTGGCGAATTGGTTTGCTCAAATAGTCTTGGCTCTTTTGATAAAGAGTCCGCATCTGGTCTTTTAAAGCATGAGGCTTTGATTTTAGGCTCAAATTTATTTCAAATAGCTTTAAATAATAAAGTGCCTTCAGGAAACTCTTTATCTGTTGCAAGAGTAGATTTTGCACAAGAAATCACTCAAAAAATTAAATCTTATAAGAATATAAATATTATCAGAGAAGAAATAACAGAAATTGACCTAGATACCCCTACAATTGTTGCAACAGGACCTTTAACTTCAGATAAATTATCAAATTATATTGTTAATTTATTCGGAGAAGAAAACCACAATTTTTATGATGCAGTTGCACCAATCGTTAGAAAAGATTCAATAGATTTTAACTCTGCTTTTTGGGCTTCCCGTTGGGATAAAGGAGATAAAGACTTTATAAACTGCCCATTAAATGAAGATGAATACAATAAATTTTACGATTTTTTGATTAATGCTGAAAGAATTACGGATGTTAATTTAAAATCTTCTTCATTTTTTGAATCTTGCCTACCTATTGAAGTGCTTGCAAGTAGAGGAAAAGATACCCTTAGGTTTGGTCCGATGAAGCCAGTTGGGCTTTTTGATAGAAGACTAGATGGTGAGTTTAAGAAATATCAGTTTCATGCAGTAATTCAGCTCAGACAAGATGACAAAATAGCCGATTTGTATAATTTAGTTGGCTTTCAGACTAATTTAAAATGGAGTGAGCAAAAGAAATTATTGCAAATTGTTCCTGCTTTAAAAAATGTAGAAATTGTTAGATATGGAGTTATGCATAAAAATTCATTCATAAATAGTCCAAAAATTTTAAATCCAACTCTACAAACAAGAAAATATAAAAATTTATTCTTCGCAGGGCAAGTAACAGGCACAGAGGGATACTCTGAAAGCATTGCAGGAGGCTTATTTGCAGCTATCAATATGCATAGATATCTAACAAATAAAAAACTCCTAACTTTAAAAGACACCTCCATACTGGGTGCTTTAATGAATTATATTTCCTACCCAGAACATACGAATTTTCAGCCAATTAATTCAAATTGGGGTATAATTAATAAAGATAATTTGGATAGAAAATTATTAAAAAATAAAAAAGAAAAGAACAAAGTGTTGTCAGAACGTGCTTTGGCATACATAAATGAAATAAAAGAGGAATTAAATGAAAATTAATGTAAAACAACAAACTGTGCAAAAAATTAAAGCGAATATGCTAGTTGTGGGTATTTTTGAAGACAATAAAATATTATCTCAACTTGCAAAAGACTTAGATTCAGAATTAAATCTTTTAATTTCTGATTACTTAATTAAAAAACAGCATTTTCAAGGAAAATACTTGGAAAACCTTGTTTTGCATACACTTGGACAATCTGCAATTGATAAAATTTTATTTATTGGTTTAGGAAAAGAAGATGACTTTAACCATAATAAAGTGCGTGAAATTGGTGCAAAAATTCATTCAATTACAAACTCAGAAGGCAATAAACACATAGCTATTGACCTTTTTGGCATAGATAAGCTTTTAGTTGATGCAAAATTGTTTGCAAGAAGCTTAACAGAAGGCATTGTTTTAGATTCATTTACATTTAATAAATATAAATCTAAGAAAAATGATGAAATTATTGAAACAATTGATATAATTTCTTCTGGCTCAAAACACTTAGAAGAGTTAAAAGACGGCGTTAAATTTGGTATGCTAATGGCTAATTCTCAAAATTTTGCACGAACATTAACAATGGAACCTGCTCAATTTATTACTCCAACTAAATTTGCAAACATTGCTCAAGAATTGGCTAAAAGCTCTGAATCTATTGAATGTAAAGTTTATTCAAAGCCCGAAATAGAAAAAATGAAAATGAATGCTTTTCTAGCTGTTGGCAAGGGAAGCATTGAAGAGCCTAAATTGGTTCATTTGAAATATACTTGCAAAAAACCACGCAAAAAAATTGCATTAATTGGTAAGGGGATTACCTTTGATTCAGGTGGTATGGACCTTAAACCTCCTGCTTCTATGCTTAATATGAAAGATGATATGAGTGGGGCGTCTATTGCACTAGGTGTTATGAATGCCATATCTCACATTAAACCAGACATTGAATTGCATGTTATTACAGCTCTTTGCGAAAATATGATATCTGGCAAAGCATATAAACCAGGTGATATCTTAACTGCAAAAAATGGTAAAACCATAGAGGTTGATAACACTGATGCAGAGGGCAGAATCACCCTTGCTGATGCACTTTGTTATGCAGATGAGCTAAATGTAGATGAAATCATTGATATAGCAACCCTTACAGGTGCTTGTGTTGTGGCCTTAGGTAACAATATTTCTGGTGTTATGGGCAGAAACCAAGAAAATATCAATAAGCTTATAGAAACAGCCAATTCTTGTGGGGAATATCTATGGCAGTTGCCTATGTATGACTTTATGCAAGAGCTATTAAAATCTGATGTAGCAGATATGAAAAATACTGGTTCTAGAAATGGTGGAGCAAGTGCAGCAGGACAATTCTTATCTAATTTTGTAAAAAATAAAAATTGGATTCATATTGATATTGCTGGCACTGCATTAATTGATAAACCATTTAAAGAATTGCAAAAAGGTGCAACAGGAATTTGCGTTAGAACTTTAACAAACTATATTTTATCATAATATTTCTATTAGATAGGTATTGATAATATTTAGTTGCCCAAAATGAAAATAAAATGTTAGGATTATGTTATGGCTGAAAATGAAAAAGAAAAAAGTAGCGTTGGTAAAAAGATTTTTGCAACAATATTAATACTTGGTTTTATTGGTTATCTTGCTCCAAATGCTTGGCAGATGATTAAACAGGCTACATATAGAGGTCGTTTAAATCAACTTGTTAGCAATATTAACCGTAAAATTGATGAAAAAGTTGCAATGTATGAAGAATCTTTTATGGAAATGTATAGTTATACTTCAGATAGTTTAACTCCAATTTCATATGTTTTTTCTAGAAATTCTTGCAGTGAAGAAATTAATGTTGAAAAATATAAACAAAATATTATGCCATCAAAATGTGTAGATAAAAAATATTTATCAACATCAAATGTTTGTATTATTCATATTGACCCAGGTAAATTTGTAAATAACCAATATTATTATATGGTTTATTTAGATTTGGACTGTAAAAAAGGCAAACTAAATCAAGATTATTATGCCACAATGAGTCCTCAAGCAGTTGATAGATATGCAAGAGACCCATATTATGATGATGTTCTTGCAATGATATTTGAACAATCTGGAGAAAATTTTTATCTAAAACCATTTCCAGATAGAAAAAATGATTACTATAAAAAATATCATATGTTAGTTGAATGCAAAAAAGGACTATTTTATACTAAAAAATGTGAAATCTAGGTTTATATTTGACCTAGATTCATTTTTTCTTTTGTTTTTACATAATATATATTATA
>JAZSMU010000108.1:0-8163 GCA_045536045.1 Candidatus Gastranaerophilales bacterium
CACTAATGTTGGTGGTGTTGTTGGTAAAGCTCAAGGTATTACAAATAACACAAGCATAAACGCAACAATTAGAAATATCACAGCTTCAAGCACAGTAGTTGGCACAGGCGATTATGTTGCAGGCGTAATTGGCTCTGGTAGCAATGTTGCTCTAAATAATGTTAAGGTTACAGGTGGAACTATAACTGGTGGAAGCTACACAGGTGGTGTTGCTGGTTCATTAACAAATGCAACAGCAACAGATATTTATTCAGCTGCAACAATCACAAGCTCTGGAAGCTTTGCTGGTGGTATTGCAGGCGAAATTTCAAACACAACTCTCAATAAAGTTGAAGCAACAGGAAATGTTACAGCAGAAGGAACATACACAGGTGGTATTGCAGGTTATGCTACTTCTTCAAGCATTACAAATGCTAAATACACAGGAACAGTAACAGGCGTTAGCTACACAGGTGGTATCGCAGGTCTTACTAGCTCAACTACTATGGATAATCTTCAAGCGAATGCAAATATTATAGCTTCAAATACATACACAGGTGGTATTGCTGGTATTGCACTAAACAACAACATAACAAACGCAGTATTCAATGGTTCTATCTCAGCAACAAGTTATGTTGGTGGTATTGTTGGCTCAATTGATAGTGGCAACATCTCAAATGTTACTGCAGATGCAACAATAACTTCCTCTGGCGATTATACAGGTGGTATTGCTGGCGAAATCACATCTTCTGGCAATATAGACAAAGCAATATTTACAGGAAATATCTCAGGCACAGGCTATGTTGGTGGTATTTTAGGTAATGCAAATGGCACAACAAATATCACAAATGTTAATGTTGATGCAAATATCAATAGCTCTGGTCAATTTACAGGTGGTGTTGTTGGTAATATAAACTATGGATTAATTGAAGGTGCAACAGTTTCTGGCACAATAACTTCAACGGGCGACCAATATGTTGGTGGTATTGCTGGTTTATCAGATGTAATGATTAAAAATGTAACCTCAACTGCTGATATCAGAGCTCAAAATGCAGCTTATGTTGGTGGTGTTGCTGGCTATACACCTAGTGCAATTGCAAACGCAACAGTTTCAGGAACTATAAAAGGTGGTTCTCAAGTCGGTGGTATCGCTGGTTGGAGTGGTAGCTCTATAACAAACGGAAATTCTTCTGCAGCTATTTCAGGTGATACAGAAATTGGCGGCATTGTTGGTGTTCTAAATGGCGGAAGTGCAATTGGTTGCACATCTTCTGGCACAGTTACTGCAACAGGAAACCAAGCTGGTGGCGTTGTTGGTCATGCAACAAATGCAACAATTACAAACTCAAGCTCAACTGGCGCTGTTTCTGGTGCTGGCTGTGTTGGTGGCTTAGTTGGTGGAATTAATTCTTCAGGAACAATTGTTAATTCTTACGCGACAGGAACAGTTACAGGCACATCAAGTGATGTTGGTGGCTTAATTGGCTATGCAGAAAATTCAACATTAACAATTGAAAGCTCATACGCAACTGGTGCAACAACAACATCTGGTGATAATGCTGGTGGCTTTATTGGACGTATGAATAATGTAACTGCCAATATTTCAAATTCATACTCAACAGGAAATGTTACTGCAAGTGGCAAATCTAATGTTGGTGGCTTTATTGGTTTAATAAATAATTCTAATGTTGATATTTTAAGCTCACACGCAACAGGAAATGTAACAGCTGGACAAAATGTTGGTGGCTTTATTGGTTTAATATACACAGAAACAACAAATAGCTTGGTAAATATTACAAATTCATCTACTTCAGGCACTGTAACTTCAACTATTAAAAATGCTGGTGGTTTGGTTGGTAATATTAGCAATGCAGGCGATGGTGATGTTGTAGCAAACATAATTGATTCAACATCTTCTAGTGCAGTAAATGGTGTTGAAAATACAGGTGGCTTAGTTGGCTATATTAGCGATAGCTCACAAGGAACAATTAATATAGTTGGCTCTAGCACAGAAGGAAAAGTTACTGCGACAGGCAATAATTCTGGTGGACTTGTTGGCTATATTAACAATACTCTAGCTGGCACAATTAATATTGAAAAATCTCATACAACAGGCGAAGTTGAAGGAAAATCAAACACTGGTGGTTTGGTTGGTTCTATTAATACTACATCAACAGGAGCAGTTAATGTTCTAAGCTCATATTCAGAAGGCGAAGTTGAAGGCACAACAAATGTTGGTGGCTTAGTTGGCTACTTAAATAATGCAAATGGTGCAGTAAATGTAGATAAAACATACTCAACAGGAGCTGTTACAGGCACAGATAGCTACACAGGTGGCTTAATTGGTTATGTAAACAATACCGATGGCACAACAACAATTACAAACTCAACAACTTCAGGAGCAGTTTCAGGCACAAGCTACACAGGTGGCTTAATTGGTTATACAAATAATAATGGTGGAACAATAAATGTTTCTAATGTTGGAACTTCTGGAAATATCACAAACACAGGAAGCTCCACTGGTGGTTTAATTGGTGGCATAACAAATACCAACGCTGGCGGTCATGTTTCTTCTGCAATTAATATAAACAACGCACAAGCAACAGGAAATATCTTTGGTCAAGATAGCACTGGTGGCTTAATTGGTTATATCAAAGCTGAAACATATAGTTCAACAAATATAGGAAATTCATTCTCTTCATGTATTGTTTCTGGTGCTGGTAGCGTTGGTGGCTTTATTGGAGCTATTAATGGTTCTAGTGCATCATTTGAAATAAATGGTTCATATTCAACAGGAAATGTTACTGCAACAGAAGATAACGCTGGTGGTTTTGTTGGATATTTAGAAAGCACTGATAGCAATACAAACATTACAAATGCTTATTCAACAGGAAATGTTGTTGGATTAAGCAATGTTGGTGGTTTTGCTGGTGGCATGTTGGGTATAGGTGGCACAACAAACATAGCAACTTCCTACGCTTCTGGCACAGTATCAGGAACAAGCAATGTTGGTGGTTTTGCTGGTAGCATAGAAAATGTAAACAGTGCTACAACAAACATTTCAAACTCATTTGCAACAGGAAATATTTATGTAAATGGCTCTAGTGCTAATATTAGCAACTTTGGTGGCTTTGCTGGAAGTATTACAGGAGATAGCTATAGCACAGTTAACATTTCAAATGTTTACTCATCTGGTGTTATTGATATAACAACTTCAGGAGGAAAAACAAACATTGGTGGATTTATAGGAACTGCTGGTGGCAACCTAAATCTTGAAAATTATGCATACTTAAGACAAGGTCCAAATGACGGCTTAGATAGCTCAATAATCTTTAACGAAACAGGTATTGCTTCAATTGCAAGTGGTGCAAATATAAATGGTGCTGACATTATGGCATTTAAAGAAGCAAGCTGGTTTGAACAATCTGTTAATGTTCATGGAATAATTAACGAGGGCTTAGCTGAACCTATTTGGGATATTAGAGGCGATAGCACAATTGACGGAACAAAAGCAATTGATATTGCTGCTCCAATTGTTCAAAAAGACGGCTACATTACTGTTACAACAGTTTTTGAACTTCAATCTGCCTTAAAACATAATCAAAATGTTATTTTAAATAATGATATTGATTTTTCTGGCTTTGATTGGGATATTGTTGGCGAATATTCAAGCACATTAAACGGAAATGGCTACAGCTTAAAGAATTTGTCTGACAACAACGGAATTTTTGGCACACTTAATAGTGCTGAAATATACGATTTAAGCATTTCTGACTTTAATATCACAGGAAATGGCACTGGAACAATTGGTGCTCTAGCAAATAATGCAACAAATTCTGAAATATTTAATATTAATGTTCAAGCAAACATCTCAAATGCTAAAAATATCGGTGGTTTGGTTGGAAGCATTTCAAATAGCACAATTAAAAACATTACTCTAAACTTAATGCTTAATGGAACTGGCAATGTTGGTGGTGTTGCTGCTGAAATTGCTAACTCAGAAATAGACAACACTATTGTTCGTGGCGAAGTTATTGGCGATATGTCTGTTGGTGGTATTGCTGGCACAATTTCAGGCTCTAATATCAGACTAACTGAAATTGAAGCAACAATTAAAGCAAGCGATTCTGCAACAGACGCTTCTGTTGGTGGTATTGCTGGCGAAATGACAGATAGCACAGTTGAAGTTGCAACAATTAAAGCATTGATTAAAAATAACAGCGTGTCTGGCAAAACAGGTGGTATCGCAGGCGAAACTAAGGGCGGAAGAATATCAATTGTCAGAATAGATGCTGCTTCTGATGTTGAAGGTAATCTCGGCGTTGGTGGTTTAGTTGGTATTGCAGATAAATATAACGGAACTGCAACAAACATTGAAAACGCTTATGTTGAAGGCGATGTTTCAGGATATGGAGCTGTTGGTGGTTTAGTTGGTAAATTCTACGGAAATAGCACAATAGATTCAGCAGGCAATACAACTGGCTCGGGCTACATTAAATATTCTTACATGACAGGAAATGTTGTCGGTGGAAGTAACTACACAGGTGGTTTAGTTGGCGACAGTGTTGGCGCAACTATTTCTGATTCTTATATGGCAGGAACTGTACGTGGAAACTTCATGGTAGGTGGTATTGCAGGTTCAACAACAGGCGACCTAGACAATGTTTATAACATAGGAACAGTAACAGGTTCAAATGACAGTGTTGGTGGTATTGCAGGCTATGCAACAGGAAATATCACAAATGTAATTAACACAGGCGAAATAACAGCAGGACCAAGTGTTGAATCAAGCGGTGCAGGTGGTATCGTTGGCGTATATGATGGCGTTGATAAAACAATTTCAAATGCATACTCAACAGGTTCTGTTGCAGGTGGTCAAGCTAATGTTGGTGGCTTAGTTGGTAATATAGTTAATGGAACAATTAAAAATTCATTTGTTACAACAGACCCATCTTCAGCAAACAGAGTGACTGTTTCTGGAACAAATAATGTTGGTGGTTTAGTTGGTAATATAGGCACAAATGCAATAATCACCGATTCTTATGTTGATAATATTGACGTTTCTGGAACAAATAATGTTGGTGGTTTTGCAGGAATCACAACAGGAGACATTTCTGATTCATTTGCAAATACAAATGTAGAAGGCTCAGAAAATGTTGGTGGCTTTATTGGTTTAGCTAACAACGCAACAGTTTCCGACTCATACTCAGCTGGCACAGTTACAGGCACAACAACTGTTGGTGGCTTTATTGGTAAATCTACAAGCTCAAGCATTACAAAATCTTACACAACAAGCACAGTAACAGGTAAAGATATAGTTGGTGGTTTTGCTGGAGAAGTTACAAGTGGTCAAATCACATTCTCATTCTCTCAAGGAGCAGTATTCTCATCAGACGGAGCAACTTCTAATAATGTCTTTGGTGGCTTTATTGGTGCTGCTTACGGTTCAAAAGAGAATGCACTGTCCATTAAAAATGTTTGGACAACAAACCAAGTTAATGTTACAACACCAAACTACGAACACGGCTTTATTGGATATGCAGGCAATTCCGTTAAGGGAGAAACTCTTCAAGAAAATGAATATAACATCATCCTAACTGATTATGCATTCGTTAAACAAACAACAGAAAATGCAATTCACTCAACAGGTATTGGGGTAATTGGTGCGAATACCAATATGTTTGACCCAGTTCTTAATGCTCAAAAAGATGCAGACTGGTTTATGGATAGCACAAATATTCAAGGCATATTTGGCTCAGAAGACTTAGCTTGGAACTACCATGTTACTTCAAATGGTGCAATTTCAGATAAATTAAGCGAATGCGTTGGTGTTAACGCAATTACAGAAAACCAAGCAAAAGAAGCTGGTTGGACAGTTATTAAAAATGCTGCAGATTTATATGAAGCATTCAAGAGAATGGAAAGAACAGGTGTATCTGAAAACATTATGCTATTCACTGATGTTAATATGGATGATGTCTTAGATATGTTCCATTCAGTTGAAGGCTTTAATGGAAAATTTGATGGCAACGGCTTCACAATTTCTAACTACGATGGCGAACACGGCTTATTTATTTCAATAGATGGTGGCGAAGTTAAAAACTTAACACTTGAAAACTTTAATATCACTGCAAATGAAAAAGGCAATGTTGGTGCTTTAGCTGGAAATGTAAGTGCTTCATTAAATGAAGTAGTTATAGATAATGTTCATGTTGTTGGTGGCAGTGTTATTCATACATCAACAAGCACAGACCATTGCTTTGCTGGTGGCTTAATTGGCGAAATTTATAATAGCAAACAAGCAACTGTACAAATTTCAAATTCTTCATCAAGTGCAGAAGTTTCAGGACACTACTGGGTGGGTGGCTTAATTGGCTATGTTCTTTCAGAGCAATATGAAGGAACTGGTGCTATTGGCGGAGATATAATTATTGAAAATTCTTCTGCTACAGGAAATGTTTCTGGCACAAATTACGTTGGTGGTTTAATTGGACGTCTTTCAACTAATGGAGAAGAAAACACTTCAACAGTTTTAGTGAAAAACAGCTGGGCTTCTGGAGATGTTACTTCTGCTGAAGGCACTACTGGTGGTGCATTTGGTGATATTTACAATAATTCATCAGCAATAATAAATGTAGAAAATGTGTCTGCATCAGGCTCAGTTTCAGGTGTTGACTTTGTTGGTGGATTTGCAGGTCAAGTTCGCAATGTTTCTTCTGGCGAAATCAATATAAGCAAATCTTACGCAATAGGAGATGTTTCTGGTAATTCTCAAGTTGGTGGCTTTATTGGTAATGTTTCTGGCATAAGAACTAAAGTTGAAGAAAATGTTTATGAATACTCACTAAATATCACAGATTCATTCAGCACAGGTGATGTTGATGCAAAAGGTATTGCTGGTGGCTTTATTGGTCAAATGACAGGTGCTAGCATATCTTACTCATACTCTTTAGGTAATGTTAAAGGTGCAAATAGCGTTGGTGGCTTTATTGGCTACTTAAATGGCTCATCAAGCATTTTAAGTGCATATTCAGCAGGTGATGTAGATGGTGCTGCTGGTGTTCTTACTGGCAACTTCGGTGGCTTTATTGGATATGTTAACGCTGAATACAACAGTGCAAACAATGTTGATAATAGCGTAACGCTTCAAAATGTATTCTCTAAAGGTCAAGTTGACAGAAATGATATGATTCTAAACGGCACAAGAGCTGGCTTTATTGGAAATACAAATGACGGTGCTAAAATAGAATTCCCTGTATTTGAATCAGACACAGGCATTATCAACTATGGTTTTGTTACTCAAGTTAATGCAAATGTAACAACTAAAGCAACAAGCTCTGGTATTAACTATAACAAACAAAACAACTACATTTCAGGAATGAGATTTGACGAAGGCTTTGCGTCATTCAGCGCTGGTTGGTTTGAAAATGTTACTAATATGTCTTCTATTTTAGGCGACTTAGAAGGCGAACATTGGCTATTCGGTGCTTGGGGCGTAAGCTTTACTAACCCAATTCTTCACAGCATTGTTACAGAAAATGTTGAATTTAACCCTAACTACACAAGCTCTGAAAATGTTGGTGATAAAAATGGTATTATTATAAATCTTGACGGCACAGAAAGCAATTATCAATCTGTATATCAAGAAAAAGTTCTTCCAGATGGCGAAGCAGGCAATATTCTTACAATAGATATCGCTTTTGACTTTATGACAACACTTGGTGCATTTGGTAAAGATGTTAAGTTTGATGTTATGGGAACAGGCGAAATTACTGCTATTCAAGATTACAACAGAGTAATTTTAGATGAACTTGCAGCTGCTATTAACGGCAAAGATGCAGGCTTAGACGAAGACAAAGAAAAAATCCACGCGACAATGCGTAGAATACAAAAATTACTCAACAAAGAAGCTTCTAAATTATTAGATACTAAAAATAATGCAACAAACTACGCAAGCACTAAAGTTAACACTGAAGGCTTATCAAGCAAAAAAGAAGAGTCTAATGAAAATGTTAATAGCGAAGAGCTTCTAAGCCAAATCAAAAATACAATTAAATCAAGCTCTGGCAATATGCTTAAGGCTCTATTAAGCTTCAATAAATACACAACTGATAACAAATCTTCTGGCTTGAGTGGTCTAAAATCTCAACAAAGCTCATTAAGCAGTGGCACAAGCGAAATTAA
>JAZSMU010000032.1:0-10360 GCA_045536045.1 Candidatus Gastranaerophilales bacterium
GTTGTGTAAGAATTTGAAATATTAACACTGTTGCCTAAGCCAACAAGACCAGCAGAGTTTGTGCCTTTTGTTGTTCCTTTAGAGTTTGCATATTCAATGTTTGTTGCTGTTGCACTACCTGCAATTCCGCCACCTGCTTGACTTGAATTAACTAAAATATTAACAGTAACTCTTGAAATATTTCCAGCTGTGATGTTGCCAGCAACACCACCAACAGTTGCACCAGATATTGATGTTCCAGAAATTGAAACATTTGAAACATCAGCAACACCAGCACCAAATAAAACGCCAGCAGTGCCACCTGTTGCAGAAATTTCAGCATTTTTGATTACAATGTCTTGGAAAGTGTTGGTTTTGCTTGCTGTTGGAGTTATACCAATTGTGTTTTTGATGTTGTCTGTAGTAAACCAACTTGAAGTTTGTGCTATTGCTTTGGTATCGGTTAATCCACATTCAGAATTGTAGTAGCAGTTTGTTGTCGTGGACGTATTTCTTCCTGTAAACCCGCCAATATTCGTTCCTGTTCCAGAAATTAAACCAGTTGAATAAGAATTTTTGATGCTGGTAACGCTATTTGCATAACCAATTAACCCACCAACATAGTCTTCGCCAGTAACATTTCCCGTTGCATATACATTGCTAATATTAAGACTTTTGCTTGAACCACCTATTAGAATAATTCCACCAGAACCATTGTTGGCATAACCAATTAATCCACCTGTATAGTCGCAACCACTTGCTGTAACATCTCCTGTTGCATAAGAATTTGTGATATTTACCGAACCACTTCCAGTTTCAACTCTGCCAATAAGCCCACCTGTTACTTGCGACATGTTACCACTAGTTGTTGTAACAATATGGGTTACATCTACAGAAGAAGAGCTATTTTTTATATAAGCAGAGCTACCTGAATAATTGTTAAATTGACCAACAAGTCCACCGACATCTCCTTGATAATCTGTTGTATTTGTTACCGTTAGAGTTCCGGATACATGAACATTATCAACACATGCACCATAAACAACGTCGCCTGCAAGTGCACCAATTCGTGTATTGGTTGTTAAATTTGCGTTTATATTAACATTTTCTAAGTATAAGTTTTTGACTTGTCCATAGCTACCTACTGTGTTAAACAACCCTTGAGATGAAGAAGTTAAGTTAGAAATTGTAAATCCGTTACCTTCAAATGTTCCCTTAAATGTTGTTGTATATCTCCAATCTTCAATAGAAGAAAGGTCTATGTCTGCACCTAAGGCAATTTTTGCACTAGCATTTGCATTTAGTGCATTTTGCAATTCTTCTGCCGTTGTTACCCAAACATAGCCTTGAGCTTGTGCTTGTTCTTGGGTTATGTACATATATTTTTGAGCATTGCCAACAAGCCCACCGGTTATTGCTCCCGTTGTTGTATTTGTAATTTTAATTCCGTCAACTTCAATATCTTGAATTGTGCTATTTGTGGCTGAATTTGCTAAAGCACCAACATTATCTTCGTTCGTTGTAATTTCAATATTATTTAATTTTAAGTTTTCAACAGTTGCACCATTTAATTTATCAAATAATGTTTCTGAAATGTTTGAAATTGTGTAGCTATTACCATTCAACATTCCTGTGTAGTTTGCAACAGTTTGCCAGTCAAAGTTTTTAAGGTCAATATTATTGAATAATAAAACATTTTCATTTTTTTGAAGAGCAGTTAAAAGCTCTTCTGCTGTTTTAACAGCTGTGTATCCGTTTGAAATTGCTCTTGCTTCTGCTATATCAAATGTGCCTGTAATTTCTCTAACAGTTGCAGTTTCGTTGTTTGTCAAAGTTTCAACATTGTATTTCCAATAATCAGCGTTTTCAATTCCTATAATAGAATTTATGTTGCTTGTTTCTTTAAACCAGTCTGCATTATAAACTGCACCTGTGCTTATAACTTCTGTATTTGTTTGTTCAACTGAAGCATAGTCTTCTAATAATGCACCAGCAGTTGAAGCTCCAACGAAGCTACCAGCAATACTTCCTGTTGCTGTAACTTGTGCTAGAGAATATGAATTTGAAATTGTTAAAGTTGGTGTGAATGGAATATTTAACCCAGCATTTGCAATGTTGTCTGTTGTAAACCAAGTAATATCTTGTCCAACCCCGCCTTCTGTGCTTGTTGGGTTATTTGTTGCATTATAGTAGTTGTTGTTTGCATATAAAGAGCTTGTGCTGTGAAAAGCAACAATACCGCCTGTTTCACTGCCTGTGAGCGTTCCTGTTGCATAGCAATTTTCGATAGTTAAGGAATTTGAATCTGCATAGCCTCCGCCAACAATTCCGCCAGCGTATTCTGTTGCTGATACATTTCCTGTTGCAGAGCAATTTGAAATTGTGTATGTTCCTTGGCTATCATCTAACCAACCAACAAGCCCACCAGCATTGCTACCTGATACATTTGCAGAAGAAGAAGAGTTTTGAATTGTTGCACTTGTATTGTTGCTATCGTATGTTGAGCCTAAGCCAACAAGCCCACCAGCGTGCCCTTCAGTTGTTATAGAACCGCCTATAACATGAACATTGTCTATTGTTATTGAGCCTTCGCCACCATCAGCGTTGAAGTTTCCAGCAAGTGCACCTGCGTTATCTCCAGATGAACTATTGATATTGAAATTTTCAAGGTATAAATTTCTAACAACTGTGTCTGCAACACCATTTCCAAGATTTTGGATTAAACCTTGTTCTCCTTCTAAGTTAGAAATTGTGTAATTATTTCCTTCTAAAACCCCAGAGTATGAAACAGATGTCCAATCAACGCCAGTTAGGTCAATATTTGCTCCAAGTGCAATATTTTGGTTGTTTAATAGTGCATTTTGTAATTCATCTGCTGTTGTTACCCAAACAAAACCTTGAGCTTCTGCCTCTTCTTGAGTCATGATAGCAGTCGGAGTTGTTCCTTGAACAAGTTCACCATCAGCATAACCAACAAGACCACCGAATGTGCTACTTGCTGTGTTTGCACCATTTGCATTAACTGTTCCTGCACTGTAAACATTTGAAATGTTACCACCATTTGCCCAACCAACAAGACCGCCGACTTTGTCATTACCTGTTACTGTTGAAAGGGTGTGAGTTCCTATTATTGTTGCATTTTCAATGTATCCAACAACGCCACCAACAGCCATGTTGCCTGTTGTGTTCCCGTAGGATTTTGAATTTGTGATGATTGAATTATTAATTGCACCACCAACAAGCCCACCAGCGTAGTTGCCACCAACAACTTCTCCAGATGTGAAGTTTACAAAGTTTAGACCAGTGTCGTTGATTAAACCAGCAATGCCACCTGCATAATTATCTGCTTGAATTCTTCCTTGAACATTTATTTGGTCTAGGAAAGAAGTTTCTAATTTACCAGCAATACCACCAGTATTTGTTAAACCTTGAATATTTGCTAAAATATTTGCGTTTTCTATGCTAACTCCGACACCAGAACCAACAACGCCACCAACATTTTGCCCAGATGAAGTTATTGTGATGCCATCTTGGTTTTTCTCGATGCTTGTTCTAATGTCATCTAGTGCAATTGAATATTTGTATGGGTCTTTTTCTGTGCCTGAGCCTGTTCTAATGCCTTCTATTAAGCCAGCAACACCACCTGTGTTATTTGCACCATTAACAGCAGCAGAAATTGTAATGTGTTGAATCATTGAAGTGCCAGTATTTGAAGTTGAAAGAGCACCAATTAAAGCACCAACATTGCTTCCTGTTGAAGTGATATTACCTGTTACTTTGATGTTTTTAACAGTTACATCAACAGCATTTGAAATAAGGGCTGCAGTGTTGTCTGCGTTGCCTGAAATTTCAACATCTTCTAGGTTTAAGTTTTGAATTGTTGCACCTGTTGCGTTTGTGATGAGGGCGTTTTCTCCAGCGTAGTTTGAAATTGTGTAACCATTACCTTCAATGGTTTCTGTGTAGTTTTCAATGTTTTCCCAAGCAACACCATTTAAGTTGATGTTTCCAAAAAGCATTACTTTTTGGTTTTTTTGAAGTGCGTTATGCAATTCATTTGCAGTTGTTACAACTGTCCAGCCTTCTTTTTCGGCTTGTAGTTTAGTTAGTCCTGTTAAACCTGTTTTTTCGGTTACATTTGAATTGTATTGGTTTTGGTCGTAGGTGGTGTTCATTGAACCAACAAGCCCTGTTGAGTTACTGCTTGCAAGAGGGTTTGTTACTGTAATGCTTGAAATTTTGTCCCCAAAAAGACCATTGTTTTTAACACCAAATAATTCTTTAACAAGGTTGTTAATTCTAGTTTGGATGGTAGATTTGTTGTTGTTGTTTAGCTCCCCTATGGCTTTGTTGATTTCTGATAATATGGAGAGCATTCCCCCAGATTCCTCAGAAAGGGCGTTTTTGGCTGTGTTTACAACTGTTGATAGATTTTGTAGGCGTGATTTATAAGTTTCTAATTCGTTTGTTAATTCTCCACCAATTTCCCCATATTTTTTCAAAATGTCAAGAATGACATCGCTGTCGTTTCCGTATTCTAAAATGCTTTGTAGAGCTTGGCTAACGGCGTCTGATGAGTTCATGGAAGTTGATGTTGCAAGCTTATTAGACAACAAACTTTGAACACCTTTATTTCCTGTTTTTTCTTGTAGGATGTTATATAATTGAGCTAGAACATCCTCTGAAACACCTTCTCCTGACTGACTTTTTAAAGACGATAATGTTTTTGTTCTAATTTTTGCATAGGCGTTAGCAAGTGAACCAATGCCACTTTGGAATCTCGCTGAATTAATTGAGAAATAATTTACCATCTATCGCCTTTAGCCCGATTCTCTTTTACCGAAACTTATAGTTAAACTTTTTCCCAATTTGACTAGCATGTAACTTCTTTTTTTAAAAAAACAGCCAAATCGTTACAAAACTTAACCGTGAATTTTATTTACGCCCAAAAGGGTCTCAGACCTTTTCCATCACACTAAAATTTTACCATTTTTAATTGCTCTTTTCAAAGCAAAAAAACAAAATCATCCAATGGTTGTATGATATATTTAACAAAAATTAATCTTCTTTCAAGAATTTTTTACTCCATTCAACAAGAGTGCTAATTTCGTATGGTTTAGGCAAGTATAAATCTGCTCCTGAAGCCAAAATTTGCGTCTTTTTTCTTTTTGAAGATGTAAAAATAATTTTTGTTTTTTCAGAAATATTTTTGATTTTTTTGCAAATTTCAATTGAAGAATTTTCACTTTTGTCTTCTTCATCGTCTAAAATAACCAAATCCGGTTCAAACATATTAAAAATTCTATCAAAATCAGACAAGTTGCGAACGGTTGCACTAATTAAACCTTGAAGTTCGCACGCTGTTTGAATTAAATATGAAAGTGCTTCATCTTTTTCAACTATCATAATTCTGTTTTTTTCTTTAATTTTTTCGCAACTTCCACTAATTTTGATTCTGTCTATTATGTATGTTGAATTTTTGTTTTTTCTGCATACTTTAATTAGCGAATTTAGGTGTGTTATAAGGATTTTTTCATTTGCAGAATTGTCATTTTCAAGGTTAATAATTCCGATATTTAATTTCATTAAAGGAATTTTGTTTTCTAATGTGTCATCTGAAAAATATTTTATAAATTTATTTTTAAAATCTGCTTCAGAATAAAATTTATCAAGCATATTATCAAAGGCAAAAGTCAAGAAAGAAGCAAGTCTTTCGGCTTTTGTTGGGTCTGTGATTAAAATAAATCTATCTGACAATAAGTGAGTTATAAAGTCTTTTTCAGAAAGTGCTGAATTTATAAGCGCACCAATTGTTTGCATAACTTTTCCGTATGCAATTTCTCCGTAAATTTCTTTATACTCTGCACTATTTTGAATTTCTGTTAAAACAATTGATGAATTTGCTTTTGTTTCAATTTTTCTTTTTAGGTTTTTAATGCCTAATTTTTCTCCAATAATTCCTGTTGTTGGGTTTAGAGAATTTTCAACATAACGCCTCATATAGGCTGAAATTCTTGTTGTTAATTCTTTATTTGTAATTTCTTCTCCGAAGCAATCATCTGCTCCATTTTGCAACATTGTTAATCTATCTTCAAGGTTTGACGACCTTGAAATAGCTATAATTACTGGCGAATAGTTATATGTTAAAACTTTTATTTGTTTAATTATTTCAACAAAATCTTCATAAATTGTGTCAGAAATCATTATTAAATCTGGTTCTTTTTCTTTAATTTCTTCAAACATTTTAGGAAGAGAATTGATGATAAAAACAGTGTTATTAGAAGCTTCTAGTGCTTTTTTATGTTTAACTGAAAGCTCTTTTCTTTTTGAAACAATGAAAACGGTTGAATTATACATTTTCACCTACCTTTTGAGTTATTTTTTCTATTTCAAACATAGGTAGAAATACTGTAAATTCAGACCCTTTAACCTCTTTTCCGTCTTTTTTGTATGGGCTTTTGATTTCAATATACCCGTCCATTTTTTTTGTAAGATTTTGAGCAATATAAAGCCCAAGCCCACTTCCTTGCGTTTTTGATGAAATATAGCTTTCGCTTCTATAAAATTTTTCAAAGATTTTTTCTTGGTCTAATTCGCTAATTCCAATTCCTTCATCTTGAATTTTTATAAAATTGTAATTTTTAAAACTACCAGTTGAAATTTCAATTTTAGTGCCATCTTCAGAGTATTTAATGGCATTTTCTAAAATATTAATTAAAATTTGCTGCAGTAAATCTACATCTCCTAAAACACTTAAATTTTCTTTCAAATTTCCCAAAATAAATTCGTGTTTTTTGTTGTTTACTAAAAGCATTTCTAAAACTTTTTTAATAATATTTTTCAAATTAATTTCTTTTAAAACGGTGTCGTTGTTGCTGTTCATTTTTGCAACATTTAAAACATTTTCTAAAAGTTTCATAAGTCTTTCAGATTGTTCTGAGATAATTTGAATAAATTGTTTTTTCTTATCTTCAGGCAGTTTGTCCCAATTATCAAGCATAGTTTGGCTAAAACCTCTAATGCTTGTTAGTGGAGTTCTAATTTCGTGTGTAATTGTTGATAAAAATTCTTTTTGAATGTCTTTTGTCATAATTAAAACTTAATTAGAGTGTATTTTTCGCCTTTTTTGATTACTTTGTGTTTTGGGAATCTTTTGTAATTTTTTGTGTTTTTATTTCTCAAAATTACATAAACATTTTTTCTTTTTCTTTTTTCTAAACGGACTTCTTTTCTTAATTTTTTATTTTCGTTGCTTTCAATAGTATTAACCTTTTTGCCATAAATTTCAATAATTGAATATTTTCTAGGAAAATCATAGGTCATAAGGGAAGATGACTTGTCTTCTTTTGCAATATTTGCAAATTCCATAAGCTCATCCTGTCCAAATGATACCATATATTCAAAAACTTCTCTTGTTGAAATTGTTATTGCAGAAAATGAAAGAATTATATAACAAGAAAAAAGTAAAATTCTTCTATTATTGAGTGCAAAAATAATTGCAAAAATTGAAAGAACAATAAGAATTATGGCAGATGGAATATAGAAATTCATATTTGATAAATAAATTAAAAGTGCTTCAATTTTAACCACAGGAAGAATAAGGGCTATAATTCCTGCAATTAAAATAAAGCCAAAAAGCCAAATTGAAGTTAATCTTATTAATTTTGAATATTTATTCCCTAAAATATATTGAAACCATAAACTTCCACACAACAAGGCCATAGGTGGTATAAGTGGCAAAATATATGTTGGCAGTTTTGTTGAAGCAATGCTGAATAAAAGAAAAATAAACCCTGCCCAAATTGAAGCAAAAAGTAAGATTTTTTCTTGGTAAGTATCTGTCCTAACTATCAATTCAAATATTTTTGATTCTTTAAATCTTGAATAGATAGTTTTTATTATTTTTCCAATAACGGCAATTGCTTGAAGTGTCCAAGGAAAAATTCCAAGCAAAATTATTGGAACATAAAATAAAAATGGTTGTTTGCGATTTAATCCCATTCCAGAGTTTGCAAATCTTGCAAAATGGTGTTTTAAAAAGTATTCATTAAGCCAAGTTTGCCCATTTTCAAGATATGCCAAAATATGCCAAGGAAGTGCTATTAAAAGAAAAATTAATAAGCCAACTATAAAATTTTTAGGTGCGAAAAATAATTTTAGTTTATGTTTAATAGCAAAAATTAAAAGCACTGTGCAAAATGGAATAATAATTCCAATTAAGCCTTTTGCTAAAGTTGCAAGCCCCATAAATGCCCAAAAAGCCCAAAGTGCAAATTTTTGGTCTTCTTTTTTAATGTAAAAAATATAAAGTGCTGAGCCTATTGAAGCTGTAGTCATTGCCATAAATGCCATATCTAAAATTGCAATGTGTGCAAAAATTAAAAACCAGCAAGAAGACAATAAAATTAAAGATGAAATTAAGGCAAAATCATTATTTAGCATTTTTCTTGCTAAAAAATAAACAAAAAACACTGAAAACATTGCAAACATTGAGTTTGCAAAACGCGCAGTTAGTATTGAATAATTACCAAATATTCCAAAACTTGCACAATTTGCCCAAAAAAACAGGGGTGGTTTTTCTAAAAATGGTTCAAAATTTAAAAATGGTGTGATGTAATTTCCAGAATTAAACATTTCTTTTGAAATTTGAATGTATCTAGTTTCATCAACATCAATTAAAGGATAACTTCCAAGATTTATGAACAAAAATAAAAAACATAATATAAAAAGAAGATAAACAGGAAAAATTTCCCTGCAAGTCTTTGCAATAGCTTCTAAAAGATTATTTAAAAAATCTTTGAAATCTTCCATTATTACCTACTCAACAGGGGTTATCTTTGTTTTTATAAAGTAATTATTTTTTTCTTTTTCAATTGTAATTTCTTCGTATTCTTTTGATTCAGATAAAGATGGCAAACTTATATGGTAAATGCCATCAATTTTTTGAAGATTTTCTTCGTGATAGTGCCCTGAAATTATTGCCAAAACATTTTTGTGTTTTGAAACAAGCTCAAGATATTTATCTGCATTATGAGTTTTTAAGCTTTCATTTTCAGCTGGTTCAATTATTGGAAAATGCTGAATTATAACAACTTTTCTATTTTTATATTTTTTAAGTTGCTTGTTAAGCCAAATAAGCTCATTTTCTTTGTAATTTCCGTTTGGCATTGGAACAAATTGATTAACTCCATCCATCATAATAAAAACAAAATCTTTGTTTTTTCTAATAACGCAAGGAGTTTTTCTTGTTTTGTTTCCACTATACATATTTAAAAGATGGAAAAATTCTTTTTTATCTAATTCTGAAACTTGCGAAACATCATTATTTCCAACGGTTACATAATATGGTTTGTTTAATTTTCTTATAATTTTTGCAAATAAAACAAGATTTTTTTTATCTGTTTTGGCTAATGAATCTCCTGCAAAAACAACAAAATCGCAGTCTGATTTGTTGATTTGACGAACGGCACTTTGTAAATTTTTAATAGATTGAGTTAGCCTTGTTTCTTTGTTGATTACATTTTTGTTATATGAAATATGAACATCAGATAGTGCAAAAAACTCTATTTCGCTAGCAAAAGCTGGCTTTTGTAGAAAAATTAACAACAAAAAAAGTAAAATAATATTTTTTTTCATAAAAGAAGTATATCACAAATCATTTTTCATTGTATAATTAAAAGATATAAGGAATTTTGAGAGGAAAAATGTCATACGAAATTTTATATAAAAAAGAGTTGTGCAAAAACCAATATGAAATAAGGATTAAAGCACCTTATGTTGTTAAAAATGCTAAAGCTGGTCAATTCATTATATTAAGACCTTTTGAAGATTCAGAAAGAATCCCTTTAACAATTGCAGATTATGATAGAGAAAACTGCGTTTTAACTATTGTTTATATGGCAGTTGGCTTTACCACAAAACAACTTGCAACTCTTAATGTTGGCGATTCAATATACGATTTGGCTGGTCCTTTAGGAGCTCCAACTCATATTGAAAATTATGGCACAGTTGCTTGCGTTGCAGGTGGTTATGGTGCTGCTCCATGCTATCTTATTGCTAAAGCATTTAAAGAAGCTGGAAATAAAGTTTATATGATTATGGGTGCAAGAGAAAAAGACCTTATTTTCTGGGAAGAAAAAATGAAAGATGCATCTGACGAGCTTATCATCACAACAGATGACGGTTCATATGGTGTTAAAGGCTTTACAACAAATGTTCTTGCTGAAATTATTGAAAAAGATAAACCAAAATACACAATTGCAGTTGGTCCAATGCCAATGATGAGAGCAGTTGCAGAATTAACACGTCCGTTTGGAATTAAAACAGAAGCTTCAATGAACCCAATTATGGTAGACGGAACAGGAATGTGTGGTGCATGCAG
>JAZSMU010000087.1:0-6948 GCA_045536045.1 Candidatus Gastranaerophilales bacterium
AGTTGAAAAACAAAATGCAAACGCTGAAATTGAACAACTTCCAGAAATCTTGCAACCATCTGTTGAAACATACAAAAACAAATTCAAACCAGGAAGCCCATTTGAATTGAATCCTGGTGGAAACTAAATTCCAAAGAAAAAAGAGGCTCAAATGAGCCTCTTTTTTTATGAAAAAGCAATTTTTTCCTCATATTTTTTTTAATATAAATATAGGGAAGTTTACAATGCCAATTAGTAATATTAAATTAAATTTAAGCAAGAATGTTTCGCAAACATCTGCAAATATAAATAATGTTCCAAACACGCCACCAAAAGAAGAAATTAAAACTCCAACAGCAAGTGGTGCTTTAGCTATTTCTTCGTATAACAAAGGCTTTATTGGAAGACGCGATATAAAAAACAAAAAGGGGGATGTTCGCTTTTGGACAATTAAAAATGAAAACTCTTTTAAATTATATTCAAAAGACAATTTACTTCTCTATAAATTAAGCAAAACTCCTGAAAATTCAATTAAAGAAACTGTTTTTTCAATTAAAGGAGAAAAATTGTGGACTCTTGAAACTCTCCCTGATGGTTCAAAAATTAAAGAAGTTTTTGGAGAAAAAGGAGTTCTTAAAAAAACTATTAAATTCAGCAAAGAAAATCAGATAGAAAGTTCAAAAAATTACCTTAGAACAGAAATATCTGAAGAAACAAAACGCAAATTGCCTAAATATTTATATCATATAACATCAACAAGTAGCTTAGAAAACATTAAAAAAACAGGGCTTCAAACAAGTGAGGACCTTTATTTGCACGCTAATGGCGACAAAGCAGTATTTTTGGTTAGCGAAAATGAATTGCTAGACACTTGGCAAAATTTAACAAACGGAAGAAAAAGTAGCCTAGAAAAATCACTTCTTGCAAGGCTTTTAAAATTCTGTGATAAAGACCGTTCAGGCAAATTGACAATCTTAAAAATTCCAACAGCTTCTCTGAATTTAGAAAATCTCAAAATAAGAGGGCAAGAAAATGTAGGAGCATTCGGTGGTTTTTGTGCAATTGCAGATAAAGACAAAAAACAAGCCAAAGACTATATGCTTTTAAAAGATACTTTCAAAAATTTTAAAGAAGAAAGTGGTGGAAACATTGACCTAGACACTATTCTAGAAGCTATTTATCTTTCAGATGAGCAAAAACATCTTGAAGAAGGTTTAGAATTAGAAGAAATTGAAAAAACTAAAGAAAAACCATTTGAATATTTTTATAAAGAAAAAATTAACCCAGAAAACATTGAAATTGTTGGCAATTTAGACATAAAAGAAATTCAACCTATGTCTTTATTTGAAGCCGGATGCGAAGAGCTTTCGGGATTTATGGTCAGACAATGTCTAAAAAAAATATAAGAATAAATTTATAGAACATTTTTTAGTTTTCTAAGAGCAGATTCTAAATTTTCTGCTAGTGAGCTTTTTGAAGAAACAATAATTTCTTCTTTTATTGACTTGCCTGTTCGTTTCATTAATTCCATTGCATAATCAGAACATTCTCTTGCAAAATCATCAATTCCAGATTTTGTGTTTTTATTTACATAGCAAGATAATTCAACAACATCTTTCTTTGGAGTGTATTCTAAAGTTGTGCCAAATTTATTATTTACAGCAAGAATTTCAGATAAGTTTAAATCTGCATCTTTTGCTGCTTTAGCGATTTTTTCCTTTAACCTAATATCTTGCGCAGTAACTGGTCTAATTATTGTCATACAACACCCCAAATCTTTTATTTATTTAAAACACGTAAAAATAAAAGTTACCATTTAATTTTAGCAAAATTTTAATAAAAAAGAAATGCCAATATTGACAAAAAAAACCAAAAGCTTTATTTTGTATTTGTAAGTTTTGAGGTGTTTTATGAAAAAAAGTTTAATTATTTTTTCCGTTTTAGCATTATGCATTTTGTTTATGTTGAAGTTCTGCACATTCCACGCTAATTTCACAAAAGAGATGAACGACCCACTAAATGACAAAACGGTTCAGAAAGTTATGGGGGAAGATTTAAAAATCTTAAAACCGGAAATTGATAAACTCTTAATTAACTACAACAGCCAAAAAAGTGCATATTTTATGGAAATTTCTTCAAAAGAATTTAATAAAGCAACTGCTGAAAAAACACTTGTTGAAACATTTAAAAATATGCACAATGCGTTTGGAAAATATAAAGAATACGACCTTGAAAAATCACAAATTACAAAATATTCTGATACAAAAGGAAGAAAACAGTACACATTTGTAATTCCTGTTAAGTTTGAAAAACAAGAAAATGGCATTGCAACTTTTACTTTTATCTTTACTCTTGAAGATGAAAAATACAAGTTATATACATTTAGATTGAATTACAATAAGTAGCTAGATGAAATTAAACATTAAAAAAGACGGCAATTGCCGTCTTTTTAATATATTTACGCCGGGAGCGATTCGAACGCTCGACCTACTGCTTAGAAGGCAGTTGCTCTATCCAGCTGAGCTACCGGCGCATAAAAGTTTATTTAATTTTCAATAAATGTGCCAGCTGGATAGCATTTGTGGTTAAACCACTTTGCTTCGCTTTGCTCATCAAGTGAGCTACCGGCGCATAAAAGTTTATTTAATTTTCAATAAATGTGCCAGCTGGATAGCATTTGTGGTTAAACCACTTTGCTTCGCTTTGCTCATCAAGTGAGCTACCGGCGCACATCTATTCAAATTTCATAAGATGATATTATCAGAAACAAAAACCATAATCAAGAGTTTAAAATTAAAAAACATAATAAGTGCAAAACTATTGTCCTTATAATTTCTCAAAGCCTCAAATTTATGCTATAATTTGCCTATATAAAGGGTGAATTATGGAAATTATTGACGGCAAAAAAATAGCTTCTGAAATTAAAACAGAGCTTAAGAAAAAAATTTCAGATGTTAAAAGCACATTAAATATTGCCCCAAAACTTGCTGTTATTCTTATTGGAGACGATAAGGCAAGCGAAATTTATGTTTCTAAAAAAGAACAAATGGCAGATGAATTAGGGATGAAATCTTTAGTTTGCAAATTTGATAAAAATGTAACTCAAGAAGAAATAGAAGCAAAAATTGAGCAATTGAATGATGATAATGAAGTAAATGCAATTCTTTTGCAACTTCCAATTCCAAAACATTTAGACAAAAACAAACTAATTGAGCTTATTTCGCCTCTTAAAGATGTTGATGGGTTCACACCTTTAAATGCTGGTTTTCTATCGCTTGGCGAACCTTTTGTTGCACCTTGCACAGCAGTTGGCATTATTGAGCTTTTAAATGCTTATAATGTTAAAATGGTGGGCAAACACGCAGTTGTGGTTGGGCGTTCTAATATTGTTGGAAAGCCACTTTCTCAGCTTTTATTAAATGAAAACGCAACTGTTACTGTGGCACATTCCAAAACAGAAAATTTAGCTGAAATAACAAATACTGCAGATATTTTAATTAGTGCAGTTGGAATTAAAAACCTTATAACAGAAGATATGGTTAAAAAAGGTGCTGTTGTTGTTGATGTAGGAATAACAAGAGATGAAAACAACAAAATTACAGGTGATGTTGATTTTGAAAATGTTTCAAAAAAAGCTAGTTTAATAACTCCTGTTCCAGGTGGTGTTGGACCTATGACAATTGCAATGCTTGCTTCTAATACATTTAATCTTTTCTGCATTCAAAATGAGGTTGAGGAGAATTGATGAGAAGCTCACTATCAAATCCTTTAAGAGATGCTTGGGTTGAAATTAACCTTGATTCTCTTGAAAAAAATATTAAAGAAATTAAAAAGCATATAAAATGCAAAAAAATATTGGCTGTTGTAAAAGCAGACGGTTATGGCCATGGCTCAGCTATGATGGCGCCCATTTTGTCTGCTTGTGGAATTACGGATTTTGGAGTTGCAACACTAGATGAGGGGCTTGAGCTTAGAAAAGCAAAAGTTGAAGCACCGATTTTGGTCTTAGGAGCAGTTCCTTATTGGAGTTTTGAAGCAGCACTTAAAAACAACATTCAAGTTTCAATATTTAACAAGGAACACCTTGAAGCTGCAAATATTTTATTTGAAAAAACAAAAAAGAAACTAAAAGTTCAAATAAAAATAGACACAGGAATGAACAGAATCGGAATTGGAATAGAAGAAGCAAAAGATTTTATTGAAGCTGTTCAAAGTTCTAAATCTGTTGAATTAACAGGCATTTTCACTCATTTTTGTGATGTTGAAAATAAAGAAATATTTAATTCTCAAAAAGAAAATTTCATAAATCTTATAAATTCAATTGATACAAAAAATTTAACCATCCACGCTTCTAATTCTGGTGCAATTTTATTAGATGATTCGCTTAACTACGATATGGTGCGTGCTGGAATTATTTTATATGGGCTAACACCTTTTAGCCACCCTGAAAATAACCAATACTTTAAAAACCTTAAACAACTGATTTCCTTAAAAGGAAGAATAACAAATATTCACGAAATTAAAAAAGGGGAAGGCGTTAGCTATGGGCACTGTTTTGTGGCAGATAAAGACACAACTGTTGCAACAATTCCAATTGGCTACGCAGATGGTGTTTCAAGAGCATTATCAGATAAAATAGAAGCAAGCCTAAATGGAAAAATAATCAAACAAATTGGAAGAATTACAATGGACCAAATGATGTTTAATATTGGGGATATTGAAGCTAAAGTTGGCGATATTATTACCCTTTTAGGAGATGACGAAGAAAATCACCTTTCCATTGACACTTGGGCAAATATTTTAAATACAATAAATTATGAGCTAATATGCAGGCTAAAAGTGCGTCTGCCAAGAATTTATACAAGATAGGGGAAGTTATATGAAAAAAACTTTTTTACTTGAAGAACACAGAAAATTAGGTGCAAAAATTGTTCCTTTTGCAGGCTGGGAAATGCCTGTTCAATATTCAAGTATTATTGAAGAACATAAAAATGTTAGAGAAAATATTGGGCTCTTTGATGTTTCCCATATGGGAGAAGTATTTATTTCAGGCGCAGATTCTCTTAAATTTTTGAATTATTTAGTTCCTGCAAATGTTTCAAAATTAGTTGATGGAAAAGCACTTTATACTCATCTTGTAAACGAAAAAGGTGGAATTATTGACGACCTTATTATTTATAAATTAAAAGAAAATTCATATTTTTTAATTGTAAATGCTTCAAGAATTGACGAAGATGTAAATTGGATTTGCTACAATTCAGCAAACTTTGATGTTGAAATTGATAACCAATCTCATAACCTATCTATGATAGCAATTCAAGGTCCTAAAGCATATCTTTTAATTGAAAAAATGGGCGTTAGCAAAGAAATCCAACCAAAATCATTTTCAATTATTAAAACAAAAATGTTAGACAAAGAAGTTTATCTATCAAGAACAGGCTACACAGGAGAAGACGGCTTTGAAATTGTAATGAAAAACAAAGACGCAAAATTATTCTGGAATGAAACTCTATTACAGGGCAAAGAGTTTGGCATTCTTCCTGTTGGTCTAGGTGCTAGAGATACTCTAAGGCTAGAAGCAGCACTACCTTTATATGGAAATGATTTAGATGAAAACACAACACCTGTTGAAGCAGGTCTTGCTTGGACAATTGACAAAGAAAAACCAGATAATTACATTGCAAAAGATATAATTATGGGACAAATCAAAGGCGAAGTTGAAAAAACCAAAAAATTCATTGGCTTTGAAATGGTAGATAAAGCAATTGCACGCCACGAATATGAAATATATTACGAAAATGAAAAAGTTGGAATTGTTACAAGTGGAGGTCCAAGTCCTTCAACAGGCAAGAATATTGGGCTTGGATATGTTGATATTAAAAATAACTCAATATTTCTTAACAAAACTATTGGCATGGATATAGATGTTATGATAAGAAATAAGTTATATAAAGCTCAAATTGTTGCAAGACCTTTTGTGCAAAAGAAAAATAGCGTTAAATAATTGAAGGAGAAAAAGATATAATGGCACAAGCACCAGAAGGCATTTTATGTTCAAAAACTCATGAATGGATTTTAGACAACGGAGATGGCACATTTACAATTGGGCTAACTGATTACGCTGTTGAACAATTAGGCGATATCGTTTTTGTTGAATTGCCTGAAGTTGATAGCGAATATCAAAAAGACGAATTCTTTGCAACAATTGAAAGTGTTAAAGCAGCAAGCGAAATTTATATGCCTGTTGCAGGAAAAGTTATTGAAATTAACGAAAAACTTATAAACACACCAGAAACTGTAAACGAAGATGTTTGGGGTGCTGGCTGGTTAGTTAAAATTGATGCAACTGATTGGGCAGAAGATTCAATTGGACTTTTAGAATACGAAGATTATACAGAAACTGTTTCTTAAATTATGGAAAACTTTTTAACTCATACAAATGAAGATAGAGAGCAAATGCTCTCAAGTATTGGCGTAAAAAATATCAACGAATTGTTTGATATGATTCCAGATGGTGCAAAATTTAAAAATTTTGATATGCCAGAAGGACTAGATGAAATTCACGCAAGCAAAAAAGTTAAGGGTTTAGCTAAATTGAATAACACTGAAAAACTTTGTTTTTTAGGTGGTGGAAGCTATTTAAGGCATATTCCAGCAGCAATTAGTGCCGTAACTTCTCGTTTTGAATTTTTATCTGCATACACACCATACCAGCCTGAAATTTCTCAAGGCACACTTCAAGCTATGTATGAGTTTCAAACATACATCACAACTCTATGCAACACTGATGTTTCAAATGCTTCAGTATATGATGGTGCTAGTGCTTTAGCTGAAGCGCTTTTGATGACAGTTAGATTAAAAAAGAAAAACAAAGTTTTTGTTAAAAACACAATTAACCCAAAATATGTTGAAGTTGTTAAAACATATCTTTGGGCTCAAGATATTGAAGTTGTTATAGGCAAAACACCA
>JAZSMU010000009.1:0-1850 GCA_045536045.1 Candidatus Gastranaerophilales bacterium
ATAATTCTGTCTATTCCGTTGAATAATGGACATGCCCACACCATTGAAGTTGTGAGCATTATCAAAAATACAAATAAAATTCTTATTTTTTTCATTTAAACCTTTTCTTATAATTCAGCTGGGCTTGCAATTTTACCTAAAATAGCACTTGCAGCAGCAACAGCAGGAGATGCTAGGTAAACTTCACTTTCTGTGTGTCCCATTCTTCCTACAAAGTTTCTGTTTGTAGTTGAAACAGACCTTTCGCCTTTAGCCAAAATTCCACAGTGTCCACCCAAGCATGGACCACAAGTTGGAGTAGAAACAGCACCACCAGCTTCAATAATTTTTTGAATATAGCCTAAACGAACTGCTTCTAAATATATTTTTTGAGTTCCAGGGAACACAATTAAACGAACATTTTTATGAACTTTTTTGCCGTCTAAAATTCTTGAAGCAACTTCAAGGTCTTCAAGTCTTCCATTTGTACAAGAGCCAATAACCACTTGGTCAATTTCAATATTTCCAACTTGGCTAATTGGTTTTGTGTTTTCAGGCAAGTGTGGAAAAGCAACTGTTGGTTCAATTTTTGAAACATCATATCTGATGATTCTCTCATAATTAGCGTCTTCATCACTTTGATAGAAAGTGTATGGTCTAATTGAACGACCTTTTAGGTATTCTTCAGTTTTTTCATCCGGAGGAATAATGCCATTTTTAGCACCAGCTTCAATTGCCATATTACAAATAGTAAATCTTCCGTCCATAGACATATTAGAAATTGCACTACCTGTAATTTCTAGCGTTTTATATAAAGCACCATCAACACCAATATCGCCAATTAAATGAAGAACTAAATCTTTTGCACTTACCCATTCATTCAATTCGCCATCAAAAATTACTTTAATTGTGCTAGGAACTTTAAACCAAGTTTCGCCAGATGCCATAGCACAAGCAAGGTCTGTTGAGCCAACGCCTGTTGAAAAAGCACCCAATGCACCATATGTGCAAGTGTGAGAATCTGCACCAATAATCAAATCGCCAGCAGTAACAATGCCAGCTTCTGGCAAAAGTGCGTGTTCAATTCCCATTCTTCCAACTTCGAAGAAATTTTCAATTTCTTTTTCTCTTGAAAATTCTCTTATCATTTTAACTTGCTCAGCAGATTTAATATCTTTGTTTGGAACAAAATGGTCTGGAACAAAAACTACTCTTTTTTTGTCAAACACATCTTTAACGCCAATTTTGTTAAATTCTTTAATAGCGACAGGACCTGTAATGTCATTTGCTAGTGTAATATCTACTTTTGCATATATTAAATCATTTGCTTGAACATAATCTCTGCCACAGTGTGCTGCAAAGATTTTTTCAGTTATGGTCATTGGTTTTGTCATTGTTTATTTTTCCTTATTCTTTTGTTTTTCTTTAATCTCTAACATTGCGTTATGAAATGTCATATACGCACCACATTGTTTTAAATTTAGAATATACCAAGCACAGTTTTCTTGAAGGCAAACTGCTGGATGTTCTGCACCAATAGATAAAATTGGGCAAATAGGAATTTTTTTACTCATTTCTTACTCCTTGTTTTAGTAAATTACAATTTTCGTCCCTTTTTCTTTCTTGGTCTTTATATATTCTTGAACGATTAATCACTTCATCAAAATCAATTTGGTGTGCATCAAAATCTGGTCCATCAACACAAGCAAATTTAACTTTACCACCAACAGTAACTCTGCATGCACCACACATTCCTGTTCCGTCTACCATAATTGGGTTCATTGAAGCTTCTGTTTTAATTCCAAACGGACGTGTTAATTCTGCAACTGCTCTCATCATTGGCATTGGACCAACCGCAATTGTGTAATTTG
>JAZSMU010000117.1:0-9062 GCA_045536045.1 Candidatus Gastranaerophilales bacterium
AAATTGATTTTACAATTTTTGAAAATGAAAACTTAGAAATTATTAAAGATAAAAATTATGGAAGATGCAGAATAGTCATTCTAAAGGCAATTTTTTAGAGTATTTAGACTTTATTTATGTATAGAATGTGGTAAAATTTCATTATGAAAAAAGTTCATTATTTAGAAGAAACAGAAATTTTAAAAGAGGCTAATAGCCTTACGAATAATGAAAAAAATTCTAAACACACAAACCCTATTAAGGCTAGTTTAAACAACTTTATGAAGCTTAAATCTAAATCTATAAAGAAAGATTTTCTATAATTTCGCTTGTCATATAAGATTTATTCAAAGTATAGAAATGAAGCCCAGAAACGCCATTTTCTATTAATTCTTGGCATTGATTAATTGAATATTCAATAGAAAATTTCATTGTGTCTTCTTTAGAATTTTGATATTTTTCAAGCTTGCTTAGCATTTTTGGTGGCAAATACGCCCCAGACATTTCAGCAATTTTTGTAATTTGTTTGTAATCTGAAATTGGAAAAATGCCAGCTACGATTGGAAGATTAACCCCAATTTTTCTAACTTTATCTTGATATTTAAAGAAATTATCATTTTCAAAAAACATTTGAGTAAAAATTACACTAGCCCCAGCATCACATTTTCTTTTTAAGTTTTTAATATCATCATCTAGGCTTGGTGCAGTTGGGTGTTTTTCTGGATAACCTGCAACAGCAATATCTAGAGAGGAATTTTCTCTAATGAATTGGACAAGCTCATTTGCATAGGCAAAATCTCTATAGCAAACGAGATTATCTTTAGGCTCGTCCCCTTTAAGAGCAAGAATATTTTCAAGCCCCATTGATTCAATTTCTTTTAAATAGTCATGAATGTATTGTTTTTGAGAGCAGATACAAGTAAAGTGTTGCATTGGGATAACACCAACTTCGTTTTTAATTCTTTTTGCAATTTCAATTGTAGACTCTCTATTTGTCCCACAAGCACCATAAGTAATTGAAATAAGTGCTGGATTGTGTTTCTTTAAAACATTTAATTCAGAAATTAAATTATCAATTTTTTGAGCTTTGTCATCCCCTTTTGGTGGAAATACTTCAAAAGAAATTTGCGTTTTGTCTGAATTATATATATCTTTTAATCTCATTTTAAAATTCCTTCGGCATTTAAATCAATTTTAAGCTCTAAAGTGTAGATATCAAGACTAGAATTAAAATCTTTTATTTTAACATAGTCTTTAGTTGTTGTTATTAATGCGTTTGCACCTTTTTCTTTAGCAATAATGTTTATGTTTTCAATATCCTCTTGCGTGTAATCATAGTGGTCGTCAAAAGAAATATTATATAAAAGCTCGCAGTCGTTATTTAAAAAATTAAAAAATTGAATAGGAGAACCTATTCCTGTAAACGCCAAAACTTTTTCGCCCTTAGGTAAGATTTCTCCATTAGCTTGATTTTTAATAACATCTGGCACAATATCCACTATATAAATATCTTTGTATTTAAATTGTTTCACTAGATTTTCATCAATTTCAACTTTTTTTCCAGTTTTATTAATGATTAAAATTTTATCTGCTCTTTGAATTTCGCACGTTGGCTCTCTTAATGGACCTAAAGGCAAAAGGCAAGCATTACCAATTAGTTTTTCATAATCAAATAATAAAATTGTTTGGTCTTTAAATAGCTTTCTATTGGTAAAGCCATCATCCATAATAACAACGGTTGCACCCATTTCTTTAGCATATTGTGCTAGTTTAAATCTATCACACCCAACCAAAACAGCACAATTTTCAACCTTTTTTGCAATTAAATTTGGTTCATCACCAGATAAAATTGGGTCATTAATTAAAATTGAAGAAAAATCTCTTATAACATTAACTGAATTATTAGATAATTTTCCCTTATAACCTCTTGTTATTATTGCTGGTTTTTCATTATTTTTAGCTAAATAGTTTGCAAGCTCAATTACAACAGGAGTTTTGCCAACGCCACCTGTTGTTAAATTGCCAACACAAATAACTTTAATATCAGCTTTTTTAGATTTCAAAATACCAATTTTATAAAACAGATTTTTTATTGAAATAAATATAAAATACAAAAACGATACGGGTGCAAAAAGCACAGTAAACAATGAAAAGTGCAATTTTGTATAATGAAAATTTTGTATTTTAGATGTTAAATTCATAATTAAAACATTAATCTAAACAATAAAAATCTTTTATTTAGTTTTTGCGAAAAAGTTTTTAAATTTCTTGTTATTTCAACTAAATCTGAAACGCTTGTTTTTAAATTTGCTTTTTCGCATTCTGGCAAATTATCCAAGCTTTCTAAAGTTTTGTTGATATTTCCTGTTACTTTTGCAACATTTTCAACAGTTTGAACAATGCTTTCTTTAACTTTAGGCTCTTTTGTAAATTCATTAACATAATCCGAAATTGAAGCTAAGTCGTTTGTAATGTCATTCAAATTCTTTAATAACTCTTTAGATTCTTCATCTTCTAAAATTCTATTAACATTTCCAGATAGTCTGTTTAATGATTTTGCAGTTTCTAGAATGGTGTTTTTGAAATCTTTGTCTTCAATTAAATCGTTAACATTGTCAGTTAAAATTCCTAATTTTCCAAGAAGAATTTCGCTTTGTGCTAAAATTGCATCCATATCTTTTCTGCTTGAATCAATAAGCATATTTGCTTTATCAACAGTTGAAATTGCTTTGTGAGTTAAAGTGTTGATATTTGTAACACTTTCTGAAATTTGATAGATAAATTCATCATTCAAAACTTTTGCAATTCTGTCGTTTGTTTCGTTTAAAGATTTAGCAGATTTATATTGTAAATCCATAAAATCAGAAAGTCGCATAGGCTCAATTATTGTGTATTTTAAGCCTTTTTCTGGATATTTGATTTCATCTAAAATAGATTTGAAGATGATTTCATTGTTTTGATATTCAAAATCAATATCATCACTATTTATAATTAAACCTGCAACTGTAATCATGTAGTTTAATTTAAGTGTATTTTTTGTTTTGATTTCAGAGCGTATATCAGCTGGCATGTCAACTGTTGGATAAACAACAGCATCTTGAACATAGCCAATTTCTTTCTTTTCGCCATTAAAATACATATAAATTTTTGTGTTTGGTTTAATTTGTGTAGTTGAAAAATCAGTGCCAGCGTATTTATATTTTGTTTTTGGAGGAGTGATTTCTAGGAATTGTTCTCCAATTAAACCAGATTGTTGAATGGAAATTGTTGATAATTCAGGAATATCCACACCTTTTTCAGTTATAACAAAGCGAACTTTAACAAAAGAATCTTTGCCTTTAATTACAGGAATGACTTCTTCAACTTGCCCAACACGAAGCCCCATCATTTGAACACCACTACCTGCTCTCATTCCATTAACATCTAGGAATTTAACTTCCAATCTTTCTCCAGCAGATAATGAACGACCTTTTATCCACATAACAGTAAAAATTAAAATTAATATTGAAGTTACTGTTAATATACCGACTTTAAATGATGATGAAGTTTTTTGTGTAGTTTGCATTTTATTTTCCTTTTGATTAATTTTACCATAAATTTACTCTTGAAGAGTATCCATAGGTCCCACCAGAGAGGCTTCTATAAACTGTTTTGCATAAGGATTTTCAGCTTTTAAAAATTCTTTTGTTGTTCCTTCAAAAACAATTTTCCCTTTATAGAGCATGATTATTCTATCAGTTGCCCTTTTTATTGTTGATAATTGGTGAGTTACAACTATACAAGTTGAATTTAATTTATTTTTTAATTCAACAATACAATCTTCAATAATTGTTGAAGACACAGGGTCTAGCCCTGCAGTTGGCTCATCAAACAAAATAATAGATGGCTTTGTAACGACTGCTCTAGCAAAGCTTACACGCTTTTGCATACCACCAGACAATTCTGATGGATATTTGTGTTCAATGTCTTTTAAACCTAAAATTTTTAAGCTGTATTCAACAATTTTTTCTAGTGCTTCTTTTGAATATTTGCCCTTAAATTCTGGTCTTTCAACTAGAGGGAATGAAATATTGTCAAAAACATCAAGAAAATCAAACAAAGCACTATATTGAAAAGTCATTGCAATATCGCCCTCTGTTGTTTCAATTGTGCCACCGTCTGAGTATAAAAGTTTTGAAATAAGTTTTAAAATTGTGCTTTTTCCACTTCCTGAAAAACCAACGATTCCTAATGTTTCGCCATCTCCAACAGAAAATGAGATGTCATCTATAACATTTTTTCCTTCAAATTTTTTAACTAAATTTTTAACTACGATTCCCATTTTTTATCCCTACATATAGAAAAATAATGCAAATATCCAATCCCAAACAGCTATTCCTAAAAATGACCAAACAACGGCTTTGGTTGTTGAAATACCAACATCTTTAGCACCACCTCTTGTTGAATATCCACAAGAACAGCTGATTAAAGCAATTGTTCCTCCGAAAACAGCTGATTTTAAAATCATTACAAAAATATCTTTAATAAATAAGCCTTGCCACATTGAAGTTACAAAATTTAGAGCACTAACTTCTGCAGTTATATTTGCAATAAGTCCTGCAAAAAATAAACCAACTGTTGAAGATAAAATAACAACAAAAGGCATCATTATAAAACCAGCTAAAACTCTTGGCACGACAAGATAGCGAATTGGGTCAACTTTTAAAACTTTCATTGCACTAATTTGGTCTGTAACACTCATTGAAGCAAGCTCTGAAGCAAAAGATGAACCTATCATAGAAATTATTGCAAAACCTGTCATGATTGCACCTAATTCTCTAACCATTACAATAGCACTCATCATGCCGATAAAATTCCCACCACCTTGCTTAACAAGCTCTGGAGAAATTTGCATTGAAATAATTATTGCTGTCATTGAAACAATTGTTAAAGTTATTGGCAAGCTATCAACAGCAAAGCGACAAGATTGTTCTATAAGAGATTTTAAGTTTATATTTAATCTTAAAATATGTCTAGAAACCCTGATAAAGTCTTTACCAATATTACCAAAAGTAATGAAAAAACTTTTCCATTCTTTTTTGGATAATTCAGCAAGTTTCCAAGTCAAAGTTTTTTTAAAATCCATCTCCATAGCCTAATAATATAATATTAAAAGAAGTATTGCAATTAATTCAAAAATACAATAGTATAAATTAAAAAGGAAGTTTAAATTATGCCAAAATGTTACAGTGCAAAATATATCATTACGGGTGATGGAAATTTATTTGAAGACTCAACAATTATTGTTGAAGAGGGCAAGATTCAAAAAATAGTCCCAAATTCAGAATTTGATAAAGAAAATTGCAAAAACTACAAAGATTATGGTAATGCAATTATCACTCCTGGTTTTGTAAATATTCATAACCAACTGCAATACAACGACATTGGCAAAATTAAATCTAAAAAAATTAAGTCTGTTATCAAACGCTTTTTTATGAATATTAAAAAGCAATATTTTTTGGCAGGATTAAACAAAAATTCTTTTGTTTATAAAGTTGGTAATTTGCTTGCACAATACTTTGTTTTAACTAGAGATGAAAAACTAAAAAGCTTTGAAAATGGTTTAGTTCAAAACTTGCTTTCTGGCACAACAGCTATTGCGCAACTTTCTAAAGAAACAAAATATTTTGAAATTTTAAATAAATATCCAATTAAAACCTACCTTTTCTTTGAAGTTCTTTCAGATTCTAGAGAAAAAAGCAAAGAAGAGTTTCGTTCAATTCAAAAAAGAATTGATAAATTATTGAAAAATAAGTCAGAAGATACATTTATAGGTGTTGCACCTCATAGTGTTTGCTCTGCACACAAAAGACTTTATAAAATCCTTGCAAAATATTGCAAGAAAAATAATATTTTAATGACAACAAGACTAGGAGAAAGCCAAGAAGAAATGGATTGGCTAAAATATGGTTTCTCCGACATTGATATTCTTAATGCTTTTACAGGTCTTAAAAAATTTGAACCATACGAACCTAAACCACCTGTTGAATATTTGGCAGACTTAAATGTAATAAATAAACGCCTAATTGTTTCACACGGAAGCTTTTTAGATGATAGCGAATTAGAAATATTAAAAGAAAATGGTGTTTCTTTTGCATATTGTCCATTAAACGACAACAACACACATGGCAAATATCTTGGTTTAGATAAAGTATTAAAATACTTTGAAAACAACTTTGCATTCGGAACAAATTGTGCACCTTTTAACGATTCAACAAGCCTTTTAGAAGAATTGCGTTTTGTTAATAAGGGACAGTTGGGAGCACTTGATGCTATTAAATATCTGACTTTAATTCCTGCAAAAATTTTAAGATTAGATAATATCATTGGCTCAATCACATCTGGGAAAGATGCTGATTTTTGCGTTTTTAAATTAAATGAAAACGAAGATTACAACGCAATTTTAAACAAAACTAATCCTGAATATGTTTATATTAAAGGTAGACGCGTTGTAGACAATGGCGAACTTCGCTTAAAAGCAAAATAAAAAAAGAGGGCATAATGCCCTCAATCAGGTATATGAATAGTCAGCTAATATAAAATTTCTATCTCTTCAAGTTCCTGATTTGTTTTTGCTTCCGAAATCTTTTGTGCGTATTGAGTAAAGTTATAATCAATTTTGCTATATGCCATTAAAATTTCTTGATATAGTGCAATTGTTTGCTCTTTATTCATTTTTGATGATAAAAATACTTTGTTGTCATTGTCATAAAATCTTAAAAAACCAGCAGGAAGCCCATCAGATAATTCAGCCATAAACATTAAATTCGGAGCTATAATTTTTAAATCACCAATAGGTGTTTCTGTTTTAAGTTTTCCAAAAGTTGTTTCAATAAATTCAACATTCTTCTTGGTATTATTTTCAAGCATTTTTTCTTGTTTTTTCTCTTCTAAAATTTTTGCCTGAAATTCTGGCGTGTGTTCAATTGAAAAAATTTCGCCATTTTCAACTTTATACATATCAACTCTAAAAGTGTCATATTCAATATCTACCCAAAAAGAGTCATTAAATGGTTGTTTTGACCAACTTACAATTTTATCATTTCTAATTTGAATATACATTTTTCCTCCTAACCAATTGCCTCAATATAATAAATTGTCATTGAACCTTCGCCCCTATAAACGCTACCTTTTGCGATTTTAATTGGCACACAACAAGCATTATAAGAAGCTGTCGTTTGATACTTGAATTCTGCACCATCTATATGTAAAATTGCAAAATGGTCATCAAATAAGCTTGTTTGAATAACTAAAAATGCGTCAGATTCTGCTACATGCTCAATATTATTTGCCATAACACGGCCATTTGGATAATCTGGAGTATGGCTTCTAAAAATACTTGTTGCTAAATTTGATTCTCTTAAACGAAGACTAGTCTGTGCGTTAATATCAAAGCCATTTTGGTTGTATGGATAAGTTTTAACACCAACTAAAACACCTTCTTCAACAACTGCTTCGCCTATTGGAATATCTTTAAAATCTGAATAAGAAACACCGTTATAGGTTTTTGCAACAATTGGATTTCCTGAAATATCTAGCCAAACATCTCCTGCTTCCATTTCTGGCATTTTTTTAGATTTTGTTAAAGTTGAAATTGCTGCATAGGGTTCTCCATCAATTTTTGCATAAACAATATACAAACCATCAACTTTATCATTCATATTAATTGAGCTTAAAGTGGTTTTAATTACTGAAGTTCCAAAAACATTTGTTAAATACAAAGGCGTAAAATCGCCGTCGTCTGTTGAAACTTTAAAAACAATTTGATTGGGAACTAAATTATCAATGGTTAATAAATCAGCATCCCCCTCAGAATCCACATTTCCTTTGTTTGCACAAAACAAAGCTTTTGAATTCTTAATTAAAGTAGTTAATTCATCCCTAAGACCACCATTTAATGACTTATTAAATTCTTCAACAGTTTCTCCAAGAGTTGCGATTTTTGCTTGTTGAGAATTAATTTCATCTTTAATAGTTTCAAAATTTTCATTAACTTCATCTGCAACAGCTTTTTTCCCTGCAATAAAAACATTTGGTATGTTAAATGACATTTACCCTCCTTAAAATTAATCTACAAGGAAATTATCTGTTTTTTAAAAGCCAAAATCCGTAGTTATTTTTAACTAGGTAAATATACTTAAAATTTAATTCCTTAATAAAGAAACACTATTAATTTTTTGATGTATAATTATTGCAAGAATTATTTAATAAAGGAGTGCCCTATGGCTTTAAATAAAGAATATTATCCTCAAGCATTTGAAGCAAAATGGATGAAGTATTGGGAAGAAAACAAAACTTTTAAAACTGAAGATAGCGAAGATAAGCCTAAGTATTATGCCCTATCAATGTTTCCATATCCATCTGGAAAGCTTCATATGGGGCATGTTAGAAACTATACAATTACAGATGTTATTGCTCGTTTTAAAAGGATGAACGGGTTTAATGTTCTACATCCAATGGGGTGGGATAGCTTTGGTCTTCCTGCTGAAAATGCTGCCATTCAAAAAGGTGCAAACCCTGCAGTTTGGACAGATGAAAACATTGCTTATATGAAAGGGCAATTAAATAGACTAGGGCTAAGCACAGATTGGGATAGAGAAGTTACGACTTGCAAAGAAGACTATTATAAATGGACTCAATGGCTATTTTTGCAATTCTACAAAAAAGGCTTGGCATATAAAAAAATGTCTCCTGTAAATTGGTGCGAAAAATGCCAAACAGTATTAGCCAATGAACAAGTTATAGATGGAAAATGTTGGAGATGTGATGAAGAAGTTACTAAGAAAAATCTTTCTCAATGGTATTTAAAAATCACAGACTACGCACAAGAGCTTTTAGACGATTTGAAACTTCTAGATGGCTGGGGCGACAATGTTAAAACTATGCAAGCGAATTGGATAGGTCGTTCAGAAGGAACAATTTTAGAATTTAAAGTTAAAGATTCAGATTTAACAATTCCAGTTTTCACAACAAGACCAGACACTGTTTATGGAATTACATATCTTGTTGTTGCTCCCGAATATCCAGACATTGAAAAATTGACA
>JAZSMU010000061.1:0-8003 GCA_045536045.1 Candidatus Gastranaerophilales bacterium
AATGGAATAGTTACTGTTTTAGTTATGCCATCTTCCGAGTATTTGACAATTTTTCTGCCCGTACTTTCTAATACCTCTGCACTTTCTTTAGCATTTTTTGGCGTGGTTTTATATTGTGCTTCAAATAATGCTTCTTGAATATCTTGAGCTCTTTGGATTTCGGCTTCTATTAAACTTCTTTCGTTTGCTCTTATAAGGGCCTCTTGCTCTTTAAATAAAGCATCAGGAAAAGGAACGTTTACTTTGCCTTGCTTTAATGAAATATTGTTTTGTTCAATAAAAGCTAAAGTGCTTTCTATTGCGCATTTTGGTGTTGCTTTATACTGTGCCTCAAATAATGCTTCTTGAACATGTTGTGCTCTTATTAAGTCAACTTCTGCTTGTGCTCTTTTTGCTATTTCATCAGCAATTTTAATTTGTTTAAGCTCTTCTGCATTTTTTGTAATGGTTTCTTCAATTTCTCCAGTATTTTTTACTATTGCCTCTCCAACTTCTTTAAGGTCGTCAGCTTGGGCTTTTCCTTTAAAAGCCTTAATTGCAATTGCTGCAATTCCTGCTGTAGCTGCTGCGGCTGCACCTAGAGCAAGGAGTTTTCCTCCATTTTTCTTTTGTTCTGGTTTTGTTGCCGTATTCTCACTTTTTTCTGGATTACCTTTAAAATTAACAGTTTTTCCTGTTTGAATTTTTGTAATTTCCATAAATATTCCCTAATTTCTCTATTTTTATACATTTATTAAAACCGTTTTTATTTTTTTTTTGATATTGGCAAGTTGCTTTATTAAGAAAAATTTACAACATATCTTATTCACTTTTCTTTTTGTTTCAAGCGCCGAAACTAAAGAATAGTGAACCGAAAAGAAAAACACGGCTTCTTTTGGGTATGCAACGCTTATATTGCGAAGAATTTGCAAAACAAAATCCCCCATTTCTGAGGGATTTTTTGTGTGAAGAAAATTGTTTAAGAAACTATTTACCAACTGCTTTTGCAATAATTTCTTCTTCAACGTTTCTTGGAACTTGTTCGTAGCATTTGAATTCCATTGAGAATGTTCCACGTCCTTGAGTGTTTGATCTCAAGTCTGTAGCGTAGCCGAACATGTTAGCCAATGGAACTGTTGCTCTAACGATAACATTTCCTGTTCCTGCTTGAGGTTCTTGACCTTCAATTCTTCCTCTACGTTTTGAAATATCACCAATGATGTTACCTGTGTATTCATCTGGAATTTCAATTTCAACTTTCATCATAGGTTCAAGAATGCAAGGTTGAGATTTTTTGCAACCTTCTTTAATAGCCATAGAACCAGCGATTTTGAATGCCATTTCAGAAGAGTCGACTTCGTGGTAGCTTCCATCATAAAGTTCAACTTTAACGTCTATCATTGGGAATCCAGCTAAGATACCGCCTTCAAGCGCTTCTTCCATACCTTTTCTAGCAGGTTCAATATATTCTCTAGGAATTGCACCACCAACGATTTTGTTTTCAAATACAAATCCTGCATTTTCTTCTGCTGGGCTGATTTTAACTTTAACGTGACCATATTGACCTTTACCACCTGATTGACGGATGAATTTAGAGTCTTGGTCTGCTGTTCCTCTAATTGTTTCTCTATATGCAACTTGTGGTTTACCAACGTTTGCGTCAACTTTGAATTCACGAAGCATACGGTCAACAATAATTTCAAGGTGAAGTTCGCCCATACCAGAGATAATTGTTTGTCCTGTTTCGTTATCTGTTTTAACTTGGAATGATGGGTCTTCTTCAGCAAGTTTTTGAAGTGCAATACCCATTTTATCTTGGTCAGCTTTTGTTTTTGGTTCAATAGCAACTGAGATAACTGGTGTTGGGAAGCTCATTCTTTCTAGGATAATTGGAGCTTTTTCATCACATAATGTATCCCCTGTTGTTGTATCTTTCAAACCAACTGCTGCACAAATGTCGCCAGCGTAAACTTCTTGAATTTCGTTTCTTTGGTCTGCATACATTTGAACTAGACGTGAAATTCTTTCTTTTTTACCAGAAACTGTGTTCATAACATAGCTTCCAGAAGTTAATTTACCAGAGTAAACTCTCATAAATGTTAAACGTCCAACATATGGGTCTGTCATAACTTTGAATGCTAGAGCTGAGAATGGCTCATCATCTGAAGAATGACGTTCTGTTTTTGTTCCGTCTTCTAATTCGCCCTCAATAGCTTTAACGTCTGTTGGAGCTGGCATATAGTCAACAACTGCGTCTAATAAGAATTGAACACCTTTGTTTTTAAATGCTGTTCCACAAAGAACAGGAACGATTTTGTTGTCGCAAACTGCTTTTCTTAATGCAGCTTTTAATTCTTCAACAGTAATTGTGTCTGGGTCTTCAAAGAATTTTTCCATTAAAGCGTCATCTTCAGAAGCAATTGCTTCAACCATTGCATCTCTATATTCTTTTGCTTTATCTGCTAGCTCAGCTGGAATATCTTCAACTCTAACATCTGTTCCAAGGTCATTTGCGTAAATTTCAGCTTTCATATTCATCAAATCTACAAGACCAGTGAATGTATCTTCAGCACCAATTGGAAGTTGAAGTGGAACTGCGTTTGCACCTAGTCTTGTTTTAATTTGGTCAACAACTCTGTAGAAGTTAGCACCTGTTCTGTCCATTTTGTTAACGAAAACCATTCTAGGAACTTCGTATCTATTAGCTTGTCTCCAAACTGTTTCAGATTGAGATTGAACACCACCAACTGCACAAAATACAGCAACAACACCGTCTAAAACACGAAGAGAACGTTCAACTTCAATAGTAAAGTCAACGTGCCCAGGTGTGTCAATGATGTTGATTTGGTGGTTTTTCCAAAATGCAGTAACGGCTGCAGATTGAATTGTGATACCTCTTTCTTTTTCTTGTTCCATAAAGTCAGTTACAGCAGCACCATCGTGTGTTTCGCCGATTTTGTGTGTTTTACCTGTATAGAACAAAATTCTTTCTGTAGTAGTGGTCTTACCAGCGTCAATGTGAGCCGCAATACCAATGTTTCTTGTTCTTTCAAGTGGTGTTTGTCTTGGCATAGTTAATTCCTTTTCTAATCTAATGCTATATAATTACTAATTTTCGCATAAAAATATATCTTGGCAAGAAATTTAGAAATAAAATAATAAATTGTTACTTGATTTTTTTCCTTATTTTTTATAGATTTATATTATTGAAAATTATAAGTTGTGGCGGATGTCGCCAAAGGTTACTCGGCCTTGAGAGATGTTTGGTTTATCAACCACAATCTCTAAAAGCGAGAAATTGAAAACAAAATATTTAGGGCGTGGCGGATGTCGCCAAGTGGTTAAGGCCTCGGATTGTGGTTCCGATATTCGTGGGTTCGATCCCCATCATCCGCCCCATTTACAAAAAAAGACCTAAAAATAGGTCTTTTTTCTTTTTATATCAATACTTTCAGCAGGGTTCTAAGGTTAGTGGATTTTTAAGTAAAATTTTGTAATATTTTAAAAATTAACAAATAAAATCAAGCTATTCTTGAATTTTAAAGTGTTCTAATCACATTAGGTGATTAGTTATTTTAAAATCTGATTTAAACACCCAAAGAACTTGCTCATACAACATATTGCAAGTGAATAATAAACATTCAATCCGTCTTTTCTATCTTTAATTAGACCTACTGCTTTTAGTTTTGCCAGACTTTTTGAAATGTGTGGCTGTTCATACTTATTTAATGCATGTTGAATTTCACAAACGCACTTTTCGCCTTCTATTAATAGGTCTATAATGTCTAATCTTACAGGATTAGCCAATGCTTTAAATATCTCTGCTTTTTTCTCATTTAGACTTTTGTTCATAACACCTCTTGACAATATGCCAAATGTGGAATATTTTATAAATACTATATGTCAATTATGGCATATTATAATTATACTGTCAAATGAGGTGTAATATGTTTTTAAAATTCGCAGATTGGTTTGTGTATGGAATACTTGGTTTATCAAGTGAAACAAGTTTTGGTTCTGCCTTGCATTTCTTTGTGTATGATGTAATTAAAATCTTGTTTTTGTTGTTTACTATTATTTCTGTTATTGCATTATTCAGAAGCTATATTGATAATAATAAATTAAAACAATTCATAGAAAGACAACCAAAATTCCTTGCACACTTATTTGCCTCAATATTTGGTGCAATAACTCCGTTTTGCTCTTGTTCTTCTATCCCTGCATTTATTGGGTTTATTGAAGCAGGAGTGCCTTTTGGAGTTGCTATGAGTTTTATTATCACAAGTCCAATGATAAATGAAATTGCAATTCTTGTTTTGGCTGGTGTTATTGGTTGGAAAGTTACATTACTATATGTAACTACAGGCATTTTGGTTGGAACTTTTGGTGGAATGTTAATGGGAAAATTTGGTTGGGAAAAATATTTGCAAGATTATTTAACACAAAAGAAAACTTCTTGTTGTTGTTCTTGTGCTACCACAGCTATTGCTATAACACTAAAAGAAAGAGTTATTGAGTCAATAAGTTATTCAAAAGATTTAATGAAAAGAATATGGCTATTTATTCTCTTAGGTGTTGGAGTTGGAGCATTTTTGCATGGATATGTTCCACAAGAGTTCTTTATTACATATATGGGAAGCAACAATCTTCTTGCAGTTCCTCTATCTGTATTGCTTGGAATTCCTCTTTATGCTGATGCAACTACAATTATTCCTATTGCACAAGTTCTTATTTCTAAAGGTGCTGCAGTAGGCACAGTTTTAATATTTATGATGGCTACTGTTGGCTTAAGTTTACCTGAAATGATAATCATTTCAAGGGTTATGAAGAAAGAGCTTATTATCAGATTTGTGATTTTTATGTTTATGACATTTACTATTGTTGGGTATTTTTATAATTTCATATTGTAATTTCCTTAACTTACGCAATTAATTTTTGCAGATTGAACTCAACCCATTGATATTCTTCACTCTTAATTACTTTAAGCAAGTGTGAAATAGTTTCTAATACTACCAAGTTGCCAGCCCCATATAAAAAAGAGTCTCTTTGTGAGGCTCTTTTTACTTTTTGAGTAATATTAATTTTCTTTTGATTCTAATAAGAAAAATGCTGTCCCTGTTGGGTATGCTGATGTTTGTTTTTGTTTAATTGGTGGGAGCTCATATTGGACTTTTTTAACATTTAATCCTGCTTTTTGGAATTGTTCTTGCCACCAATTTTCATCTTCTCTTATTATATGAGTAACATCTTTTTCGTTTTCAGGCACCCTATATTTACCGTCATCTGCTAATGGAACTACAATGAGGCTCTTTTTGGAGTGATTTTTAATATATGAAAGTGTTTCTGCTAATTCTTCGTAAGGAACATGTTCTAAAACATCTTTAGATACTATACAATCAAATTTTTCTTCAGGTCTTTTGTTTGAAATGTATGGTTTAACATCGGCATCTGCCATAGAAGTTGCATATTCACTTATGTCAAAACCTTTTGCATCATAACCTAATGACCTAAAGCCTTTAACATAGAATCCAAATGCACAGCCAAAATCCAAAATAGTTTCGTTTGGTTTTAAATCCAATAATTTAGCACAAGCGTTGCAGGTTGGCACTGCTAAATCTGGTCTATAAAAATGGTTACCATTGTAACAGCTTATTCCAGAATTTTTGCCATTCTCATAATAATCAAGATTATATGGATTATTTGCACAAAATGCTATTTGCCTCTTATCAACACTTATATTATTTTTAAGATTTTGATTATTTTTTATATTATTTGGGATGTAAGAATAATTAGTTAGTGCTGAAATTTTCATTTTTAAACCTTCCTAGTTGTTTTATACTTACTTAAAACAATTGAAGATATTTAATTGCCTCTGAATAATAGATATGTAAAATTGTGTGAAGTTTTGTAGTAGAATATTGAATAAACTAGTTTGAGGTTTTAATGCAAGTTCAAAAAGTTTCTAATTTACAATACATTGTTTCTCAATTGGGCAAGGGTGTTGAAATGCCTAATTACGACAGGAATTATTGCAAATTTAATGAAGAAAGAGTTAATGAAATTTTAAAAAATCCAAATGAAGCCCTTCCTCTTGTTGATAATTTTTTAAATAATGCAAAATCTGAAAAGCAAGTCGTAGAGGCTCTTTATGTTGTAGATAGAATGGCAGAAGCTAAGGTTGAAGGTATTGACAAATTATATCCAACATTATCTAAATTCAATAGGGTAACTTCTCCAAACATTCAAGTGCTTTTAGCTGGAATATACAGAAAAACCCTCGTTCCAGATGCTTATGGTCCTTTGCATAGAATGTTAGCACAGCAAATTTTTTATCCCAATTCTCCATATTTTGACCCAACAGAAGAAATTGGTGGAGCGATTTTAGAATATAATCGTTCATATGCTCCAAAAGCTTATGAAAATTCAGCTTTAAAAATTAAATAAAATACTGTTATTCATTAATATCATTCAAAATTTTATAAAACAGTTTAATTTTGTTTAAATCAGAATTTTCTAATTTTGTGTTAATTTCTTTAATCAATTCTTCTTTAGTTTTAAAATGTTGAATTTTAAAAAGTTCTGAAATTTCTATTTGTAAAACTGTTGAAATTTTTTTCAACAAATTTAAAGACGGCTGAGTTTTGCCACATTCAATCCTGCTCAAATGTTTAGCATCAACTTCAATTAATTCTGCAAATTTGTCTTGAGTGTAGTTTTTGCTTTTTCTTAGTTCTTTTATTCTGTTGCTTAGTAAAGTTAATGAATTATCTGCCATTTTTTAATTATCTCAATATCTTGAAGTTTTTTAACTAGATAAAATATCAATAAAATAATCAAAACTTGACAAATAAAATCACTATATCTATAATCCATGCAGAAATATAGAGAAAAAGTGATACATAATATCACTTTATGGAGTAGTGGTTAATGAATAAAAAAGTTTCTATAATTATCCCCTGTTATAATTTTGGGAATTATATTGAAGAAGCTATTGAATCTGCTGTTTGTCAAACATATAAAAATATTGAAATAATTTGCGTAAATGATGCTTCTAAAGATAATTCGGCAGAGATTATTCAAAAATTAGCAGATAAATATGAAAATGTTATTTTTTATAATTTTAAAGAAAATCAAGGAGTTGTTAAGGTTAGAAATTTTGCTATTGAAAAAAGTAGCGGAGAATATATCTTGCCATTAGATGGAGATGATATTCTTGAGCCAACTTGTGTAGAAAAAGCTGTTGAAATTTTAGATAATAGACCAGATATTGGGATAGTTTATGGCGAAGTAAGAATTTTTGGTGTTAAAAACAAGATTTGGGATTTGCCTAAATACAATAGGGAACATCCTTATGAAATTTGCATACCAAATACTTCTCTATTTAGGAAGGAAGATTTTATCAAAGCTGGCAGATATAAAGAAAATATGAAAGACGGAGCAGAAGATTCTGACTTATGGCTATCCATTATTGAGCTTGGCTTAAACCCATATCAAATTAGTGAAATTTCATATAATTACAGAAGGCTAGAAGATTCTAGAAGTGTTCAACAAATTGGACCAAAAACTGGTTGGATGAACGAAATTATAAGAAATCACATAGATTTCTTTTTAACTGATAAAACTTTCGGAGAGAAATTATTTTACGACCCAAAACCATTAGAGAAAAAACTTAAAAAATATAAAAAAATATCTAAAATTACATCTATAATTGCGCTTTTAGAATTATTAATTATTTTGTTTGCTAGCTTTTATTTAATTAAATTTATCTAAAATTTTTTCATTGACAATTTTTGCGCCCATAATTAATATAAAAATGGATAGAATGAGGTGAAATTATGAAATGTTATAACCACAACGATAGAGACGCATTTGGCGTTGATGTTATTACAGGCAAGGGGCTTTGTCTTGAGTGTCTTGAAGAATATAAAAATTATATTATTGAAAAAGACAATAAATTCTCTAAATGCAAAGTTAATGAAATAATTATGAAGCCTGTTAAATCAACATTTAAAAAAGGTGGAATT
>JAZSMU010000119.1:0-4247 GCA_045536045.1 Candidatus Gastranaerophilales bacterium
GAATCAAGCTTGTTGTCAATTGCAACTTGTTTAATTGTATTTTCAATATCTTTATGAATAGATTCTTCTTTTTGAATTCTAAAATTTAAGTATGCTTGTTCTTTTTTAGCAAATTCTTTTGCAATTGTTTCTTGGTAAGATTTTTTTTGAATTGGACTTTCAATTTTTTTGTATTCTTTTTCTTTATCTAAGATAAATCTTTGAAGCTCAAGCCCTCTATCTTCAATTTGAGATTTTGCAGTTTTAGCTTTTGAATAATTATCAAGAATTTTCATATAATCAACAGTTCCAATTTGCTCTGCAAAAGCTGGTAAGCCTAAAAACAACGCTAGAGCTAATATGATAATTTTTTTCATTTCAAAATCTCCCTTGTGTATGCTAAAATTGTAGCACATTATTTTAAGATAGCAAAGAAGGTAGAAATGATAGGCGAAAATATACATATAATTTCCCCAACGGTTAAAGAGGCAATTAGCACAAGAAATGAAGAATTTATTTTAAATCTTGTTGAAAAACAAGTTAACTGTGGAGTTAAGACAATAGATTTGAATATTGGTCCTGCAAAAGGACAATTGGCTGGCTCTATGGAATGGCTAATAGACATCATTTCTTCAAAATTTGATGTTAATTATTCTCTAGATACAACAAATTTATCTGAGCTAGAGGCTGGTTTTAAAAAATTAAATAATTCTAAAATTGCATATTTAAATTCAGCTTCAGCAGAGCCAACAAGATTATCAACAACGGTTGAATTAGCTTCAAAGTTTGGTTCAAACTTAATTGCACTAACTTTAAACAATTCAATAGGTATTCCAAAAACTTCAGAAGAACGTTTAGAGCTTGCTTTTGAAATGGTTACTGCTGCAAATGAAGTTGGAATTGAAAACGAAAAAATCTTTTTAGACCCTCTTGTTTTGCCTGTTTCTGTAGACCAATCTCAAGCTGGGGTTACGCTAGAATCTATTAGAATGTTTAAAGAAAGTTTTGACCCAGAAGTTAAGACAGTTGTTGGGCTTTCAAATATTTCAAATGGCTCATATAAAGAATATCGTCCACTTTTGAATAAAGTTTTTTTAACTCTTGCTCTTGGTGCTGGGCTTGATACGGCAATTTTAGATGGTTCTGATAAAGAAATCATTGATATTTTTAGAGCTTTGAAAGGCGAAGATATTAAAATTCCTGAAATTTATAGAAAAATTTATGAAATGAGCCAAAATTTTGGAGATATTGAAGATATAGATTATAATAAGAATAACTTTGAAGACTATAAGGTTGTTCAAACTGCAAGAATTCTTTTGAACAAAGAAATCTACACGCATTCTTACATTAAGGAGAATTAAGATGGGGTCAAAATATTCAAAAAGAGAGCCAAAAGAATACAATATTTTTAGGGCATTGTTCCAAAAATTTGTTACAACTTGTGGTTATGCTCTTTGGTATAGATTCAACTGTGGTTATAAAGTTTTTGGCAGAGAAAACTTACCAAAAGATGACGAATTTTATATTGTTGCATCAAACCATGTAAGTGCAGTTGACCCATTTTTGATGTGCCATGCAATTAATAAACCTCTTGCATATATGGCAAAAAAAGAATTATTTGAAGGTTTTTGGCAAGCTTTGTTTATGGATTTTATGGGTGCTTTTGAAGTTGATAGAGAAAAACTTCAAGTTTCAACAATTAAAACTGCTTTAGGAATTAAAAAAACAAAATGGAAATTAGCACTTTTTCCTCAAGGCACAAGAAATCCAGACAACGATATGTCAAATGTTACAAAAGGTTTTGCAGGGCTTGCAAAATCTCTTAAATGTCCAATTTTACCTGTTGGGATAATTGGTGCAAGCAAACAAGATAGACACACACGTGGTGTTAAAATGTATTTTAATATTGGAAAACCTATTCCTTATTCAAATGACACAGAAAATATGGTTAAAATTTGGACTTCAGAAATTGAAGAATTGACCAACCTTGAAAAATTAGAGAAAAAAATTAATAAAAATAAGAAAAATTATGCAAGAAAATATGCAAAAGATTTTAATATTTGGACTCGTTTGTATCAATATTGGGCAATGGTCGTAATTTATTGGCCTGTGCATCTGTTTTATAAAATTAAATGGCAAGGAAGAAAACATTTAGACAAGAAAAAACAATATCTTTTAGCTCCTAATCATATTTCATACCTAGACCCTATCTTAAATTGTGGTTGCACAGGGCGTGGTGCTGCTTATATGGCGAAAAAAGAATTGTTTGAAGAATCTAAATGGCTTGCAAAAAACATAGACAGGCTTGGTGCTTTTGCAGTTGATAGAGAACACCTTGAACCAGCAACAATTAAAACTGCTTTTGATGTTTATAAAGCAGGTTGGGATTTGTGTTTGTTTCCACAAGGTGGTATTCGCAAAAACAAAAAAATTGAAAAAATTAATCCTGGCTTTGTTATGATTGCAAAGAAAATGAAAGTGGATATTGTTCCAATTTCAATTACAGGAATTGAACAATACAATTGGAATCCATTTAAAAGAGCACTTATTGAGTTCAAAATTGGAGAGCCAATTTCTTATGAATTAGATAAAGATGAAATTATAAAAATCTGGAAAGAACGCGTTGCCGAAATGGCAGGCTATGAATTAGGCGAATAAGCCAATTAAGATATTATCTTAAGCAGGGTGAATACCCTGCTTTTTTAGTGCAAAATTTATAATTTACATGTTTTTAAAAAACAAATGATAATAAGCCGAATTAACCCATTTAAATTTTATAAAAATAATTTCCAAAAACACACTACAACAACCCCTATAAGGAGTGAGCTAAAGTGTGATACCGTTAGTTTTGCTGGTAAAAAGAAGCAATTAGTTGGAAAATATGACCAAAATCAGGTTGTTAAAAGATTAACTAAAAAAGGTGCTCCTCAAGAATCTATTCATTCTATTTTGAATAATCCAAAGAAAAAACAGGCGTTAGTTCAGTTTATTGAGGATTATGAAGGGGAAAAAATAAAATTTTCTCGCCCACCAAGAGAAAGAGAAGTCGTTTTTGCTATAGATAATGAATTTGATTATGAGAAATTGCAAAAATTCATTTCTTGGCAAGATAACATAAAAGAAAATAATGCAGTTTTTTCAAGACCATTAAAAACAAAAGAAGCCTTAACTGCAATTCAGGAAAGTGCTACGGAAGAGCAAATTCAAAGAGCTTTAACATTATCCGATAAAGATAAAGACGGCAAAACATATTTAACTCAAACAATAACATTTAAAGAGGGGCTTTTTGTTGCAAAAGAAAATTACACAGACGAACAAGCAGAAATTTATTTTACTTTAAAGAAAAAATATAATATTTATCCTAAAAAATTTGTTGAAAATCCAAAAAATTATCAAAGACTTTTAGAATTAACAAAAAATCCAATTTTTGGGCGTCCTTTAAGCATAGATGAAGCTGCAGGAGTTATTGATAGGAATTTTTCTTGTGAGCAAATTCAAAGATATGTTGATTTGAAAGATAATGGAATTGAAGGGCTTAAAAAAATTGGAAATGATGAGATTAAAGCCCCAACAACAGAGCAATTTTGGACAATTATTAATAATAATTTAAGCGATTTTCAAATTTATTATTTTCTTAAATATGATAGAGAATGGGGATTTTTTCAAATAGTTAAAGATGAAAATTCGCTAAAGAAATTTTTAAATTTAATTGGAGAATTTGGCGAAGTTCAAACAACAAGACCTCTAAAATTTGATGAAGCAATGCATATTTTTGATTCAAATAATCCTTTAAAAACGGAGCAAATTCAAAAATATATTGATTTATTAGACAAAAATGCAGATAAATACATTTCAAGAGCCCTAGTAACAAAATTTTGGGAATATAAAGATACAACAGATATTCAAAAATTAGATAATAAAGAAAAAAGAGAATTGCTGAAAAGGATTATGGCAGAAGCGTATTCCCTTTTTGCTCATTCATTTTATTCTAGTGAATTTTCAATAATTCCAAAAAATCAAGAAGAATATTGCACGATTGTTTCTAAGTTAGCAAATTCAATTGGAATGGATACTAAAGAGCTTTCAAAAAAAGAAATTTTGGCTTTTGAAGCAGGTTTAGATGGTTTAATTGAAAAGATTCCATTGGCAAATCTGGATAAAAATACAAAAGAAATAAAAAAAGAATTAGAGGGTGTTTTTGTTGGATTAGATGAATTAAAGGGCATTTTAAATGATGAAAAAAACTCTCAAAAAACTTTAAAAATTCT
>JAZSMU010000116.1:0-9526 GCA_045536045.1 Candidatus Gastranaerophilales bacterium
AATATTGCCCGTGCAATAGATATTGATTTTTATGTTGAATACTTCAAAAGAGAAATCACATCTTTCAAAGCTTTTTGCAAGTTAAATAATCTTGAAGAGCCAAAAAGAGTTATTAGAAGATAATTACCTTATCCCCATCAATGTTAGTGCAATTGGCCCTAAATTGTTTGTTGCTTGAGTTAATAATGAAGCTGTCATATTTTGCCTAATTTGGTTTTTAATCATTTCAGCACTTTCTTTCGCAATATCTGCATCAATTAATCTGCTATTGCTTGCAGTTAGGTTAATTCTTGTTTGAGTATTATTATCTATAACAGAATCAATAATATTACTGCTTGCTCCCATTCCGCCTTGAATTTTTGTAATTTTTTGAATTAGATTATCAATTTCAGTTAATGCACTTCTAGCATCATTTGCATCTAATAAATTAATATCTAAATCTCCAAGTTCAAAATCCATATCAACAGAAACAGTATTGTGCTCCCCAACCCCTGTTCCAATTTGGAATGTAATACTTCCTGTGCCACCACTAGGTGTTGGAGTAGGAGTAGGTGTTGGTGGAATATTTGTTATTCCTGCTGCTGACAAATTTGCTGGTGTGAACCATTCTTTTGCTTGAGCAGTTGCTCCAGATGGGTCCACTGCTCCATTTGCTGCGTTATAGTAAGTATTGGTAATCGTTGCAGCTCCACCACCAGTATTATCAACACTTCCAATAAAACCATTTGTTGTAGCTACGTCTGTTCCTGTTACCGAACTTGTTGAATAGGAATTAGTAATTGCCATTGTTGTTGCTGTTGTGCCAACACTATTGTTTCCAATAAACCCGCCAACATTACTATTACCCGATACTGCTCCAGTTGTGTATGTATTTTGAATAGTTGATGTACCCATTTGACCGCTTCCTGTGTCAGAATGGTTTCCAACAAGTCCACCAACATTGTCAGTTCCAGAAACACTTCCTGTTGTATAGCTATCTGTTACTGTAAAATAACCTGATGTTTCTTGTTTGCCAACATTGCCAACAAGTCCACCCGTGTTTTCTTGACCTGCAACATTGCTTTTTGAATATGAATTTTCAATAATTAATGCGGTATCTGTTCCGTGACTAGAATTTCCAACCAGCCCACCAGTATTATCAGAGCCTGTAACTTTTCCTGTTGAATAGCAAGCATCTAGGCTAAATTGCGAATTGTATCCGTCGGTTTCTCCAATTAGACCGCCTGTGTTATTCGCCCCTTGAGTATTGCCTGTTGCACCAGAGTTTGTTATATCTGCTCCACTCCACATTCCGCATATGCTTCCAACCAAACCGCCAGCATTGTTTCCTGTTGCATTTACATTTCCTTTTGCTTCACATCCGTTTATGCTAGTATATGGACTACTATCTGTTTCTAAACTTCCTATCAAACCACCAGTATTTGTCTCGCCTGTAACACTGCTTGTGGATTTGCAATTATCTAAACTGATACCTGATTGATCTGTAGAAAATGTTCGCCCAACAAGTCCTCCAGTATTCTCGCCTCCAGTTACTGCGCCAGATGATGAAGAATTTTTTATTTCAATAGCAGTTCCGCCGTAACTAGTTCCTGATTCAATATATCCAATTAAACTACCAGTATTTGTTTCTCCAGTAGTTTCTCCTGTTGAATGGCAATTTGATACTACAATGTTTTGGGTGTCGGTGTGTGTATATCCAACAAGGTTGCCAATATTTTGAACTCCTGTAACACTACCGCTAGTTGAGCAGTTTTCTATATTAGTTCCGCCAAAGTTTTCCCAAGTTTGGCCAATAAGCCCACCAACATTATTTGTTCCAGAAACCGACGCGGAGGATTTTGAATTTGTAATATTAACAGTTGTTGTGGCATAACTACCAACTTCTGTATTTCCTATTAAACCTCCAACATTATTTTTCCCTGAAATTGTTCCTCCAATAACTTGAACATTGTCTATATTTATTGTTGAGTCGTCAATAGCAAGATTATTATGTTCTGCAAAACGCCCTGCAAGTGCCCCAACATTGTCATTTGATGATGTAATATTGAAGTTTTGAAGCTTAACATTTTTAATTGTTGCACCTTGATAACATGGCATTTCGTCTTCATCATTATATGAATAACCAATGGTTTTGAATAATCCTTGGTCATTTGTTAAGTTTGAGATAATATAATTATTCCCATCCAAAGTTCCTGTATAATTTTCAACACTTTCCCAATTGTAGCCATTAAGGTCAATATTTCCGCCAAGAATTACCTCTTTGTTGCTTAATAGTGCTTCTTGCAATTGTGCTACAGTTGTTACGGTTATAGGACCAATAGCTCCGCCAGAGTTTGTAATTCCAACACTTGCAAGGTTTGTTTCTGTAAACCAGTTTATGGCTTTGCTTGCAGAACCTGTTGTGTCTGCACTGCTAGTTATGCTGCCATCGTCATAATCTTCAGAATAATATTCCATAACAAGCTGGCTTCCAGATGTGTAGCAGTTGTGAATATTTAGTTGCCCACTATTTAAGTTATTAATATGACCAACAATACCACCAACGCCAGAATCCAAAGTTCCTGATGTGTATGAATTTGAAATATCAATTGTGCTCAAGGATGAACAATTATAAGCATAACCAACAATACCGCCAGAATAGACTGCATTTGAAATATTGCTTGTTGAATATGAATTGTTTATTCCAATATACCCAACAGAATTATTGCTGATTGATCCTACTAGACCACCTAAAGTATCAGAGTTTGTTTCTATATTTCCGCTAGCACCAGAATTTGATATATTAATTAAGCCTGAATTATTATTTATAATTGAGCCTACAAGACCCCCTGTTATGTATCCGCAAACATCGCCTGAAGCGGTTGAATTAGTTATATTTATATTTCCAGATGAATTGCTTACAATGCCACCGATTAATCCGCCAGCTTCTGTTGAGTCTGATTCTGCTTTACCTGAAGCTGATGAGTTTTCAATATTGCCACCTTTCATTAGACCAACAAGACCACCTGCATCGTATAAGCTATATACCCTGTTTGAAGCCGTAGAGTTTTTAATTGTTCCATTTTCTAATAAACCAACAAGCCCACCTGCACTGCTATCATCCATATAGTATTGTGCTATGTTACCACCAATTACTTGAACATTTTCAATTGTCCCGCCCTGCATTTTTCCTGCTAGAGAGCCTGTATATTCTAGGGAACCTTCAATTGAAAAATTTTCTAGTTTTAGATTTTGAACTGTTGCACCATTAATTTCTGCAAACAAACCCTGGTCATTTGTTAAGTTTGAGATAATATAATTATTCCCATCAAAAGTTCCTGTATAATTTTCAACACTTTCCCAATCATATCCACTTAAATTAATGTTTCCACCAAGTGCTACATTTTCTCCGTTTAAAAGTGCAAACTGTAGTTGGTCGGCTGTTGTTACCCAAGTATAACCAGCAGCTTCAGCTTCTGTTTGTGTCATAACAGGTCCTGCTGCGGCAGGTTCACTTGCAGCTGCAGGCTCTGAAGCCATAGCAGGTTCAGATGCCATAGCTGGTGCTGACCTCATTGCAAACATCATAGGCATAGGCTCTGGTTCAGAAGCAACAGCAGGACTTGCCCCAGAACCAACAGCATCTTCTTTGAACAACTTGTAATCATTAAACCTAGCCTCCGATATTTGCCTTTTAATTTCTGCAATTAATGAATCTGCTTCTTGTTGGAATGCAACCCTTTCAGTCAGACTATACATTCCATTTGCAGCCATTAGTGAAATATCTCTAAGCCTTTGTGCTATAGACACAACTTCTGTTAAAACCCCATCTGCAACGCCTAGAAGATTCTTTGCCATCTGAGCATTATTGTTGCACACAGAAAGCCCCGAAATCTGTGTTTCCAACCCTTTAGATAGCATTAATTGAGCTGCCCCGTCTGCTGCTGAATTAATTTTTGCACCCGTACTAAGCCTTACATAAGCATTATCTAAGGCAAATGTTGTCCTGCTTAAATTGTGCTGCAACTTAAGCGCATTAACATTTGTGTTAATCGTTAACATATATTTCGGGGCAATACTATTTCATTAAATATTATCCACCGATTTTGAAATAAAATAAATTAGCTAAAGGTTAGAAATTCCTATAACAAAAGTTGGAAAAAATTAAAATTATTTTTTAAATATAACCAATGTATCTCCCTCTTTTATAAGAGTTTTTCCTTTTGGGATAATCGTTTTATTATTTCTTGAAATCATAACAATAAGCTTGTTTGCTCCAAGGTCAATTTCTGAAATTTTCTTGTCTTTCCATTTGTGCTTTTTATTGATTAAAATTTCATCTAAAGCACCTGCTTTTGAATTATAAAGTGGTGAATTTAGAATGATATGGTCGCCTTCAAGAATTTCTGTTTCGCCATTTGGAATAAGGCTTTCTTCTCCTCTTTTAACAGAAATTGCAAGAGTATTTTCTGGAAACATAATGTCTTTAATTTTTTTATTTTTCCAGATGTGGTCTTTGTCTATTTTCATTTCAATTAAAGAGAATGCAAGCTCTTCTTGATAGTCGTTGAATGTTTTTCTAACATCAGATTTGTCATCTATCATATCAAATTTTCTAGATAGATATGGCAAAAGTGTTCCTTGAATTGAAACTGATAAAAGTGCAATTAAAAACACGATATGAAATAAGTCATATTTTTCAGGTAATGTTGCTCCAGCAACAACTGCAGCAGCAAACACAATTGAAGCAGCACCTCTTAAGCCTGCCCAAGAAATTATTATGCATTGGTTAAATTTTGCTTTGAATGGTGCCATTAAGGCAAAAACTGCAAGAGGTCTTGCAACAAATGTTAAGAATAAAAATATTGCACCACCAACAAGGAAAATGTTTGGAATGTTGTGTGGAAGTGCAGTTAGCCCAAGCATAAAGAAGATTAGAACTTGAGCCATAAATGTTATATTATCAAAGAAATTAACAAGAATTTTTGTGTCTTGAATTTTTGCGTTACCTAAAATAATACCCAAAATGTAAACACTTAAAAGTCCGTTTCCTTGAAGAATATCTGCAATTGCAAATGTAAATAAAGCACCTGCAATTAGGAAAATTGAAAGCCCAGCAGAGTTTATTAAATTGGTTTTTTTAAGAAGAAGAATAGAAATTCCTGCAAAAATTACACCAACAATAATTCCAAAAATTATTTGTTTAACAAAAAGCATAGGCAAGGTTTCAAAGCCTTTACCTAAGTAAATTGCAATTCCAATAAGAGTTAACATGTATGAAAATGGGTCGTTACTACCACTTTCAAGCTCTAAAATTGGTGCTGTTGAATATTTTAAGTTTAGTTTGTTAAACCTTAAAATTGAAAACACAGAAGCAGCGTCTGTTGAGCTTATTGTTGCACCAATCAGGAAGCTTTCTGGGAAAGTTAAATGAAGTGCATAATAGCAAAACGCACAAGTAAATAGTGCTGTTAACAAAACTCCAACAGTTGATAATAGCGTTGCCTCTTTAATTACGGGCTTTGCAGTTTGCCATTTTGTTGAAAAACCACCATAGAAAATGATAAAAACAAGAGCTATAGTGCTAACATTTTGCAATATTCTATAATCTTCAAAAGAAATTTTAAAAATTCCATCTGAACCAAAAAGCATACCCACGCACATAAATAACAAAAGTGCAGGCATGCCGTGTTTTCTTGAAATTGTGTTTGCAATAACGCAACTAAATGCAATTATGGCAAATATAATAAGCATTTCAGACATATTTTTAGTATATATTTTTCGTTTAATATTGGCAAGAATTTAATCTTTTTGAATATTAAAAATAGTTGTTTCTAGTTGAATATTTTTATTTATTTCTTTTAATTCTTTTTCAACTATTTTGTCAAAATTAAAAATAGAATTAGTTGAAAGAACCATTATATCTGGATTTTGGCTATTTAATATGTCGTAGTTTGAAATTTTATAATTAAATATTTTTTCTCCAATTTTGTTTGGGTTTTTATCAATAATTCCTAAAATGTTTGAGTTATTTTGAAGTTTTTTATGAGCTAAAACATTTTCTAGGTCTTCATTTGCACCTCTAAATGCAATTTTTTTATTTTTAAGAAGTGAAAGAATTTGTTTTTGTCTAATTTTTGTTTGAATAAAGTTATAAATTGGGCAAAACTTTTTCGCTGTTTCATGTGGAAAATTTAACATTAGTTTTACAAAATAAATTATGCGAATACTTTTGTTTTCAATTTTATTAAACCAATAAAATAATTCTTGTTTTTTTGAGTATTCAAAACTTTTTTTGTAATTTTTATAAAAACCATTTTCTTTAAGAAATTTTTTCTGAAGCTTGTAGAGAGTGAAAAAATCTAGCTTTTTATGGTCTTTTCTTCCCTTTTTTGAATATGAAGTTTGGGAATTTTCCCTGTAATTATATAGTGGGAGTTTTGTGAAAACTATATTTTTTGCAAGTAAAAAAGTTTTTATGAAAAACAAATTATCTTCAAAATTTATTCCCTCTTCAAAATAAATATTGTTTTCTTTCAAAAATGAAGTTTTATAAATTTTATTCCAAGGAACAACAGGGATTTTAAATAATATTTCCCTAGTGTCTTTTGCTTGAAAACTCTTGTCCTCAAGCTCATTTGGAAGAATATCTAAATTCAAATATGAATCTTTTTTAATTTCGGATTCGTTAAAAACATTAACTGAGCACATTGAAATTTCTGCTTTGTTTTTCTTTGCATTTTGAAGCAAAATTTCAAGCATGTTAGTTTCTATTTTGTCATCACTATCAACAAACGCAATAAATTCGCCTTTAGCCTCTCTAATTCCTCTGTTGCGTGCAGTTGATTGCCCTTTGTTTTTTTGATTAATGAGTTTAAAACGAGGGTCGGATTTACAAAAACCTTTAATTATTTCTTCTGAACTATCTGTTGAGCCGTCATTTACGCAGATTATTTCAATATCTTTTAAGGTTTGCTCTTTAATTGAATTTAAGCATTCTTCAAGATAATTTTCTGTGTTAAATATTGGAACTATAACTGAAACTTTTGGCATAGAATAATTTTAGCATAATTTTATGATAAAATATTTTTGTAAGAGGAATAATTATGCAAAATATTATAAAAATAAAAGAGGATTTACTTTGGGTTGGTGCAAACACTAGAAAACTTGCACTTTTTGAAAGCATTTACCCAATTCCTGCTGGTGTTTCATATAATTCATATTTATTATTAGATGAAAAAACAGTTTTGCTAGATACAATTGAAAGAGCTGTTTCGGATGAATTTTTTGAAAATGTTAAGGCTGGCTTAAATGGTAGAAATCTTGATTATTTAATTGTTCAACATATGGAGCCTGACCATTGCTCTCAAATATCTAATTTGGTTGAAAAATATCCAAATTTGACTCTTGTTTGCAACAAAAAAACAGAAGGAATGCTTAAAAATTTCTTTGAGCTTCCTAAAAATCTTAAATTTCAAATTGTTGCTGAAGGTGATATTTTAGAAACAGGACGCCATAAACTAACTTTTGTTTTTGCCCCTATGGTGCACTGGCCAGAAGTCATGGTTACTTATGATACTGTTGATAAAATTTTATTCTCAGCAGATGCTTTTGGAACTTTTGGTGCAATATCTGGTAATATTTTTGCTGATGAAGTTGATTTTGATGGTCGCTTTATGGATGAAGCTAGAAGATATTACACAAATATTGTTGGAAAATATGGTAATCAAGTTCAATCATTATTAAAAAAAGCTTCAAAGATAGAAATAGATATGATATGCCCACTGCATGGCTTTATTTGGAGAAAAAATATTTCTCATTATGTTGATAAATATATTAATTGGGCAACATATACTCCTGAAGAAAAAACGGTGCTTGTTGCTTATGCTTCAATATATGACAACACTAAAAATTCAGCCGAAATTTTAGCAAGCGAGCTTGCCAAGTTGGGAGTTAAAAATATCAAAATGTTTGATGTTTCAATAACTCATCCATCTTATGTTTTAGCAGAAGCTTTTAGATGTTCTCATATTGTGCTTGCAAGCCCAACTTATAATGCTGAAATATTTACACCAATGGACACTTTTGTTCGTTATTTAGTTGCTCATAATCTTCAAAATAGAACTTTTGCTTTAATTGAAAATGGTTCTTGGGCATTATTTGCTCAATCTAAAATGAGAGAATTATTGTCTAACCTTAAAAATACAACAATTTTAGAGAAGGGAATTTCAATTAATTCTTCTGTTAAAAAATCTAATGTTGAAGAAATTAAAGAAATGGCAAAAGCTCTGGCAGATTCAATTTTCCCAAAAGCTGAACAAAAAGATGTTTCAAAAATTGATAAAACTTCAGTGTTTTCAATTTCTTATGGGTTATTTGTTCTTTCAACAAAACATCAAGATAAGGATAATGCTTGCATAATAAACACCGTGCAACAGCTTACAGATTCACCACTTCAAATTTCTGTAACTGTTAATAAACAAAATTATACTCACGATTTAATTGAAAAATCTAAAGAATTTAATGTTTCTGTTTTGAGTGTTGAAACGCCATTTTCTGTTTTTGAAAACTTTGGTTTCCAAACAGGAAGAAACGCTGACAAATTTGAAAACTTTGAAGAAAAAATAAGACTTGAAAATGGAATTTATGCTATAGACAAATTTGCAAATGCCTATTATAGTGCAAAAGTTGTAAATTCTATTGATTTGGGCACTCATACAATGTTTATTGCTGAAGTTTATATGGCAAAAAGTGTTTCAAATGCTCAATCTTTAACTTATGATTATTATTTTAAACACGTTAAACCAAATCCAAATAATAAGCTAGAAGAGAAAAAAGGTTGGGTGTGCAAAATTTGTGGGTATATCTATGAAAGCGACCCACTACCAAGTGATTATATTTGTCCTATCTGCAAACATGGGGCATCAGATTTTGAGAAATTAAACTAGGAGGAAATTATGGCAGTTTATGTATGTACAGTGTGTAATTGGGAATATGATGAAGAAGTAGGATACGAAGAAGCAGGAATTGCTGCAGGAGTAAAATTTGAAGACCTACCTGATGATTTTGAATGTCCATTATGCAATGTCGGAAAAGATATGTTTGAGGCAAAATAAGCGTCTATTGTTACAATTTGCATAAAGCACATTATTTGTTAGAATCATTTTATATGATGGAGATTTGGTATGCCTAAAGATTATATAGACGCAAAGTTTGATAGCGAAATTTATTGCACTCGTATTTGTCAAAAGCTAGATGAAATTAAAGATAAAAAAGTTTTGGTATATGGAGTTGGCAGGGCTTTTTCTAGATTAGATGAAAAATTTTCTCTAAAAGAAAAGCTAAACATTGTTGGATATGTTGATAAAAGATTTAAAGAACCAACGGTGTATGAAGGTAAGCCTGCAATGAAGCTGGATGATATTAAAAACTTTGATTTTGATATTCTTTTGGTAACTCTTGAATATCCTCACCCTGTTGAAGAAACATTTTGCTATATGGGACTAAATAAAGAATTGTTTGCTTTTTTTAAAGAAGAAGACCCACT
>JAZSMU010000099.1:0-7069 GCA_045536045.1 Candidatus Gastranaerophilales bacterium
CCCCTACCACCCCAAGGTAGTACGCTACCAAGCTGCGCCACGTCCCGATTTTATTAAATTTTCAATTTAGTAGCTTGGTAGCTGGTACGGTTTAGTGCTTGTCGCTTGCTCATTGCAACCGCCTACGCACTGCACACACCAAAGCTCAGGTGCATTTTGCCAAGAAAAGTATTTCTAGGCTCAATTGCCCTCAAGTACGCTACCACCTCTCAGAAACCTAACATTTAGTTAGCTTTCTTCGGCAGAGTGCCACGTCCCAATTTTGTAAAGTTTTCAAATATAAAACTAACAAGTTCGCACTTGTCGCCCGCTAAAGCAAGCTTCCAAGTGCTCACTTTTAGCATCTCAAAACAAATCTAGCAAATTTAAGACAATTTTTCAACAAGATTTTTTCTTGACAATTCGCCTTTTTAGAATAATATAATGTTATACCAAATTGGGACATCGCCAAGCGGTAAGGCACCTGGTTTTGGTCCAGGCATTCGGAGGTTCGAATCCTTCTGTCCCAGCCAATTAACCTCTCTTTACGAGAGGTTTTTTGTTGCAAAAAAGTGCCCATAGTCTTGCAGGTTGAGAAAAACTAACTGCGAAACGAGATTTAAGTGTAAAATTGAGAATTTTGGACAACTAAAATTCAAAAGTCAGACAGTGAAAGTAAAATATATGACCGTTTTTGTCATTGTAAAATTGTAAAATATAATATGTTCTATTTTTATGGTAACATGAAAAAAAGGAGTTGAGTATGAAAATTGAAATGGGTGAATCTCTTGTTTTATCTTGGCTTAGACATATTGAAAAATGTCAACTTGTGCAGTTAAATTGGAAGGTCTCAAATTGTTGGGAGGGTTATAATTCAGAAGAAGCAAAAACTTTGTATGAAAATATAAAAATACATTTTCCTGTTTTTAAAAATAATTCAAATTTAGAACAATTAATCAAGCAAGCAGAACTCGATGCACTAGGAGTTTCTTTTAATAATAACAACTGTGAATATCATGCAGTGGATATTGCATATCATGAAAATGGTTTAAATTATGGTTCAACGCAAGAAACAATTGAAAGAATTCAAAAAAAGCTTTTACGCTCTGCTCTTGTTTTGTATATGCAATTCAATATTAAAACTGGAAAAATTTACTTTCTTTCACCTAAAATAAACCCTGTGGTCATATTTGATTTGAAAGAAAAAATTGAACAAGTTGAAAGCTATATGAAAAATAATGGTTTTAATTTTGAATTCGTAGTTATAGCAAATTCTGATTTTAAAAGTAAGATATTAACACCGCTGCTAGACAAGCTTAATTGTATAGCCGATACTTCAGAGTTATTTATGCGTTCAATTCAATTACTTAATGTATGCAATAATTATGAGACAAATGAAAATACAGTTTGCAATAATGAAACTTTAATAAACAAAAAGCACGCAAAGATATTTTCTGGTCAAAAACATAAAGGCTATCAAAAAGAAAAAATTGAAAATGGAACAAAAAAACAAATATTAGTACTTAAAGAAACTACTACTTCCCCAAAAAGTAAAGTTAATCTATCAAGACAAGATATTAAAAATATTTGCAAGAGTAAAGGATATAATGTAAATGTTACTTTCAATATTCCTTCAAAAAATGCAACACAAGATGTGTATTGGGTTAATCCAAAGGTTAATCATTTAAAAGAGGATTGGACTTTGGTATTAAATGATAATATAAATAAAACTTTATATTGTTTTGATATTCCTGCGAATTCAATACATTATTCTCTCATTAAAATGAAAAATCAAGAAGAAATCGATTTTCAAATTAATTACAGAGATTTAAATTTTACCGATAAAAGGAGTGGTTTGTTGTTTAAAAAATGGCTTGTTAAAACTATTGATTATTAAGTTTTAAAATCATAGTAGAGGAATTGATTTATGTTAGGTGCAATTATTGGCGATATTGTTGGAAGTCCATATGAATTTGATGAATTTAACATCAAAACAACAGATTTTCCTTTGTTTTCAGAAATTTCTGGCATAACAGATGACACAATAATGACTCTTGCAGTTGCTCAAGGTCTTTTAAATGGCAAAAAAGACCCAGAAAAAACATATGAAGAAATAACAAAATCTATGCAAAAATTAGGAAGAGAATATCCATATATGAGCTATGGTTATAATTTCCAACGTTGGTTATGTTCCAATGCTCCCAAGCCATATAATAGCTATGGGAATGGCTCAGCAATGAGAGTTTCTGCTGTCGCTTGGTTTTTTGATAACTTAGAAGATGTTGAAAAATTTGCAAAAATTTCTGCTCTTCCAACACATAATCACCCAGAAGGTATAAAAGGCGCTCAAGCCGTTGCATGTGCAATTTTTCTAGCAAGAAATGGTAAAACAAAAAGCGAAATCAAAAATTATATTATGAAAAAATATGCTTACGATTTATCTAAAACTTGTGATGAAATAAGACCAACCTATCATCACGTTGAAAGTTGTCAAGAGACTGTTCCTCAAGCTATAACAGCTTTTTTAGAAGGTGGTAGTTTTGAAGAAGTAATTAGGCTCGCAGTATCTTTAGGTGGCGATTCAGATACTTTAACAGCCATCGCAGGAAGCATTGCAGAAGCGTATTATCCAGTTCCAGAAGACATTAAGAACAGAGCATTAGAATTTTTAGATAATGATTTGATAAAAATTTATCAAGAATTTCAGGAGTCAATGTTATAATTTTCCTATGCTCATGGAATTAAAAAACATTATAGACTTTTATTTAAGGAATTTAATTAGGGTTTCTAGGAAGAATTTTGTTGAAAAAAATCCTGATTTAATTGAAAGAAATGAAAAGGAAAACTTATACACGGAAGATGTTTTGGGGCAATATTTTCAAAAAGTTGAAAAAGATGAAATTAGGGTTTTAGATATTGGCACAAAAAATTGGTTTTACGCTAAAGGAGAGCATAATTTCTTTTCAAAATTATATAAAAATTTTTCTATTGATGGTGTTGAAATAGACGCATACAGGCTATATTCAAATTTCTACAACAGGATGGAAGTTGCAAAATTTTACACAAAAAATCTTGATAATATGAATTATATTGCAGGAAATTTGCTTGATTTAAAAGGAAAATATGACTATATAATTTGGTTTTTGCCATTTGTTCTAAAAAATCCACACAAGCTTTGGGGGCTTCCTATGAAATATTTTTGTCCAGAAAAAATGTTATCTCACTCTTATGATTTATTAAACCAAAATGGGCAAATGCTAATTATTAATCAAGGAGAAAAAGAGGCTCATGCTCAAGAGGAATTGTTTAGAAAATTAGGGATTGAATACAAAAAATTGGGCGAAATTTCAAGCAACCATTTTGCTTACATTAACAAGCGTTTTGGCTTTGTTGTTTACAAAAAATAATCGTAATTTTTTCAGCTTGCCTTTAAATATATTTAAAATAAAATTAAAGTGGAGAAATAGGAAAAGGAGGACAAAAAATGCCAAATTTTAATTTATTATCATACATTATGCCCCCCGAAGACAAATTATTCTTCACTCATTTTCAAGAAAGTGCAACAGCATGCATTAAAACAGCTGAACTTTATAACGAAATTATGAAAAATTCATTCTCTGAAGAATACAGAGAACAAGCAATAACACTAAAGAAAAAAGGTAAAGTTTCCTATAAAGCTATTTTGAAATTATTAAACAAAAGCTTCATTACCCCAATTGAAAGGGAAGATATTCAAACAATTGCAGTTCAATTGAATAAAATTAACAAAAAAATTGCAAAAGCCTGCCTAAATCTTGAAGTTTATATGATTAATGTTTATACAAACGAAATGAAAGAACAAGCAGAAGTGTTGCTTAAGGCAGTTAATAAACTATCTGAATTAGCACAAGAATTTAAAAAAGTTTCAGACACAGAAAAAATTACTAAAATCAATATTGAAATGAAAGAAATTGAATCTATTGGGGATGAAATCCATAGACGCGCAATTCATGATTTATTTTCAGGAAAATATGACGCACTAGATGTCATCAAACTTAGAGATATCTATAAAGAAATTGAAAACGCACTAGATGCTTGTTATTTCGTAACAGACACAATTTTAAATATTGTTCTGAAGCAATCATAGAGGTGAGTTATGACAATTATTTTACTTGCCTCAGTAGTGCTTCTAGCATTAATTTTTGAATTTATAAATGGTTTTCACGATTGTGCAAATGCAATTGCAACAGTTGTTTCAACAAAAGTGTTATCTCCAAAACAAGCAGTATTTTTTAGTGCTCTTTTAAATTTTGCTGGTGCTCTAATGGGAACACACGTTGCAAAAACAATAGGCTCAGGAATTATTAACGCAGAAATAGTTACCTTAACTGTTGTTTTATGCGCATTATTGGCAGCAATTATTTGGAATTTAATAACTTGGTGGTTTGGGCTTCCATCAAGCTCATCACACGCATTAATTGGTGGGCTTTTGGGTGCAGCTTTAGTTAAAGCAGGAATTGACTCAATTCATTTAGACACCTTAACTCAAAAAGTTCTATACCCTATGTTTGGTTCACCTGTTTTAGGTTTTGTTGTTGGATTTTTCTTAATGCTTTTAATTGCTTGGATAATTATAATTTTTAAAGCAAACCCAGATTCAGTTAATAAAAAATTCAGAAAATTACAATTAATTTCATCAGCCCTGATGGCACTAAGCCACGGTTCAAACGACGCACAAAAAACTATGGGTATAATCACGCTTGCACTAATTGCTGGTGGAGTTTTACAAACAAGTGGAAATGGCGAATTTGAAATACCAATTTATGTAATTATTACTTGTGCCCTAACTATGGCAGCAGGAACAATGAATGGTGGCTGGAAAATCATTAAAACTATGGGGCATAAAATCATTAAACTAAAGCCAATTCACGGCTTTGCTGCAGAAGGTGCTGCTGCTGGATTAATTTTAATAGCTTCACATCTTGGTATTCCATTGAGCACAACTCATGTTATTTCAACTTCAATTATGGGAGTTGGAACAACATTTCACGCACACGCAGTTAAATGGAGAGTTGTTGGAAATATTGTTGTAGCTTGGGTTTTAACAATTCCAGCCTGCATATTAATATCTGCTCTATCATACTATCTAATCCACAAAATATTCTAGTAAAAAGACAACAACAACGAAAAATTTAATCAAGAGAGGAAAAGCAAAAATAGTTGCAAAGCTTGGTCCTGCTTATTAGAATCCACAGAATTGGTGCTTAATTAATATTTATCAACATCAACTCTTGGTTCTTCTTTTGGGAAAACTTCTTCTAAATATTCAACTTTAGCAACTCCATTTCTATTAACTGGAGAAGTGAGTAAAAATTTTGAATTTCTTGGAAGTAGATATTCATGTTCGTTTAATGCAAAATCATCTTTGCAATTTGAATTTTTAAAGACTTTTTCAATATCAAGATAATCAGCACCAGCTGGAAGATTAATTTCTAAAACAACTCCGTTTCTTCCTGCAAACCTTTTTGCAACTTCAAATTCAGTTGTTGTTGAAGCAAAACCTCTGTCTGTATAAGTTTTGAAATATGTTTTTCCCTCAAGCAAATCTTTAAATTCATTAAATAAAACATCATCTTTGTTTAATGTTGCGAAATTAATGCCTCTATATACCTTAACAGGGCGTTCTGTTTTTGAAGATTGAGCAAAAAATAAAGAATCTAATTCTTTCATGGTTTTATATTCAGAAGAAGAAATAGGTTTAAAACTTCTTAAAGATTTATTTAAAGAATAGCCAATATGAGGGTCTGAAACATAGTCTTGGGCATACAAAGAAAGTGTATTTGATTTTTGAGCTTTATCGGGCAAACGCAAAAAAGAAGGACAAATTTTGTTGTTAATGCTATTTATTTTCATAACAAATAAAAAACAGTAAAGCTGAAAATTTGCTATTTAAAATTAATTAATTGAGCTCAGTTCTGCTAATTAAAGCATCTTTTGGGAAAACTTCTCCCATATATTCAACTTTTATAATGCCATTATTTTCTTTTTCAACAATTTTAAATTTTGAATTTCTTGGAAGTAAATATTCGCACTCAGATTTTGCGTATCTATGATATATATCAGCATCAGAAAAAGAACGAAAAACATCAATATATTTAACACCTGCTGGCAAATTAATCTCCATAACAACGCCATTTTTTCCAGCAAATTTCTTTGCAACTTCCAAGCTTGTTGAAGTTGAAACAAAACCTTTATCAATAAATGTTGTTTCGCCATTTTTGCAATTTAGAATATTTTTAATATTTTCAACATCTTTTTCATAACCTGGTGTTGAGTCATAGGAAATGCCCCTATACACTTTAATTGGAGCTGATGTAGTTGAATGGCCTGAATAGAAAAGCGCATCTAAGGCTTTTGCCAATTTATACAATGGGTATAAAAGCTTTTGCGAGTTTCTTAAAGATGAATTAAGTTGGTAGCCCATAGATGGGTCTGTTGCATAAGCCTCAATTGCAGGGTCTAGAAGATAAACTTTGTTATTTTCAGATATTTTAGGCTTTTCAATAGAAGAAAGCTTATTAATAATACTTACATCATCCAACTTCATACATTAGATAAAACAAAAATTGTCCAAAAATTGCCTATAAGTGTATTTTTTGCTCTAATTTTAGTTTGTCTATTAGTTGATATATTGCAATAAGTTGCTCTAAAAGTGTTGTATATTGAGAAAAATCAGTTACAGGTCTAGCAGGATTATAAACTTCAAAAGCATTTTCTTTATTAAAGATAAAGTACGCGAAATCATCTCTAAAAACACAATTAATTTTATCTGCCAAAAAGACATTTCTTATTCCATTTAATCTTTTTATAAAAGAAGTTGTAATCAAATAGCGTGCTTCAATTTCATCAGATGTCCAAACATCATATTTCTTTTCAAATACAACATCTTCTAGCTCTGTTTTTCTTAAACATGAGTCTGGCGCAAAAAGAAATTGAGAATCATCAGAAATTAATGTATACCCCTTAAATGGCTTGTTTGTCTTTAATTTAATAATAACAAATTCAATGTTTTCAAAATCTTTCATAAAGGCAGGGTTAAAAACTTCAAAAT
>JAZSMU010000121.1:0-13724 GCA_045536045.1 Candidatus Gastranaerophilales bacterium
ACCCAAACAATTAAAGAAGCAGCTGGGGCTGGTATTCCAACTTATATGGCTTTAATGATGATAGTTTTAAATTTGCCATATGTTTTTGTTAGCTCAATACCAATTTCAACACTTTTGGCAGCAATTATGACAGTTAATAAGCTTAGCACAAACTCTGAAATTGCAATTTTTAAATCTTGTGGGATCGGAGTTGAAAGATTATCTAAACCAATTATGTTTTTTGCAATAGTAGCTGCGTTTGCTGGCGTTTTTATTAATGAATTTATAGTCCCAACAACAAGTATGCAATCTAAACAGCTTGCAATTTATGCACTCCAACAAAAACATGTTCCCGAAGGCAAAACAAATTACACCCTTAAAGAAACAAAAGGTGGAACAAGCTTAAAAAGACTGTTGTATGTTCAAAAATGTAAAGATAAAAAACTGAATAACATCACAATTGTTGATATGTCCAAAGATGATGTTGTTCAAATTATCCAAGCAAAAGAAGGTGGAGCAGATAGAGAAGGTTGGATTTTCAACAATGGGGTTATTTATACTCTATCCAAGGGCGAAAAAACTTTAAACACAGCTTTGTTTGAAAATTCTGTTGTAAACTTTGGGCTAGAAAACATCACAAAACTAGCAAGAGAAAACACAAATCAATATAACTTTATAAAATTAGCAATGTTTTTGCACAAAAACAGAAACAACCCAGATTTTGATGACAAAACAAGAATGGAATATAAGGTTCAGCTCTGGGACAAAATTGCTCTTCCTCTAAGTGCCATCCCTCTTGCCCTTGTGGGTATTCCACTTGGCGTTACACCACCTAGAATACGCTACAACAGAGGTTTATTGTTCTCAATTGCAATTATTTTCATTTATTTTGTCATAAGAGCAGTATGTGTTAGTCTTGGCGAATCAAAAATTATTGCTGCATTTTGGGCAGCTTGGCTTCCTGTTATCGCACTCTCTATTATCGGTTATCTATTATTCAGACAAAAAGCATATAAAATTTAATTGTTAAAAAAATCTAAACTTTTGAGCCTAGATTAAATTTAGAGGATAAACTTTAAAAAAGGCTTGGTTGTTATGGAAAATATTTTAATCCCTGATATTTATTTAGATTTTTATGATTATGATTTTGACTCGTTAATCAGCATTTTTAATATGTGCGATGAAGATAAAATGGGCGATATAAAACCACAAGATATTTTGAATTTTAGAGGGAAAAAAGAATTAAAAATTCAAGGAAGAAACTCTAAATTTAGCAAAAATATGCAAGATAGAGTAGGGCATTCTATTTTTAAGCTTAAAGAAAATGGATTTTTAGAATACTGTAAATTTTCTAATTCTTATTTTGTAATCCATAAGCTAAACAATAAAAATTATTATAAAGCACCTAAAAAAATATTGAATTTAAACCCTAAAAAAGAGCTTTGGGGAAAAATTTTTGCTCTTGAAATTTATAAAAGAAAAATGGAACAAATTCAAATTAGAAAATTATTTAAAAACATAACTATTGCAAAAAGCCTAAAACCATACAAAATTCGGGATAATTTTGAAAATAATATGGATAATTTGTGTCTTAAAAAAATTATCAAATCTTGGCATTATAAAGAAATAAATGAAGCCAACCTTATGAAAAAAGATTGGCTTTATGAATGGTTTAAATTATCTATTGTTGTTAAAGTTTAGCACCTTTTGGAACAACAACAACACCGTTTGGCGAAATATAGAACCCACGTGCAAGGTCATCATCTTTATTTTGCCCAATTTCAGTATATGGTGGAATAACAACATTTTTATCAATAATTGCTTTTGAAATTTTAGAGTATCTACCAATTTCAACATTTTCCATCAAAATTGAGTCAGAAACAGATGAGTAGCTGTTGATTCTAACTTTTGGAGATAAAACGCAATTTGATATTGAGCCACCAGAAATTATGCAACCTTCAGAAACTAAAGAATTGGTAGCTTTGCCAATACGCCCTTCTTCGTCCCAAATAAATTTTGCAGGAGGGTAATTATAGTTATATGTGCGAAGTGGCCATTCTTTTGAATATAAGTCTAATTCAGGCTCATAAACCAAAAGGTCCATATTCGCTTGCCAATAGCTATCAACATTTCCCACATCTCTCCAATAGCCACGTTCAGCTGGGTGCATTCCACTTATTTCATTTTTTGCAAAATCATATACAAAAACATCTTTTTTAAGCTTTAGCATAAGAGGAATGACATTCTTGCCAAAGTCATGAGAAGAATTTTCATCTTTAGCATCCATTTCCAAAACTTCTTCTAAAACTTCGGCATCAAAAATATAATTTCCCATACTAGCAAGACATTTTGTTGGGTCGCCAGGGATATGTTTTGGAGTTTCGGTTGGCTTTTCTTTAAAACCAATTAATCTCCAATTGTCATCAACTTCCATAATTCCATATTCCGAAGCAATTTCAATAGGAACAGGGATTGCAGAAATTGTTAAATCTGCTTTTTTGTTTATATGATAATTAAATTTTTGGCGAACATCCATTCTGTAAATATGGTCGCCACCAAAAACGCAAACAGTGTGATAGCCACCATCTTTAATTTGATTCATATTTTGATAAATGGCGTCTGCAGTTCCTTTATACCAATTGCCATCTGTTCTCATTTGAGCAGGAACAAGGTCAACATAATGGTCAATTGAATTAGATAAATACCAACCACGAGAAATGTGTTGGTTTAAACTATCTGATTTATATTGAGTCAAAACTTTGATTTTATAAAAGCCAGAGTTTACAAAATTATTCAGAACAAAGTCTATAATTCTGTATCTTCCACCGAATGGAACAGCTGGTTTTGCCCTATCCCTTGTTAAAGGAAAAAGCCTCTTGCCTTGTCCACCTGCAAGAATCATTGTCAAAGTTTTGTTTAAAAACATAATAAAAATCCTAACCTATATACTCTATTAAAGCACATTGCCCAATTTATGACAAGGCTAAAACTTTTTGGTTATTATTGCAGAAATATCGTTAAAAACAATAAAAATCATTAAGAGTAAAAGTGCATAGAAAAACGCAGAATTAATCTTTTCCATAACACTTTCATCAAATTTTCTTCTTGTAATTTTTTCTAAAATTAAGAAAAATAATTGACCACCATCTAAAGCTGGAATTGGAAGAATATTAAATATTGCAAGGTTTATACTGATTAATGATGTCAACAAAAGCCCATCCATAAAGCCTCTTTTTTCAATTATGTCGCCACCAATTTTTGTTATTGCAACAATACCATGCATATCTTTCATTGAAATTTTGCCAGTAACCAATTGGCAAAGCCCAGAAAGCATTAACCTTGTGTTATCAATTATGTATTTGTTGGTTGCCAAAAATGCCTCTTTCGGAGAGTTGATTTTTGTGTCAAATTGCTTGTATGTCGTTCTAATTCCAAAAACGCCATTTGAATCTGGAATAAGATTTTTAAATTCAACTTTTTTACCACCTCTTAAAACAACCATATCAATAGGTTTGTAAGTATCTGAAATTGCGTTTGCTAAAGAAATTGGAGTTGTTTCAATAGTTAAAACAGCACTTTTTTTGCCTCTCAATTCTTTATTTAAAATTAATTCATTCTTATTTAACTTAATTTGTTTGTTTTTATAGGTTTTAAAGCCTTTTGAAGTATCATCATCAACAACAAATTTTTCTTCATTTTGAGCAGTTGGAAAAAGCAATTTTTCGCCTATTTTTAAAGTTTCATTTTCGTCTTTCAAGTTATTTAATTTAATTATTTCAGCTAAAACTTTATCTCTGTCTGCTTTTGAAACATAGCCATCAAATGGCTTTGAATTTTGAACAATAAAGAAAAATTGCTGATAAGTAGTTATTTTTATTCCATTCAAAGAATAGACAATATCTCCCGTTTTAATGCCTTTTTTGGCAACATTTGAAGTGTCTTTCGCACTCACCACGCTATGGACCTTCACTTCATAATCTCCACTTGGAAGCTTGCCATAATATAATGCAGTTGCAAAAGTTAGAACTATTGCAAACACAACATTAAAGAAAACGCCAGCAGATAAGATAATTGCTTGTTGCAAACCATTTTTGTTTTTAAAAAGCATTGGAGAATCGTCTGGAAGTTTTTCTTCATCTTCGTCATCAAACTCTTTTTTATTCTCTGGAGCATTGTCATCTGGAAAAGAAACATAGCCTCCTAAAAGAAAAGAGTGAATAATAAATGTTGTGTGTCCAAATTTCTTTTTATATAAAGTTGGTCCAAATGGAAGCCCTAAGCCAAATTTAGAAATTCTTAGCCCAAACATTTTTGAAGCCAAAAAATGTCCAAGCTCATGAACAATAATTAATAAACTTATTAACAAAAGCATTATAATTATGTTCATTATCTATCCTTTTTCTTTCCAACATACTTATAAAGCCCAAAAAATGATGGTTTATAGTTGGATTTTTCTTCGTCTAATCTTTTCTTTAAAAGCTCATTTTCGTCTTCAAGCATTTTTAATTTCAAAGTTAATCTTTTATTTTCTTCAATAAAAAGAGTAAGGTTGCCATCTTTTAAATTATCACCAGAGAAAAGATGATTAACTTGGCGAACAATTTTTTTAGAAATTTCTTTTGCAACCATATCCAAAGTTTTTTCCGAAATATCTAATTTTAAATTATTTGCCTGACTTATAGCTAATTCGTTCAAATCAAAATCAGCAGGAAGAAGCTTTGTTCTAATTTTATCCTGTCTTTCGCTTTGTGCTTTAGAATTATCTAAAATAACTTTTCTTTGATTTTTAATAAGCTCAATGATTCTTTCTAGCGAAGTTGAATCAAAAAATTCTACATTATTTTTATCTTCAAAAATAGCTTCAATTTTAAGCTCTTTAAGATAATTATTCAAAGTTTTTTCATCAATATAAAAACTCTCTTGAGTGAGTTTTTTTAATAAATCTTCTCTGTTATATATTTTAACTTCGTTTGTCATTTCGCCCCATTGATAGCTAAATTTTACAATAGACATGGTAAATTGGCAATTTGTTAAACCAAATCAACTCTTTCATTTATTTCATAAAATGGTTTTGCATTTTGAATAAATTTACTAGGTTCGCTAGACACAAAAAACTCAACTCTGCCAAAAGTTTCAGTCTTATTATAATTAGAAAATGAAGCTTTTATTTCATCAACAAAAACACTAGCTGGGTCTATAAAAATTTCAGAATTAACATCTTTAATCATTTTTATTAAATAAGGATAATGAGTGCAACCTAAAATTATTTTTTCTGGCGTTAATTTTAGAGTGTCTATATATGTTTTATTAACCAATTCTATTGATTTTTCATCCTCATAAAGGCTATTTTCAACAATTCCAACAAAATCTGGGCAAGGAATTTCAAAAACCTCAGCATTAGGATTATTTTTTAAAATTTCTTCTTTATATTTTCCACTTTTAACAGTTCCATTAGTTGCCCAAACGGCTATTTTATTAAACTTTGAAAGCTTAGGTGCAACAGTTTGAATAAGAGGAAAAATATTCATTTTAGGATAGCTACTTTTTAAAGCTTCAAACGCAAGTGCAGATGATGTATTGCAAGCTATAACAACATTTTCAACGCCCTTTTTATCAAGAAATTTAAGAGTATCAAGCCCAAAATTTATGATTTCTTCTTTAGATTTAGAGCCATAAGGAACATTTTTTGTGTCGCCAAAATAAATAAAATCATCATTAGGCATTTGAGATTTTAAAACTTTTAAAATACTCAAACCTCCAACGCCAGAATCAAAAACTCCAATTTTTGTTTTTGAATATTTTATATTATTTGCCACCAATTACTTTCCTCTTTTCTTTAAGTATTCTAAAATACCCTCAGTTATTGCCTCTGCCATTTCTTTTTGAACTTTTTTGTTCTTCAAATTTTTAAGCTCATCTTTGTTAGACATAAAGCCAACTTCAATTAAAATAGCAGGCATTGTAGTATGATTTATAACATAAAATTGAGACTTAAACAAACCTCTATCTAATGTGTCCCATTTTTTGAGATTTCTCTCGTCTGCTAAATGGCGTCTTAAATATTGAGCAAGCTCAAAACTATCTTCTCTCCACCAATGAACCTCAACACCCTTAATATCTGGTTTCATACTAGAATTAGAGTGGATTGAAACATAAATATCGGGTTGAATTTTTTCTGCATATTCAACACGTTCTTGCAAAGATACTGTCTTGTCGTATGGAATTGTTGTCCAAACTGCTATTTTTTCATCTTTCAAATTATTAACAACCATTTTTGCAATTGCTTGGTTAATTGCTTTTTCGTCTGTATTTTCTCTAATCGCACCAGAATCAGAACCGCCGTGTCCTGGGTCAATCATAACTCTATATTTAGATTCAATAACGCTTGGCTTGATTTTTTCTTTCAAAATTGTTCTTTTTATAATTGATGGTTTTTTAAGGTAGATGTATAAATTTTTAGAATCTGGCGAAATTTGAGTGCTAATTATTCTGTTTGAAGTTGGAATTGAAAACCTTATTTTATCAAGTGCTAGTTGAGTTATTTTCGTGTTTTTAAAAGCAGGATAAGAATTAATGTATTTCAAAAGCCCTGTGTATTCTTGTCTAAAAGAGTTTAGAATATCAACATGCAAATTGTCATTTGCTTCAAAAACACTAACTGCAACAGGGTTTTCAAACTGAATTTTCATTAAATTGGTGTCTGGTGTTGTTTTCATAATCTCAACAGTTTGAATTTTTGCGTTTGTATCAACTATTTGAGAATTGATAATATCTCTCCCTCTTGCCAAAAAACCACTCTTAAGGTCTGGAGAAATAATTAATCTATATTCGGGCGCTAATTCCCCAGACAAAACAAGGCGAAGCGTATTTGGGTCAAATTGACCGACTTTTAAATGAACTTTGGGTGCAAAACCTAGAATATTTTTTTGCTCGTCTTCTTTTGGTTTAAGCTCAAAAGTTTTACCTTTTAAATTATCATTCAAAAAACCGTCATCAAGGTCTATAACAAGCCTTTTCGGGTCTTCTAAAATCATCACATTTTTAATAGATATTACACCTAAACCTTTTAATATTGCACCAACTTCAGAAGTTGAAATTTCATTTAAAAAATAATTATGGACTAAAATATTTGGCTCATTTTGTTTGTTTTCATCTTTTATTTCATTGGAAACTTCTTTAATTTCAGCTTCTTGTGCTTGTGGTTTATTAATTAAACTTGCTCTTAGTGGATAAATTGGATAATTTTCAATTTTGTAATTTTTATAAATTTCTTTTAAGTATGGATTTTCAATTTCAGATGTTCCATATTTTATAAGAAGTTGCCCACGTTCTGAAGTCATATGAATTTTAGATGCGTCTTTTTGATTTTTTATGTTTAAAGTTATGCGAACAACATTTGGATTAAGAGAATTTTGAGAAATTTTAACCTCAGAAATTATACTTCCCTTAAGCTCCCAAGCCCTTTGAGCACCTATTAAAATAGCATTATCAACATCAAAAAAGACTCTTGCTGGATTTTCTAAAATACCTTTTCTAATTGGATTTCTTAAAGGAGTTGAAGAAGTTGAAGTGCCTGCAATTTTACCACCCTCTAAAACCATAGAACCAAGTGCTGGTGCTTGCATAATGGGAGTTAATTCGCCTTGAGTTTTAAATAGAATAATGTTATCTGAAAAATCAAAAACAGGGTCTTCAACTTTTAGCCCATTTGCGAAAGAACTTGCTGAAAACACAAAGGCACAGACAACAAGAATTATTCCTCTTAAAAAACTCCTCAAAGTCATATGAATATCATACCACTTAAAGGCGAAAATGCTAAATTTCTAAAGCTAATTTTCTAAAATTTTATGAGTAAATTTTTTAATTCCTTTAGAATAATCATCAACAATATGCCCAGAACCTCTTAAAACATATTTGTAAATTGTAAGCCCCTCAAGCCCAACAGGACCTCTTGCGTGAGTTTTGTTTGTTGAAATTCCAACTTCTGCACCAAAGCCAAAACGGAAACCATCTGAAAATCTTGTTGAAACATTATGAAAAACATCAGCAGAATCAACATTTCTTAAAAAATATTCTGCTTGATTATTATCATTTGTAATTATTGAATCTGTGTGGTGTGAGCCATATGAATTTATGTGCGAAACTGCCTCATAAAGCCCATCTACAAGCTTAAAAGACAAAGTTTTTTCGCCATATTCAATATCCCATCTGGTTGGATTTTCAACAATTTTAATTTCTGCATTGATTAAAGCTTCTTTTAATTCTTCAATATGTTTAAAATTTTTATCAACTAAAAGAGTTTCTAAGGCATTGCATGCAGATGGATATTGCACTTTAGCATCAATTGCTGTTTTTTTGGCAATTTCAAAATCTGCAAATTCAGAAATATACATATGGCAAATTCCACTTGCGTGTCCTAAAACAGGAATTTTTGTATTTTGTTGAATATATTGAACAAGAGAATTTGAGCCTCTTGGGATAATTAAATCAACATATTTATCGCAATCTAACATTTCTTTAACTTCTTCTCTTGAATGTAGTTGAGAAACCACACCTTTAAGGCTGAATTTTTCTAAAGCTGAGTCAACCATTTCAAAAAGAATTTTGTTTGTGTTACAAGACTCTTTGCCACCTTTTAAAATAACTGCATTTCCCGATTTAATTGCAAGAGAAGAAATTTGCAAAATAACATCTGGACGAGCCTCAAAAATAACTCCAATAACTCCAATTGGTGTTGCTATTTTTTCTAAAACCAAGCCTTCGTCTAATTCTTTTCTAAAATACACTTTTGAAGTTGGGTCTTGAAGATTAATAATATCTTTAATCCCAGCTATCATATCACGCATTTTATTTTCGTCTAATTTTAGCCTATTGTATGTTGATTGGTTAATTTCTTTAGATTCTAAAAGAGCTTTAGCCTCATTCAAGTCTTTATTATTGGCTTCAAATATCAAATCTTTTGAGTGTTCAATATTTTTAACAATTTCATTCAAAATTTCATTTTTTGTTTGATTATTAACTGAAGAAAGCTTCAAAAAAGCATCATGCGCCACTTTTGCAATATCTAAAACACTCATAATATTACCAAATTATCCTTTGAAATTATGTCATCGCTGATTTTTTTATCTAAAATACTTTGAATTTCATCTGAATGAACACCAACAATTTTTCTAGCTTCTTCGCTTGAATAGTTAGCAACTCCTCTTGCAAATTCTCTATCTTCTTCATCAGAAATTGTTATAACATCTCCTGCCTGAAATTCTCCTTGAACTTCAACAACACCAACAGGCAAAAGGCTTTTGTTATTTTCAATTAGGGCAATTTTAGCTCCTGAATTAATTTTAACCCCACCTTCAATATTTGTTGCGTAGGCTATCCAACGAGCTTTAGAAGACATTATTTTATGGTTTTTCAAAAATTTTGTTCCAACATCTTTTCCAGAGAAAAAGTCATCTATAATTCCTTCTTTTTTGCCATTTAAAATAACAGCCATAGCACCAGAATTAACGGCAACTTTAGAAGCTTGAATTTTAGTTATCATACCACCTGTGCCACCTTTGCTAGCACCCGTTGCTAAAGCCTCAATTTCTGGAGTTATTTCTTCAACAGTTTTAATGTGAACTGCATCTTTGTGCTCTTTTGGATTTTTGTCAAAAAGCCCATCAATATCTGATAAAATAACCAATAAATCTGCATCTAATTTGCTTGCAACAAGAGCTGAAAGCTTATCATTATCTGAAAAACAAACATTAGACAACTCTGAAGTTGAAACAACATCATTTTGGTTAATTACAGGAATCACACCACATTCTAAAAGCCTGTTTAGGGTATTTCTTAAGTTTAAATATCTTTTTCTTGTTGAAAAATCATCTTCAGTTAATAAAATTTGACCAACAATAATTCCAAATTCATGGAATGCATCTTCCCAAAATTTCATAAGATGAGATTGCCCAACAGAAGCACATGCTTGCTTATTAAAAAGAGAATCCTTAGATTTATCCCTAGGGTCAATTCCAAGAGCTTTTGCTCCTAAGCCAACAGCACCAGAGGTTATAACAAGAACATCTGAGCCATTTTTTTTGATTTCTGCAATTGATTTTGCAAAACCTTTTATTCTATTTTCATCCAGAACGCCTTCTGAATTTCTTAAAACATTTGTTCCAAATTTAAAAACAATTCGCTTTTCCATAAAATGATTTTAGCATGAAAAAGTCATGGACGATATAGGCAAAAAGCATGACAATTTTCCAAAAAGCATGAGAAAAATTGGCTTGTGGTTATTTTTTAAAATATAGGTAATTTTCAATATTAGTGCTTATTACAATAGATAATTAAGATTTTTTAAGAAATGTTTATGTAAATGTTTTGTTAAGAGAAATAAAAAGGTCAAAATCCACTATAAATAGGATGTTTTCAAACCACTACAATTGTAAAATATATAAGACTTGGGAAATATTAAAAATCCATTTGCCCTAAAAATTAAATTTGGTTACTATATTAATACAATAAATACAGTTAATCTGTTCGGGGGAACATTGTTAGAAAACGGTTACATACAAATCTACACAGGAGATGGAAAAGGCAAAACAACAGCGTCATTAGGTCTTGCTTTAAGAGCATTAGGACATGGCTGGAAAGTTCTTATTATCCAATTTGCAAAAGGGGATAAAGGAACAACTTATGGTGAAATTGCATCTTCTTGCCGTTTTGCAGATAACTTAGATGTTATCCAATGTGGATTAGACAGAGTTTGCTATTCTCACAACACTAATATTGATGATTATAAAGAAGCTAAAAGAGGCTGGGAAATTGCTAAAGAAGCAATTCAAAGTGGCAAATATGGCTTAATTATTTTAGATGAAATCAATATTTGCATAGATTTAGGCTTAATTAAACTTGCAGAAGTTAAACAGGCTCTTATGAACAAACCAAGAAACTTGGAAATTGTTTTAACAGGAAGAAGAGCTCATCAAGAACTTATTGCAATGGCACATTTGGTTACTGAAATGCAACCAATTAAACACTATTTTGATATCGGCGTGATGGCACGTAGAGGAATAGAGTATTAGAAAAAGATTTTTAATGGGGAAATGGGGGTTTAGAGTTTCTATACTCCCTTTTTTTTATTTATTTTTATGTGGCAAAAGTTTACATTAATGCATTTTTAATTGTGAAAATTATTTCCTCATGATAAAATTTTTCTTGAAACAAGGAGAAAACTTATGGCAAATATTATTGAAGGAAAATTGATAGCAAAAAGCTCTGATAAATATTGCGTTGTTGTTGCAAGATTTAATGAGTTTATAGGTTCAAAACTATTATCTGGTGCTATTGATACATTAATAAGACACGGTGTTGAAGAGGACAACATTGATGTTATTTGGACTCCAGGAGCATTTGAAATTCCACTAATTTGCGAAAAAGTTGCAAAATCTGGAAAATATTGTGCAATCATTACTCTAGGTGCAATAATTAAAGGCTCAACTCCTCACTTTGACTATGTTAGTGCAGAATTATCAAAAGGAATTGCCCAAGTTAGCTTAAAACATGAAATTCCTGTTACTTTTGGTGTTTTAACAGTTGATAATATTGAACAAGCAATTGAAAGAGCTGGAACAAAAGCCGGAAATAAAGGTGCTGACGCAGCTCTTACAGCCATTGAAATGGCAAATGTATGCTCTAGCTTATAATTTATAATAAATATAAAAAAGCTCCTTTTTTAAGGAGCTTTTTTATTGGTTAATATCTTCATTTTTTGGAGTAAAGTTTCTGCAAGAATTCCAAATTAAAATATCCTCTTTAACTTCTGGGTCGCCTGCCATATTGCAATAGCCTTTGAGTAAATCAACTGTGCCATCATTATTTACAGAATAAAATTTGCAATTTTGGCAAACTTTAAGAATAAAGCCACGTTCGCCTAAAATTTGAACAACCTCATTTAAAGCATCACACATACGAAGATGGGTGTCTGAAGAAAGTTGTCTTTTATTGTATCTGAACACAACTTTTCTCATTCCTTCTTCTGTAATAATATCAAGCTTGCAACCTGTATCTTTTTTGCCATTTGAAATTATTGAACGAACTGTTGCAGAGTTTGTGTTTCTTTCTATTTCATTTTGAGTTTTTATTAACAATTGACTCAATTTGCGTGAAATTATTACTGCTTTTGAAACAAATAATGGTATTGGGCTTAATAATAAATATAAAACTTCTTTAAATGTTAATTTTGCAGAAATTATACTTGCAAACATAATAGATAAAAGCAATAAGCCAAAATGGAAAACATATTTTATATCAATTGATGTTTTAAATGTAAATGCAAAATAGAATAAAGTTAAATAAGTTAAAAGAATAAAAAGAGTTGTTGGTCTAAATACTGAAATTAAAAATTCAGTAAAATATCTTTTTTTCTTAAATAAATGAGGAAAATAATATTTTAATAATTCCCACGCTTGTCTTAAGCTAGGAACAATTGAATTATATTTTTCAGCCTCAACGCCCGTTTTAATAAAATGATTATAAATAGGTTTTATAGAATTACTTGCTAGAAATAATGAATATTTTAATTCATCATTTCTTGTTTCAAAACAAACTCTTCCTGTTTGCTCAACTATATCGGCAGATATGACACAGTTTTCAGAATCAATTGTTTGGCACAATTCAAACATTGAACGAGGAAGAAAAACAGTGTTGTTTGTTAGAGTATTTTTAACTTTTAAAGAATATGAAAATAGCTTTTTAAATATTGTTGTGCTGTTTGGAATAATTTCTAAAGAACCTGTCATAACACAAGATGGCTCGTAGGCTCTGTTTATAATTTCTAAATAATTTGAAGAAACAAGTCTTTCTGCCCCTAAAAATACAAAAGCATCAAACTTAGATTCCGTAATAATCTTTTCTAAAAACATTGTAATTGCTCTGTCTTTTCCGGCATATTCAGGATTTTCAATGTTGTGAATTCTAGCTCCATGTGCAAAATCTGGAACAGTTGTTTTCATTTTAGATGTATTTTTATACATCACATGAACTTCATAATTGCTTTTAGAATAAGTTTGATTATTCAAAACTTCTAGTAATTTATATAGATTTTTGTTTTTCTCACTAGCCCAAATAATAACACAGAGCTTGTTTTGAGCTTCATTTAAAATTAATTTATTTTCTTGAATTTTTAAAAATCTCTTAGCTTGAAAAGATTTGATAACAAAAGTTAAAAAATAAATTGAATATATTATTAAATATGCAAAAATTATATGTGATATGAAATTTGCCATAGCTGTATTTTAAAAAAAATATAATAAAAAATCTAGCTTTTTTATCAAAAATTTGCAATAATTGTTGCATAGAGATTTTATTAAGAAAGGCGAAGAAATGACTGAATACTATTTTATGGATGGAGAGTTTGTAGAAGCTTCAAAAGCTATGATACCTGTTCGCACACACGCATTTTTATATGGAACAAGCGTTTTTGAAGGTATTAGAGCATATTATAATAAAGAACAAGACAAAATGTATGCTTTCAGAATGAAAGAACACTTTGAAAGAATCCATAACAGCTGCAAAATTATGTTTATGGACCCAAAATATTCAGTTGAAAGATATTGTGAAATTACAAAAGAACTTTTGCAAAAAAATAATTATAGACAAGACGCATACATTCGCCCAACTATTTATAAATCAGCTCAAAAAGTTGGACCAAGCTTAATTGACAACCCAGATAGCATTTTAATTTTTACAACTCCTCTAGG
>JAZSMU010000103.1:0-2007 GCA_045536045.1 Candidatus Gastranaerophilales bacterium
CCTTTATAAATTAAGCCTTTGTTGAATAGAGTTACAAAAACTTCTTTAACAGCTTCTGAACAACCTTTGTCAAAAGTAAATCTTTCTCTAGATAAGTCAAAAGAAGCACCTAGTTTTTTGAATTGATTAAGAATTGTAGATTTGTGTTGGTTTGCCCATTCCCAAGTTCTTTCAACAAATTTTTCGCGTCCTAAATCGTGGCGAGTTAAGCCTTCTTTCGCAAGCTCTCTTTCAACTACATTTTGAGTTGCAAGACCAGCGTGGTCTGTTCCAGGTAGCCAAAGAGCTTCAAAACCCATCATTCTATGATAACGAACTAGAATATCTTGCAGGGTGCCATCTAGTGCGTGTCCCATATGAAGAACGCCTGTTACATTTGGAGGTGGGATAACAATAGAAAATGGAGGTTTTTGGCTTTTATTATCAGCCTTAAAATATTCGCCATCTTCCCAGAATTTATAAATTCTTTCCTCAACTTCTTCGGCATTATAAACAGTTGCTAATTCTTTACTCATTTTTTCCTCAAATTTGTTCTATTGAGTAAATTTTAGCATAAAAAAAATTAAAAAATAAATACGAAAACTACCCTTTTCTTAAAAGCTCGGTTAAAGTTGGTTCTGAGTGTTTTCTTTTCGGTTGAGGTCTGTCAAATTTTGTGTTTTCGTTATTAGAAAAGCTAGTTAAGCCGATATAACTTTCATCATTAATTGAAAATAAATTTCTTATAAATTGAACAAGTCTGCTCATAATATTCTCCTTATTACTTTATATTATAACGATTAATTTTATTTGCGTGTCATTCAATTTGCCCATTTTAATTAATATTTGCTCCCTTTTTTGTGCTATATTTATTCTTATGAATTTGGCTAATGAAAATTTTAAAACTGAATATAAAAGGGAAGAAATTTTTTCAATTTTAAAGTCTAATGATGAAGACATTAAGCCTTTTGCTCTTGTTCATTTAGAAGAAATAAAATCTCAAGAAGAGTTTGATTTATTAATTTTTCACTTAACAAACCACGATGGCAGAATTAGAGAAATTGTTTCTTATAAATTTGTTGAATTATTGCCTGTTGAATTTTGTTTAATGGAAAAACACAAAAAAACAATTGTTCAGGGAATTTTAGATGTAAATCCTAATGTAGCAAGGAATATAATAGAATTTTTGAGGCTTTCAAAGCTTAACATTAAACAAGAAATTTATACAGCTGTTGAATTTATTATGGGAGAAATTGAAAAAAATTCCCGTCCTAAAAAATGGAGAAGCCAAAAAAATCATGTTTTAACAAAAAAATATTTTAATTTATATTGGCTTTTAGAGGCTATTTCAGAGGGTTTTGAAGAAATAGTGGCAGATGAATTTTTAATTAAAATCTTAGAAGAAAATTCGGATAATTATGATTATACAATTAGAGAAAAAGTTGCAAAAATTTTAACAAAAATGAAAAATCCACCCCAAAAATTGTTACAAAAAATGCAAAATGATGACAATTATTATGTAAAATTAAAATTTTATGATAAAATTTAGCAATAAATAGACATAACAGATTAAGGGAAGATTTTTATGATTTCAACAAACGATTTAAAAACAGGTTTAACACTTAAAATAGACGACAAATTATGGTCAGTTGTAGAATTTTTACACGTAAAACCAGGAAAGGGTTCTGCATTTGTAAGAACTAAACTTAAAAACATTATGACTGGTCAAGTTTTAGAAAAAACTTTTAACCCATCAGAAAAATTTGAAAATGCCGTTATCGAAACAAAGAAAATGACTTATTCTTATACAGATGGCGAACTTTACTACTTTATGGACGAAGAATTTAACATGACTCCGTTAAACCCAGACCAAGTAGAAGAAGCATTAAAATACGTTAAAGAAAACGATACCGTTACCGTTAAGTTTTATAAAGGTTCGGCATTCAGCGTAGACCCTGTAAACTTCGTTGAACTTTTAGTAACTCAATCTGACCCAAAGTCGGAGGCCAAGCGGCCTTAGGAAGACAA
>JAZSMU010000091.1:0-2613 GCA_045536045.1 Candidatus Gastranaerophilales bacterium
AGCTTAACTATTGTATCTATTTCACTATTAATTGTTTGGTATGCACATTCTTTATCTAATTTCTCTTGCACTTTTTCATCCTTAATTTTTAACATTTCCATTTTCCCACTCATAACCTTTATAGTCAATAAATAAACTAAAGAGCCGTTTCTTGGTTTTTAAACTGCATTTCATAAAGTGTCTTATAATGCCCATTTTGAATTTCAAGAAGTTCCTCGTGAGTTCCCATTTCAACAACTTCTCCGTCATTTATCACAATAATTCTATCTGCGTTTTTAATTGTTGATAATCTATGAGCAATAATAAACACGGTTCTATTTTGCATTAAATTATCCATTGCCTTTTGAACAATTGCCTCAGATTCATTATCTAGTGCAGATGTTGCCTCATCCAAAATTACAATTGGTGCATTTCTAAGCATAGCTCTAGCTATTGCAACACGTTGCCTTTGCCCACCAGATAAAGTCAAACCTCTTTCTCCAAGTGCTGTATCAAGACCATCAGGCAAAGTGTTGATAGTTTCTTCAAGATGAGCCGATTGAATTGCACTTTTAAGCTCTTTAACTGTTGCATTAGGATTTCCCATCATAATGTTTTCTTTGATTGTTCCAGAATATAGAAAATTATCTTGGAAAACCATTGAAATATTATGCCTTAGAGATTTTAAGCTTAAGTCTTTTAAATCAATTCCATCAATTAAAATTGAGCCAGATTTTACATCATAAAATCTTGGAATAAGATTAACCAAAGAAGACTTGCCACCTCCAGAATTTCCAACAATTGCAAGAGTTTCGCTCTTTTGAATAGTTAAATTAATATTTTTCAAAACAGGTTTATTTGGAACATATTCAAAATTTACATTTTTAAATTCAACGTTATTTTTAAAATCATTTAATATAGCTGGATTTTCTTTTTCACAAATTGCAGAATCTAGGTCAAACAATTCAAAAACACGCCCCATTGCAACAAAAATATTTTGTATTCCTGTTAGCATATTGCCTAAAGTTTTAACGGGTTTATATAAAAGCAATAAGGAAGTTACAAAAGAAGCAAAAGAGCCTGCTGTCATTTCTCCTGTATTGATTAAATATGTTCCAACACCCAAAACAGTTGCAATGCCAACAGAAGCAATTAAATACATCAAAGGCGACATCCAGCCAGCACGCTTGTATAAAGACATTCCAACATCAAAAGATTTATCTATTTGATTTTTAAAATATTTATCTTGCCTTTCTTGCAATTCATACGCAGTCATAACTTTATTGCCAGAATATGTTTCATTTATGTTAGTTGTAATTTTGCCATTTATAAGCATTTGCTTGTTAGAAGTGTCTTTAATTCTATTTCTTATAAGCAAAACAGGAACAAAAGCAACGCACAAAACTAAAACACCAATAAATGCAAGCTTCCAAGAGCTATATAGCATTACTGCAATTAAACCTAATGCTCCACATAAACTTGTTGTGATGACTTTTAAATTTTCAACAATTCCAGATGACGCAACTTGTGGGTCTCCCATATATCTTGAAATAACAATTCCTGAAGAATTATCGTCAAAAAATTGTGGGTGCATATAAATTAATTTTGAAAACAAATCTTTTTTAACATCATTTGTAATTTTTCCACTTGTCCAATTTGAAATATAACCATTCAAATACCTCAAAACTCCTTGAATTATTGCAAATAAAATAACTGCAATAGGAATTATAAACGCCATTTGTAGGCTTGAAATATCTAAATTTACACCTTGAAATGAATAAGAAAAATCTTTTCCTCCAACAACAAAATCCATGTATGGTTTAAGAGCAAAAGCAGTTACGCCATCTAAAAGCCCTAAAGGAATTGCAATTAAAAATCCAATTAAAATTCTAAACCAATATGGCTTAATGTAGGGTAAAATTCTTTTTAAAAGCCAAGAATATTCAAAAGAATTTTTAGCAGATGTTGAAGATAGTTTATATTTATTTAATTGCCTAAAATTTTTAATTTCATCATAAATTGGAGTATTTTCAGCATATTTCCACCAAAGATTTAAATAGCTATTTTTACAAACATATAAATCTGTTGTTGGGTCTCCAACTGTTATGCCAAAAGGTTCTTCAAGATGTAATAAAAATTTCTTATATTCTTCTTTTACCTTATTAGAACAAGTTAGTGGTGCACTTGTTTCTGTTAGGTATTCTTCAGTGTAGTCAAATTTATAAGGCAAAATTTTGTAATCATCTATAAATAAGTTTAAATATATCCAAAAGGGAATAGGCAAACTTGTGTCATGATGCTCACGAATTTTGCTATATGAATTTGAAATATTATAATTATTTTCTATCCATTTTTTCGTGTTTATTAAAAAAAGATTACTAGAGAATATAATTTCTTTATTTAAGTTATAAATCTCATTAATAAATCTTGGCTTAACATATTCAACACCAGCACAAGAATAATCTGAAATATCTGTGCTGAATAATTCTTCAATATCACCATTTACAATTGCTTCAGAAACAATATACAAAACTTTTTCATTATTTTTAAAGATATTCTTAATGTCTAATAAATAAAATCTTGCAGAAAATTCTATGTTTGGATTTTTTCTAAAAATATTAAAATCATCTTCAT
>JAZSMU010000090.1:0-8189 GCA_045536045.1 Candidatus Gastranaerophilales bacterium
AGTTATTAACAACTTTTTAAACAAGCTAATATTTAAGTATAGTAAGAAAATAAACTATTTTTACAAAGTTTTTGTTTACATTATAAATTATTATTTTTTTATATTATAATATATTTAATTAATAAATTAGGAGGAATAAATGGAAATTCTTTTAGAAAAAGAAGATTTTTTAAATGGAATTAAAATGGTTGAAAAAATAACTTCTCAAAAATCTGTTCAGCCTATTCTTTCTAATGTTTTAATTCAAACTTCTACATCAGATAGAATAACCTTTGTTGCAACAGACCTTTCTCTAACTATTTCAAATAAAGTTAAAGCAGAAGTTATAAAAGAAGGTTCTATAACAATTAACGCAAAAAAATTAAGTGAAATAATTACAAAATTAGAAGAAAAACCAATTAAATTAATAACTGAAGAAGAAACAAATAAAGTTACAATTGAATGTGGTCGTTCTAAATTTGAATTAATTGGAATTGGAGCAGAAAATTATCCAAAAGTTGCTCAAGAAGAAAATGAAGAAAGTGTAAAAATTGAAATAGATAAAAATATTTTTTCTAAATTAATTAAACAAACAATTTATACAACAAGCCAAAATGAGTTATCTTCAAGTGTTTTGGGTGGTATTTGTGTAATAATTAAAGATAATAAAATAGAACTTGCTGGAACAGACGGAAATAGATTAGCAAAATCTACAAAAGAAATTGAATCAAATGAAGATGTTCAATTTATTATTCCTGCAAGAACATTAAATGAAGTTGTAAGAATTTCTCAAAGTGTTTCAGATAAAACAATAAAATTAGAAATAAATAAAAATAATATTATGTTTGTTTTTGACAATATAAAATTTTCTTCAAGATTAATTGAAGGACAATATCCAAAATATCAACAACTAATTCCTGAACAATATGAAAATGTTGTTATTATTGAAAGAGAAGAATTAATTAATTCAATAGAAAGAGTTTCTACTGTTGCAAATGATAGAACAAATATTATTAAATTAAGCTTTTTAGAAGATACTCTTGAAATAATGTCTGATGCTCCAGAAGCTGGATGTGGAAAAGATATTATTGAAATTGACTATAAAAAAGACGATTTAACAATTGCTTTTAACTATAGATATTTATTAGATGCAATTAAAAATATGGAATCAAAAGAAATTAAAATTGAAGTTTCAACTCCGTCTGCTGCATCTATATTTACTGAAAAATTAGAAGATGAAGAAAGAGAAAGGGATTACTTATGTTTAGTAATGCCCGTACAGGTAAGATAAATGAAGGCTTCTGTTAAAGTTCCTGCAACTGTTGCAAATTTAGGATGTGGTTTTGATACTTTAGGACTTGCATTACCAATTTATAATACAATAACTATTCAAGAAACAGTAATGCCAGGCTCTGGGATAGAAATAAATGTTATAAATAAACTTTCAAACGATACTATAAATGTTCCAACAGATAAAAATAGTATTATTTATAAAGCAATAGAAATTTTATATAATTTTATTGGTCAGGTTCCTTCGGAATTAAAAATAGATATTGAAACAAATATTCCAATTGCAAGAGGGCTTGGTTCTTCATCAAGTGTTATTGTTGGTAGTTTATTAGCTGCAAATGAATTATTATCTCGTCCTGCAGATAGAAGTGTTTTAATTTCAATTGCATCTGAATTAGAAGGACATCCAGATAATATTGTTCCAGCAATGATGGGTGGTGTTACATTATCAAGTCTTGAAGAAGATGGTTCTGTTATTGCTAAAAAACTTCCTTGGCCGGATGATTGGATGACAACAATTTGTATTCCAGATTATGAATTATCAACAGAAATTTCACGTTCTGTTTTACCAGAAATGGTTAGCATGAAAGATGCAATTCATAATTTAAGATGTTCTGCAATGTTTGTTAATGCAATTTATACTCAAGATGAAAATCTTTTAAAAATGTCTTTAAAAGATAAATTACACCAACCATATAGAACAAAACTTGTTCCTGGTTTAAGTTCAATTTTTGAAAATTTAAAACATACAAATGGTGTTTTAGGTTGTGTTTTAGCTGGTGCTGGTCCTTCTATTTTAATTATTAGTAAAAAAGAAGCTTTAGAAGAAATTAATGAAATAGTTAAAAAAACATGGGATGAAATAAATGTTAATTCAACTATTTTAACTCTTCCTATAGAAAATATAGGAGCAAAAGTTCTTTAATGTTTAATTTTGATGTAATAGTTGTAGGAGCAGGACATGCTGGAGTTGAAGCAGCAGTTAGTGCAGCAAGATTAGGTGCTAAAGTTCTTTTAACTACAATAAATTTAGATAATATTGCACTTATGCCTTGTAATCCTGCGATTGGTGGTCCTGCAAAATCTAATTTAGTTAGAGAAATTGATGCTTTAGGTGGTGTTATGGCAGATGTAGCAGACAACACTTATATTCAATTAAAAACACTTAATTCTTCAAAAGGTCCAGCAGTTAGAGCTTTAAGAGCACAAAGTGATAAAAAAGAATATATTCGCTATATGCGAAATTTAATTGAATCAATTGAAAATATTAAAATTAAGCAAACAGAAATTAAAAGTTTAATTGTAGAAAATAAAAAAATAAAAGGTGTTGAAGATGAATTTGGGCTTCAATATTTAGCTCCTGTTGTAATTTTAACCACAGGAACAAGTATGGAAGGAAAAATTTATATAGGATTAAAAAGTTTTGAAGCTGGAAGATTAGGTGAAAAACCATCTGTTGGTTTATCTCAAAGTATTCAAGCACAAGGTCATACTACTCAAAAATTAAAAACAGGAACACCAGCAAGGGTTGATGGTAGAACAATAGATTTTTCTAAAATGATTATTCAAGAGGGTGATAAAATTGATGAAAATTATTATCAATTCTTTTCATATAAAGATAATCGCCCAATTAGAAAAACCTTGCCTTGTTATTTAACAAAAACAAGCACAATTACTCATAATATTATTAAAGATAATCTTAAATATTCTCCACTCTATGGTGGTTTAATTAAAGGAAGAGGACCAAGATATTGTCCTAGTATTGAAGATAAAATTGTTCGTTTTGCTTCAAATCCATCACATCATATTTTTATAGAACCTGAAGGATATAACACCTATGAAATGTATGTTCAAGGTTTTTCAACAAGCTTACCTATAGAAGCACAAATTAAAATGCTTCAATCTTTACCAGGACTTGAAAATGTATCAATTATAAAACCTGCTTATGCTGTTGAATACGATTCTATTAAAGCAGTTGAATTAAAATCATCACTTGAAAGTAAATTTGTTGAAGGATTATATTTTGCAGGACAAATAAATGGCACTTCAGGTTATGAAGAAGCTGCAGCACAAGGACTTGTTGCTGGCATAAATTCTGTTTTAAAACTTCAAGGCAAAGAACCACTAGAACTTACAAGAGCAAATTCTTATATAGGAACATTAATTGATGATTTAACTACAAAAGACCTTGATGAACCATATAGAATGTTAACTTCAAGAAGTGAATATAGACTTATTTTAAGACAAGATAATGCTGATTTAAGATTAATGGAAATGGGATATAAAGCTGGTCTTGTTGATATTGTTGAATATAATAAACTTCAAGAAAAAATTAAATTAATTGAGCTTGAAAAGAAAAATTTAGAAGAATATAAAATAAAAATTGATAATATTGGTCAAAAAGCATTTAATTTATTAAAAAGACCAGATGTAGATTATAAATTTCTTTTAGAAAATGGATATAAACCATTAACAAATAAACAAACAACACTAGAACAAGTTGAAATTGATATTAAATATGAGGGATATATTAAAAGACAACTAGACCAAATTAAAAATAGTGATAAATATGAAAAAATAAATATCCCTGAAAATATTAACTATAAAGAAATTAAACAAATTTCAACAGAAACTATTGAAAAACTTGACAAAATTCGCCCAAAAACAATAGGTCAAGCACTAAGAATTGGTGGTGTTAAGCCAGCAGACATTAATTGTTTAATGGTTGTTATTGAAAAAAATAAATGGAAAAAAGATTAAGAATAAACATACGGTGGACCATTTTTAATTTCAAACAAAATGTTTTCTGCCATTTCTGAAAGTTCTTCTTTACTTGCTCCATTTTCTTTAGCTTGTTTAAAATCTTGAATTAAAGGATTAATTGCACTATCTTTTTTAGCCTTGAAATTTGCAATTTCAACCTCTACAAGCCTTTTTGCTAAATCTAATTCTGTTTGAGAATGTTCTTTTTCAACTAAAACTTTTTGAGTTGCATCCAAAACTTCTTTTCCAAGATATCCCATAGCACTCATTGAGCTAAATGCAAGGAAAATATACTTTGTAAATTTATTTTCAGGATTAATAATCCAATTATAAAGATGTCCTCTATCTTCATCTAAATAGCAATAATATTGAATTTTTTTAGGAATACCACCTAAGGCAGTTGGTGCATCTGAGAATATACTTTTGCTATTTGTTGCAATTTCATCAGCAATTTTTGCAATTTCATCATCATTATAACCAAGTTTTTTAAGAGTATCTGTAATATAACCCCTGCTTGCATGAATTGATTCTAAAAGAGTTTTAATTTGTTCAATATTCTTTTTATCTCCACCTTTGACAAGCTCATTAATAGTATCTGCAGTTTTTAGAGTGTAATTATTTGCAAAATCATTTGCCGTTTTTGTTATATTTTTAAGGTTTTTGAAAGTAATTTTGCCCATTAAAAGTCCAAAAGCGATAACTCCACCTCCAGCAAGCCCATAAATTAAATTATTTTTCTTCTTATTTTTATTTTCTTTCTGACTTTTGCCTTTAAAAGGTGGTTCAATCTCTTTGTTTAAAAGAATATTTGAATTTTCGTTTTCTTCATTATTTTTTTCAGCTATAGAATTTTTTAAATAATGAGAAGTTGAGTTTAGTTTTTTTCTAACAACATCAAGTTTTCCTGAAAAACTATCTGTTTCAACAGAAATTAAATTTTCTTGTAAATCTCTTTGAATATCTGCCTCTTGTTGTTTAACCCATATTTTTTTAACGCCATCAACAAAACTTTTCAAAACAGCCGTCATAACTGAAAATAAAATAACTGCTCCAAAACCAATAATATTTTTTGTGTTTGGGTCTCTAAGCATTCTATACATTGCAAATTGTGGCTCTTGTTTAATATTCATATTAAGAGCAAGGTCTGGCAAACATTCTTGAGGTTTTGCAGACATTATTTTTTTTGCACTTTTACTTATAATTCCACTAATTAAGCCCATTCCACCAAAAACAGCAACAGTTCCTAGTGCAAGTGGCAAGAGAGCTTTTTTTGCACTAAAAGACGATTTTGTTTCTTTTTTTTCTGTTTTAATTTCTTCTTCAAAATTTGAATCTATTTCAAGAGTGTCAAGTTTATCTTTATGAGAATTAACTAAAACGCCTTCAAGAGTTTTTCTTTCTTGATTTTTTTGTCTTTCCGTCTTTTTTAGATTGTTTAATTTCGCCATTTTCAGGCTGTTGATGCTCATAGTCTTCCTTTTCTTCCCCAAAGAGTCTTAATAAAAGATTTTTAATTTTTTTAGCTTCTCTTATTTCAATTTCTCTTAAAATCTCTTCATCTTCGCCGGATTCAATTATATAAAACCCGAACAAAGATAAAATTTTCTTTTTAATTTTATTAAATTCTTCTTTAACTTTTGCACTAATAAAATTCTTAACTTCTCCAACAATTGCAGTTAGTTTTTCCATAGTGGACATTATTTGTCCTTTAAATTCATTAATAAAATTAGCAACATTATTAATAAAATTAGGAATATTTTTAATCATATTTAACATTGGGCTAATCACATTATTAACAACATTTCCAAAAGCCTTAGCAAGAGTTGGTGGTAAAGAATTTTGAATTTGAGTTAAATTATTTTGTAATTTTTCAATAAATTTATTTGTTTGCAATTTTAAGTTTGCAAGTTGAAATTCGGCTTTTAAATTTTTTAAATTAGCCTCTTTAAGTTCACGCTCCATTTGCATTCTTGCACCAATTGCAGCACATTGAGCATAAGTTAATTCGCCAGACCTTCTTGCTGTATGTCTGTCGGTTTTTCCTCCTCCACCTCCCATGCCGTTGCATATAGGACAAGCACCTAGTGGTAGCCCGTGTGGACAAGTATTTTTTTGGGTAACATTTATACTACTAACAGCTGTCATAAACCTTTATGCTCGTAAAGTAATGCTAAACATTAATTTTAAACAGATATTCTGACTTAGATAAAATCATTACAGTTGCGGCACAGCTTTGGAATTTCACCAAAATTTCTCTGTTTAATAATAAAATAGTAGCAAATAAAGCCTTAAAGTCAATTAAATTAACAGCTTGCACCAAAAAAGAAATCGCAAATTCTTTTTTCTTTTGGCTTTTTCTTAAATAGTTTTTTTATTTTGCCAACACCTTGTTCTTCTAATAATTTTTTATATTCATCAACAAGAATTGCTTTTTCAACCATAGTTCTATTATAAACAATAGCTAAAGATGCATTTTCTTTAATATAAGGCTCAAGTTCTTTTAATTTGCTTTTAAGCGTAAGAATTTCAGCTTCTAATTTTTTGAGAAGAGCTTTTTTCATATGTTCCTTGTTTAATGGGGATTGTATTGTCATAATAAAACTTTTTTTGAAATTAGGTATCCCCTAAAAAACTGAAAATATGTTAATATTGTGTAATGAAAAAGAAAGTTTTTGCATATCTTCACACACATTGGGACAGAGAGTGGTACAGAAGTAAGGAAGAATTTAATATTCGCCTTGTTGAAGTTTTAGATGGTGTTTTAGATGAATTAAAGAAAAAAAATGCTCCTTGCTTTTATTTTGATGGGCAAACGGCTGCTTTAATTGACTATCTTAAATTTCGCCCCGAAAAAGAAGAAGAAATAAAAGCTTTAATTAAAGAAAAAAAATTATACATAGGTCCATTTTTTGTGAGTTCTGATAGTTTTTTAATTAATTCATATTTTATGGAAAAAAATCTTGAGCTTGGTATAAATTTTTCTAAAAAAATGGGTCAAAATGAATTTATTGGCTATTTTCCAGATTCTTTTGGACATTCAAAAGAAATAACAAAATTAGTTAAAAAATTTGGAATAGATAAAATTATTTTGTGGCGTGGAGCTGGTAATATTTCTGCAGATTTTTTAATGGATGATATTAAAATTACAAGGCTTCCTCAAGGATATTTCTTTGATGCACTTCATAGTAAATTAAATTATTTTAAAAAAGCAGAAATTGTTGAAAAAACTTTAGATAAAATTGCAAAATTTTCAAAAAATAATTTGCTTTTGCCAATTGGTGGCGACCATCTTGGAATAATTAAAAATGCAAACAAACAAATTAAAGAAATTAATAAACATTTAAAAAATTACGAAATTATCTTGTGCAGTCCTTTTGATTATTTTGAAAATACAGAATACACAGAAAAATACAACGGAGAATTTTTAGATAATTCAGAAAATTATATTTTAGGTGGTGTTTATTCAGCCAGAATAAATGAAAAAGTTAAAAACTTTGAATTAATGAACAAAATAGAAAAAATTACCCAACTAGATAATTTAGAAGGTCAAAAATACAAAGTTTTTATTGAAAATGCAGTTGAAAAATTAATAAAAAACCATGCTCATGATAGCATTTATGGCTGTTCCATAGATTCTGTTAATAACAAAGTTAAAAAACGTTTTGAAGATGTTTCTGAAATTCTAAATTATGTTGAAAGACGCATTTTATTTGACCAAAAAAAACTAAAAAAAGGCGAAATTGGAGTTTATAATTTAGGGCAAAATTTGAATATAATCAAATTTAAAAGCACAAAAAAAGTTAAAAATGCTCAAATTATAGGAAAATCAAAAGGTTTTCCAGAAGGTATTATGTTTGATATAAACAAAGTTCCAATAACAGAAGATTTTTGCACAATTTTTGAACAAGTTGCAGAAATTGAACAAACAAAAGAAAATACTTATTCTATCTTAGAAGCTAAAATACCAGTTAAACAAACAAAAATAGAAGAAAATTTATTAGAAAACGATTTTATAAAAATTGAAATTAAAAATTCTGCAATTATTTTTGAAAATAAAAAAACAGGCGAAATTTATCAAAACTTTTTTGAAATTATAGACACAAAAGACTTAGGAGATAGTTACAATTATGCTCCAAAAAATCCTCAAAAATTGCCTT
>JAZSMU010000018.1:0-6459 GCA_045536045.1 Candidatus Gastranaerophilales bacterium
TCTTCAATTTCTCCATCTGCAACTACAGGAGCTTCGTCAATAACTTCTTCGGTGTCATTAATTTCTTCTGTTACAACAGGAACAACAACAGGTGTTTCATCAACAACTTCTTCTTCGTCTGCAACAACTGGTGTTTCATCAACGACTTCTTCTTCGTCTGTAACTACAGGATTTTCATCAACTACTTCGTCTACTTCTTCAATTTCTCCATCTGCAACTACAGGAGCTTCGTCAATAACTTCTTCGGTGTCATTAATTTCTTCTGTTACAACAGGAACAACAACTGGTGTTTCGTCAACTACTTCTTCTTCGTCTGTAACTACAGGATTTTCATCAACTACTTCTTCAGCTTCGTCTGCTTCTTCAATTTCTTCTTCTGCTACAACAGGAGCTTCATCAACTACTTCTTCTGCGTCTTTTTTTACAAAAGTATCGCCATGCTCATTTGTTGATTTTTTATCATCAGTTTTAACCTCATCTTTTTTAGCACCAAATTTAGCCAAAACCATCAAACCAGCACCAATTCCTAAAAGCCACAAAAGAAATTTGCTTTTTTTCTTTTCTTCTTTTTGTTGTGGCTGAGCATATGGAGTGCTATAAACTTGATTATTTTTAGCTCTTTTTGCGAAAGATACTGTTTTTGCTGTTTGAATGTTGTTAATACTTGTAATCATTTTTCCCTTCCAAAATAACTATTTATGCACCTATAAAACACCTAAAAAACAAAATTTGCCAATAATTCATATTAGTATATTAAATTTTGTTTCAATTGTTCCATGTCATGGAGTGTTTGTTATACAATTAAAAAACTAGATTGAGGAAAGTCGGGCGAAAATCCTGCGCTGGTCCGCAGCCGTTATAGTCGGAATACTTAATTTAGATGCACTTACGAGACTAGGGAGATTTTTTTATGGAAAAAGTATTGAAAAGAGATGGACAAATCGTAGATTTTAAGTCCGACAAAATTACTGACGCAATTAAAAAAGCATCTGAAACAACAAGAGAATTTGAGCCAAGCGTTGCTCATTCTTTAACCAAAAAAGTTTTAAATGTTGTTAAAAACATTACAGAAAACAAACAAAGTAACTTCAAAATTCCAACAATTGAAGAAATTCAAGATGCAGTTGAGCATGTTCTTTTACATTCTGAATACAAAGAAACTGCAAAATCTTATATATTATACAGGGAACAACATGCAAAAATGCGTGAAATTGCCCAAAATAGTGATATTTCAATGATTGATGACTATGTAGGGCAACTTGATTGGCAAGTTAATGAAAACTCAAATATGTCATATTCTGTTCAAGGTTTGAATAATTATATTGCTTCAAATGTTAGCAAAAATTATTGGCTAAACAAAATTTACCCAACAGAAATTAAAGAGGCACACAACAAAGGCAGTATTCATATTCATGACTTAAATATTATCTCTGTTTATTGTGTTGGCTGGGATTTAAAAGATTTATTATCTGAAGGTTTTACTGGTGTTAAAGGAAAAGTTGAATCAGCACCTGCAAAACACTTTAGAGTTGCACTAGGTCAAATTGTTAATTTCTTATACACAATGCAAGGCGAATCTGCTGGAGCACAAGCATTTTCAAACTTTGATACTTTACTTGCTCCTTTTATTCGTTATGACAACTTAACTTACGAACAAGTTAAACAAGCAATGCAAGAATTTGTGTTTAATATGAATGTTCCAACAAGAGTTGGATTCCAAACACCATTTTCAAACATCACTTTAGACCTTACTGTTCCAAGCTATTACAAAGACCAATGCGTTGTAATTGGTGGCGAATATAAAGACGAAACTTATGGCGAATTTCAAGAAGAAATGAATATGATAAATAGAGCATTCTTTGAAATTATGATGCAAGGAGATGCTTCAGGAAGAGTGTTTACATTCCCAATTCCAACATATAACATTACAAAAGATTTTGACTGGGATAACAAAGCTCTAGATGGACTTTGGGAAATGACTGCAAAATATGGCATTCCAAACTTCTCAAACTTTATTAATTCAGACTTAAACCCAGAAGATGCAAGAAGTATGTGTTGCAGATTAAGAATTGATAACCGTGAGCTTGAATACAGAGGTGGTGGCTTATTTGGCTCAAACCCTCTAACAGGCTCCATTGGTGTTGTTACGATAAATCTTCCACAGATTGCATTCAATGTTAAAGACAAAGCTTCTTTCTTTGAATTGCTTAAAGAAAGAATGGAATTAGCTAAAAATTCTTTAGAAATCAAAAGAAAACTTCTTGAAAGATTAACAGAAAAGAATTTATATCCATATACAAAATTCTATTTAAGAGATATTAAAGCTCGTCATGGCGTATATTGGAAAAACCATTTCTCAACAATTGGCTTAATTGGCATGAACGAAGCTTGCAAAAACCTACTTGGAGTTGATATTGCAAGTGAAGAAGGACATGCTTTTGCAATTGAAACAATGGACTTTATGAGAGCAGAAATTATTAAATATCAAGAACAAACAGGAAACCACTACAACTTAGAGGCAACTCCTGCAGAAGGCACAAGCTACAGACTTGCGAAACTAGACAAAGAAACTTCAAAAGATATTATTTGCTCAAACGAAGAAGACTATAGAAATGGTGCTCAACCATATTACACAAACTCAACTCACTTACCTGTAAATTACACAGACGATATTTTTGAACTTTTAGATTTGCAAGATGAACTTCAAACAAAATATACAGGTGGAACAACTGTTCATATTTTTGCAGGGGAGAGAATTACAAATCTTGAAACTATGAAAAACTTAGTTAGAAAAGTTTGTACAAACTATAGACTTCCATATTTTACATTCTCGCCAACTTTCTCGGTTTGCCCAACTCACGGCTATGTTAAAGGCGAACATGAAACTTGCCCAGATTGTGGCGAAGCTTGCGAAATTTATTCAAGAATTGTTGGCTACATTCGCCCTGTAAACCAATGGAACAAAGGTAAACAGGCTGAATTTAAAGCACGCAAAACATTTAAAATTAAAGAATTAATGGAAGTTAAATCTGAAGTATGCTAATTGGTGGAGTTGAAAAAACTTCTTTAGTAGATTACCCTGAAAAACTTACAGCTGTGGTTTTTACCATTGGCTGTAATTTCAGGTGTGGCTACTGCCATAATCCAGAACTTATTAAGCTAAAAGAAGATAGCAAGATTTTAGATGAAGAAGATTTTTTCACTTATTTAGAAAAAAGAAAAGGGCTTTTAGATGCTGTTACAATAACGGGTGGAGAGCCAACTTTGCAGAATGATTTAGCTGATTTTATTAAAAGAGTTAAGGATATGGGCTTTTTAGTAAAATTAGACACAAATGGTTGCAATCCAGAAATCGTGGAAAACCTTATAAATAAAGGTCTTTTGGATTATATTGCAATGGATATTAAAAATTCAATTGATAATTATAATAAAGTTGTTAGAAATTTTACAGACAAAGAAAAAATCCTTAAAAGCATTAATTTAATTATGAATTCTGGTGTTGATTATGAATTTAGAACAACAACCCTAAAATCTCTTATATCACTAGAAGATTTTGAAAAAATTGGCGAAATGATAAAAGGTGCTAGAAAATATTACATTCAAAAATTTATTCCAACAAAAATTTTAAACGAAAATCTTGCAAACGACATTAATTATACAAAAGAAGAATTTGAAAATATCAAGACAAAAATGGAAAAATATGTTAATTTTGTATCCATAAGATAATAAGAGGAAATTATGGATTCAGTTTTAGATATTTTTGTTGAATTAGCAAAAATCCCATCACAATCTTTAAAAGAAGATATGGTTGCAGATAAAATTATTGAAATTTTGAAAAGTCTTGAAGTTGAATGTTCTAAAGATAATTATGGAAATGTAATGGCAAAAATTCCAGCCAACAAAAAGGGAAAACCAATTTTACTTTCTGCTCATATGGATGTTGTTGGAGATATGAGCCCTGTTAATATTCAAATTAATGGCGATATTATTGAAACAGATAAAAAAAGAACACTAGGAGCAGATAATAAAGCAGGAATTGCCTCAATTATTTGGGCAATTAAAAAAGTTAAAGAAGAAAATATATCGCATTCTGGAATTGAAATTCTTTTTACAAGAGATGAAGAAGTCAATATGAGTGGGATTAAACACGCAGAATTTGAAAAATTTAATTCTAAGTATGTTCTAACCCCAGATTCAGACGCACTAGGAAATATTGAATATGCTGGTGCTGATTATACTATTATGCAAGTTAGTGTTGAAACATTAAAAGGTGGACACTCTGGAAATGACATTTGGGATAAAACAAGAATTAATGCAGCAAATTTAATTTCAGAAGTAATTTATAAGCTCCCATCAGGACTTCAAAAGAAAGATAAATCTGGAACTGTTACCTCACTAAACTTAGGAGTTATGGTTGCAGGGGGTGTTAAATGGGAAGAGCATATTGAAAAACAAGAAAATTTTGCAAAATATCTTGTTCAAAATGGCGTAAATAATATTATTAATCAAAATGCATACGCAATTTATTCAATTAGAAGCTCAAGCAAGATAGAAAGCGAAAAGTTAAAGAAAAAAATTGCAAAAACAATTGAAAAAATTAATAAAAAATATAAAAATTTGGCTCAAGTTGAAGTAACTTATAAAGAACATTTACCAATGTTTGAAAAAGCAAAAGATGACACAATGGTTAAAGTGCTTGAAATTGCAGGAAAAAACATTGGGCTTAAAACACGTTCAAAATCATTCCACGCAGGAGCTGAAACTCATATTTGGGCGAACAAGAAAAATTCAAATGGCGAATTTTTTGCACCAATTCTTATGGGGTGTGCAGATATTTCAAGCATGCATTCTCCAAATGAGTCTATGAGTATATCAAGCCTTGAAAAAGGTGCCACTTGGCTATTTGAAGCCATTAAAGTTTTTAATTAAAAACTTTTTTAATATCTTCTAAAATTAATTCTGGAGTTAGATGATATTTTTCATATAGCTCACTTAAAGGTGCTCTATCTGTAAATTCTTTAAAAGCACCATAGTTCAATACTTTCATATCGCTTGATGAGTAAAATCTTGAAATTTTTTCTCCAAAGCCACCATCTAAAACACCATCTTCAAGTGTTATTGTTAATTTATGGCTCGCTTTTAGATTCTCTAAAAGCTCGCAATCAAGTCCTGTTATAAATTTTGGATTAATCAAAGTTGGAGTAATTTTAAGTTTTTCTTTAATTTTTTCAGAAACATTTAAAGCTAAACTATAAAAATTGCCAAGTCCTAAAATTGCAATTTTTTCTCCTTCTTCTTTTATTTCATATTTATTTAAAATTGAATAATCAGTTTCATCTGCCTTGCCCATTGAAGTAACGCCAACAAAAGGCACTCTAATAAATACGGTGTGCTCATTTTGCTCAATAGACCAATCCAACATTTTTAGATATTCTTCTTTATTTGTTGGTGCTAAATAAACAACATTTGGAATATTTGAAATTAATGGAATATCAAAAACTCCCAAATGTGTCATATCAGATGAGCTTATTGCACCCCAATAAACCAAAATTGTTGCTGGAGAATTATTCAAAGCCAAATCTTGAGAAATTTGGTCGTAAGTTCTTTGAACAAATGAGCTTAAAATAGTGAGCACTGGTTTGCAACCAGCTTTAGCTAATCCTGAAACATAAGCCATTGCATGCTCTTCAGCTATTCCTACATCTGTATAATTTTTGCCAAATTTTTCTCTTATATTTGGGCTTAAACCAACAGCACCAGGGGTTGCAGGGTTTACCACAACAATTCTTTTATCTTTTTGATATTTTTCATATAGAAAATCTGTCGTAATTTTGTCATAAGTTTCAATTGGAAAAGTCTTAACTTCCTCTTTTTTATCCATAAAATTAGGAGTTATCCAATGGTGCATTTCTTTTAAATTTTCAGCAGGCTCATAGCCTTTACCCTTAAGAGTATGAATATGACAGATGACAGGCTTATTTGTATCTTTAACAGATTCACTGGTAGCACTTACAAATGCAGTTGCTTCACTTAATCCATATCCAATTTGAATATGGGCTATAGAGCCACATTTTCTAAAGTATGTTTCTACTTTATCTCTTAGTTTATCATCTAAATAATCTCCACCGCTTAATATAACTTTAATACTTTTAAAACTATTCTTTCCTAGTGGTAAGCTATTTACAATAATTTTTAACATACTAGGAATAACAGGTAATAAATTTGGCTTTTTATTTTTGATCAATTGATTAATTTTTGATGTATTTATTTTAGGAATTAAAATACATTTAAGTCCTAAAGCTAATGGCACGTGAATACAAATACATAATCCAAAACCATGGAATATTGGCAAGGCTGAAAGAATAGAATTTCCGGCTTTAGCTTCTTTACATACAACTTCACATTGGGTTACTAATGAATTAAAACATAAATTTGATAAAACAATTCCTTTTTGTCTCC
>JAZSMU010000058.1:0-8503 GCA_045536045.1 Candidatus Gastranaerophilales bacterium
CTATATTTATATTAGGCACTATGAAAGTAATTACAGTAAAACCTTCTGCAAGAAAAATTGAATATCCTCATGGATACTTTGAATGCTTCAATGATCCTAGCAATGGTGGAGTTTTGAGACAAAAGCATTATTTTGGCAACGCACTAAAAGCAAGCAACGATGGTGGTGAATGGTGTACTTTTGAGCCACCAGCAGGTGCAGCATTTTTAAATATTTATATTGTTTATCCACAATGCAATCCGACTGAATATGATGCTGATACAAAAACTCTTGTTGAAAATGCAGCTGGGCATAGCTATGTTAATGCCGAAATGCAATCTTTTGCTAATAATACTGTAAGTATCAAACCTCCGACAAGAACAGAGCCTGCAATTTTTAAAAGTAACGGAGAAACTAGTATTTACGATACTGTAAAACTTAATGTTTCTGAAGAAACATTAAGAAAACATATGGTTTTAGTAACTCAAGAAAATATTAAACCAGAAATGCATGATAAATTAGCAGATAATACTTTAGGCTGCACATCAACTGTTTCTGGTGAATATGGTGGTGTATTTATAAGCTGGTAGGAATATATATGATTAATTTATCTAAAAAAGAAGCATTTACTTTAGTTGAGACATTTGTTTTTGTGTTGACTTTGTCTGCAATCCTTGCCGTGTCTGTTCCTCTGATTGCAAGAAAACACAAACATACTCCAAAAATTATTACACACGGTTCTTATGTTTGTTATAAAAATTCTTCTGGGCAATATGTTGAAGATACATATAATTCAAGGCGTTTGATTGAAAGAAAAATTGGTGCTGCAAAATGCACTTTTCCTACATCTCAAAATGTTCCCATATACACAATCACAATGATTCCTCCAGGTGGTGGTGGTGTTAACTACTTTAAAAAAAGTGAATATAATAATCCTTCGTATAGCCAGGCTAGCAGTATTAGTAATGTTAGAACTTTTACAACTGGCGGTGATTATAGTGCAACTTGGAATGCCGGCTATTCTTTAGACGATGGCATGACAACTTCAAATTTAAAAATGCATGTTGATGATTTAGCAAAAGCGTTTTTTGATAAAAAATATTCTAGGTGCATTACTACTAGACATAAATCTGGTGATGCTGGTAGGTATTGCTGTAATGTATGGGGCAACATTAGCAAATCCATATCAGAACAAAGTTATTTAAAAAGCGAAGAATATAAAAATAACGAAACTTGTAATACTTTAGGAACTGCAGCTGTCTGTTCTCTTGCTGCATCCGCGGGTTTAGTCGGTGTAGCTGCATGCTATGTTATTGACTGGATTACTGGTGGTATTGTATCTGATTGGTGCGATGATATGTATCCGGTTTCACAAGCAGAAAAATATCCTGGTGTTCCTATTAATAATTATCCCAAATTAGAGTCTTATGAATGTAGAGTAGAAAAAGCTGGTGTCAAAAATAGCGAGTTCTGTGTTCAAACAGATATATCAAGAAATGCTACAAATGATTACTACGGCTGGAAAAACTATTCTGGCTCAAATTATGAAACTTTTCTTAAAAAATTAAATGAAAAATTCACTAAAACATATGGTTCCAATGGAACTAATGCTACAGACTATACTGGATGTGATATTTGGGCGGAGTTATACGGACTTGATCCGAGAAATGGAACAGACAGTACTGAAAGTAAAATCAAAGATAATTGGAATAATGTAACATATCATAATGAAGCATATTACGGCAGCACTGGTTGCACTCCAAATGCGTATGGAGATTGCACAGGTGCTTCTAAGGGTGGTCTTAAAAAAGCTGCAAATTTTCAAGGTGGGAAACCAGATGGCATTTTTGGTATTTCATCAGAAAGAACACCAGCAGTTATTCAAGAGGTTGTTGCTCAAAACCGTTATATTAGAGTTGGTAGAAGAGGCTTGGTTGGAAAACTTCACACGTCTGAACAACTTGGCATGCGTGGAACTTGTACAATTGAAGTGTCTTCAATATTAAAAGCTCAGGATGAGAATTGGGGCTCAACAGAAAGAACTGGCTTTGGCGCAAAAATGGTTTGCAAAGATGATTCAAAAATAACTTTTGAAAAAACAGTTGCTAAACCACCATTGCTTTCAGGAGTAGATCAATTTGAAACAAGATGGCGTGGTGAAACTTGGGCTGATTTAAGTGAAATTGCACAAAATACACCTTTCTTGTATAAATCAAGCACTGAATTTACAAATACATCTGAGACTGATGAATATGCTGATTTAGAGGCAGCAATTAAGCAAACATATGGTAAAAATAACCTTTGGGCAAGAAGAGATAGTGGTAAATATTCCAAAACGCCTTTTGATGAATTCGGTTTGCCTGGAGAGGGTCAAATTGTAAAAGAAGACTGCCACCCTGCTATATGGTCATACTGGGGTGGAAATAGAATTTTTTCTACTTATTTTTTAAGTAACAATTTGGCTGATAAAGGCGAAAGACAAATACATGGGCTAAATAAGGTTTGTGACACATCTAGATTAACTATTACGGATGCTAAAGATGGTGGTCCAGCAGCAGTAATTATATCTTGGTAATTTAGGAGAAAATATGATAAAAAAAATTAAAACAAAAAAAGCGTTTACATTGGCAGAATTAACTGTTGCACTGTCAATTGTTGGAGTTTTGGCAGCAATTGTGGTTCCTGCTGTTCACAATATGGCACCAAACAAAGAAATGATTATGTTTAAAAAAGCTTATGGAGAATTTGTTAGAATTACAAGCGAAATGGTTAACAATGATGATATTTATCCCGAGTCTTTTGATGGCAAAAATATAGGTTTTTCAAATACTGATGGCTATGATTTCAGAGGAGTTAAGGCAGCAACAGCAAAAGATGATGTTAAATTTTGTTACTTATTTACCGAACATGCAAGTTATAAAGGTTCACGTAATTGTTCCAGTGACAGTGTATATAATATAACAACAAATGATGGAGTGGCTTGGGATTTACCAGTTAACAACTTTGATTCTGCAAGAACCGTTGTTATAGATGTTAACGGGACTGAAAATCTTCCAAATAGTAGTGCAAATTCAACCCCTTACAGAGACAGATTTAGTTTTACTATAGATAGATACGGTAAGATTAATATTACTGATGATTTGACCAAGGCATATTTAACTGAAACGGATTTATCGCTATCCCAAAAAGAAGTTTGCGATAAATATGGAATTTCTGGTTGTAATTAATAGGTATTTATGAGAAAAATAGCATTCACATTTATAGAATTATTATTAGCCATAACTCTAACGGGGGTTGTTGGTACAATTGCTGTCAAGACCGTTAAACCAATGGATAAAAATCTTAAATATGCAATTTCTAATATTTATCATAATTTAGATTTGGCAGTTTATAATGGCGCCGTTGATGGCTGTAGTGGTTTTTCGGACTTACCACAACCAAGTTGTGCTAATACAAGCCATGCAGCTGCTCTTTGTAGAGGCTTGAGTAATTATCTGACCACAACTGAAACTAGTTGTGATTCTAATTATCTCTTAACCAATATTGAAGATAGTTTTAAACAAACTCCTAATCTGATACTTTCAAATGGTACAAGACTATTTATTGTTGCTGCAAATAATGACGGAGAACCTTTTGTACATCATTTAGATAATGACGGCTTGCCTGGTGGTGTTAATAGAAAATTCTATTTAATTTATGCTGATACTAATGGTAAAAAAGGCCCTAATTCTATGCTTTATATGCCTAATTCTACTCATTACCCTGATATTTATGCATTTGCAGTGGTAGACGGCGAAAGAGCAATTCCTTTAGGTGCACTTGAAATAGATAAAAAATTATTAAGTTCAAGAGTGTCATTTATTATGAGAAATAGCCCAGATGCTACAGTAGAAGAAAAAGAAAAAGACCCCGATGCTTTTAAATATGGTGGCGAACCTGTCAAATATGTTGATGCGCTTGCTATGGCTTGGGGTTATGACGAACATTCTGATTCAAATCCTCGTTATACAATGGTTGAAAATCCACATTCTTATAATGTTCTTGTAAGGGAATATTTAAAAGAGAATGCACCCTCTTCGCATATTATAAACAAAGCCGACAATAATTTAATGTCATTTGTAACAAATAGATGTGTTTTGGGTAAAAAAAGAAATGCTTCAAACAAATGTGTAATTGATCCAATCTCTGATGACTACGGCTGTAAACAGGATGCTGTTGACGCTTGCAATATTTCGATAGACAAATTCTTATTCTAGTTTGAAATTACCATAAGGTATATTATAAAAAAGACCGATTTGTTCGGTCTTTTTTATTCGTTTCTCGTGCATTTTGCCCAAAGCTCTTGAATAGTGCATATTGCTCTTGAGATAGGTTCATATTTTTCAAGAGTCAAAGCTTCTTTTGTCCCTCTGTTTTCACCTCTAAAATATGAGAATATTTTTTCATACATAGTGTTCATATTATCTTCTGTAATTTCCTCACTCCAAATTGTTTGGTCTTCTCCTTTTGTTATTTTGTATGAAATTTTTGGTTTTTTGAGGCAATTTCCATTTTGGTCAAATTGTGCATCATAATCTGCAACAATATCTGCTTCTGGGTCATCATCATTTAAATAAATTCTAACAACCCTTTCTCTTCTTTTGTTGAGTCTTTCTCCCATATTCAAATCAGAATTAATTTCAATTCCGTCTTTGATATGTGGCGTTTCAACTTTAACATGAACTCTGCTTTCTGTTTGTTTGTCTTCATCAACAATAAAATTAGAATTTTCAAAATCTGTTAAGCCACAAGAATAGGCAATTTGCAAAGCATGAGGCAATTCTTGGCTTGGTGGGTCAATCGTTAAAACTTCTTCTTTTTTATTATATTCAATTTCAACTTTTTCAATTTCAAAACCCTCTTTAACTGTTGCTAGTTTGTGTTTATATTCTTCTAAAATATCACTATCAGAAACCTCTTCCCCTTTTGTTTTGTCTAAAATTGCTCTTAAAAACTCTGTAATTTTTGAATAATGCCAATTTGAGGCAACAGCAGTTTGAACATTATTCTTTTCTGAAATTTCTTTAATTTTTTCAAAGCTATCAAAATCTTGTGCAACAGGTTTTGGCAATATGACTTTTTTTGCTCCTAAATTAATTAGCCTTTCGTAAACATCAACAATATGGTTAGGTATTAAAGCAATTTCTGCAACTAAATTTTTATTAAAATTTTCTCTTGGAATTTCTTCTAAATTCCTGTAAGTTGGTGTGTTTCCAAGTTTATAATCATCTCTTTTTTTAATTTCATCAATTTTTGGGTCAACAACACATCCAAGCTCTGCCCCAAATTCTTTTTCTCTATATTTTCTTCCGACAAGTCCGTTTCCGTACCTGCCAGCACCTATCAAAAGTACCTTCATATTGCCTCAATTAAACAAAACACCTAAATTTTGCCTTTTGCTATTTTTTCTTTGTCTTATAAAATATAGAACCAAAAATTGCTATTAATATTAGCGAAAGTCCGATTATAAAATTTTCAATTTTTATGTTTTCTTTAAATATTAAAACAGCAAAAATTGCACCAATTGGGATTTTTAAATTATTCATAACGCTAAGTGTAGTTTCTTTGACTTCTTTTGCTCCTTTGTTCCACAGTAAAAATCCAATCCCTGTTGGAATAACTGCTAAATATAAAATTGAAAGCCACTGAGCATTTGTTAGGTAAATATTTTTAAAATCAAAAAATATTAGACTTGCAAATAATGCTAATAAACTTGCACCAAAATATGCTGGAAACATTAGTGCTGTGCTTGAAGCAGATATATGTTTTTTCCACAAAATTTGACCTAGTGCGAAGCTTAAATTAGATAATTCCATAAAAACTATCCCTAAAATTGCAAAATTTAATGAATTTTCTCTAAATACAACAAAAAAGCCACCAAAAATTGCAAGTGATACTAATAAAACTTGAATAAAATCAATTTTTTTAGAATAAATACTTGAAATTAATAGAACAAAAAATGGTGTAGATGTTGTCAATAATGCAATTTCACTTCCTTTTAAATATTTAAATGCTTGGATGTAGAAAATAAACATTAAACCAAATTGGATTACCCCAATTAATGATGATAGTAAAAAATCTTTTTTGGATACTTCTTTTTTTCTGAATATAAAAATAGGAAGAAAAATTAAACTAGCCAAAAATAATCTTAAAAATGCAACAAAATTCGGGTCTAAACTTGCCAAATTTGCCTTAATTAGACCAAATGAAATTGAAAATAATATTGTTGCAATAGTTAAATTAATCATTTTTTAAATCATTTTTCCATCTAAAATAAAAATAAATTCCCATTATTAAATAAATAATTCTAACTATGAATATTGAAAATACGCCCTCACCTTTTGAAAATATTTCAAACCATAAAAATATTGAAATTATGTTTACTAAAGTCCAAACTCCCCATTGTTCAATAAACCTTTTAACATTTAACAACATTCCAAAGGCTGAAAGAACCAAAACCAATGAATCTAAAATTGGGCTTGGATTATTAAAATATTTAAAAACTAAACTGAAAATTGTGCTTAATAATATTATTGAAAAAATGAGCAGTAACTTGTATTTTTTGCTTAATTTTTCTTTGATGATTTCGTTTGAATTTTTCTTAAGGTGCTTTTTCCAATTAAAAAAGCCGTAAATTTCTATGGGAAAATAATACGCTAAATGCAGTGCTGCATGTCCAAAAAGCCCTATATTAAACGACAAAATTCCACAAATTAAGGTGCCAATTATCCCAAAGGGATAGCAAATAAGCAAGCCTTTTCCTGCAAGAAAAGTGTACAAAATGCTTAAAATTGAACAAACTATTGCCCAATTGTTGTCTTTAGCATGAATACCACAAATTAGAACAATTATTGTGCACAGAATGATTAATATATTTTCTATTTTGTTAAATATATTATTTTTCATGGCCTCTACCTGCTATTTTTTCTGCCCACATAACGGAAAGCATCGGAATGAGAATGTAGTATAAGCCTCCAAGAATTAAAATTGGTTTAATAACCTTTGCACCATCTAAGTATTTTGAAAGTTTTGGGTCGCTTGCGTTAGCTTTTATGAATTTTTCCTTTAATTTTTCAAGTGGTTTTTCTGTTATTTTATTTACTGCATAGCCACCAAGAATTGTTGCAGCAGTTGAGATAAATGTTTCTATTATGAGTGTATTTTGAATTTTTTTATCAATACTTTTATTTGCTTTTGTGCAAAGACCGAAAACGCAAGAAGCGAAAATGTCTTTTAGGGATAAAACATGCTGAATAAAGTTTTTGTCTTTAAATTTTTCTCCAAATTCTTGAGCCTGTCTACTTTCTAAGATATTTGAATAGATTTTTTCAAGTCTTCCCTTAAATGAAATATTTTCATCTTTGTTTTTATTTTTTTCTTCCTCTTGGCTAACTTTCTTTCCAAACAATATTTTAAACATTGGAGTTATTAAGGCTGTTGTTATAATTGCTTTTGGGATTACAGCTAAAAATTCTGGAATTAATTTTGTTGTTTGTTTAATAGTCTTATAATTTTTGCTTTCTAAGAGGTCTCCTGTGCCTTTTTTGAGGACTTTTAATGCGTTTTGAGATAAATATTCATCTGGTTTATTTTCAACGTTTTTAATGGCTTTATTGATTGAATTAAATATTGTGCTTGTTAATACAAAGCCCAAAGCTCCAGAAGCTACAGACCTTGCACTTGCGTATGCTTTATCTTTTTTGTCTTTAGCTTTTGAATTTAAAATGGCTATTGGGCGAACAACACTCGCTAAAACTAAAGTTGTTCCAGCAGAAACTATAGGGGCTTTTTCTCCAGCAAATTCAAGAGTTTTTAATAATGCTTTATTATTTAAAACACCCTTAAAGCCTATATTATGTTTTTCCCCAACCTTCATAGGGATATTATAGTTGAAACAAAAAACGAATTAAAGAAATTAGTCTGAATTATACATGTATTCTTCAAAGCGTTTATAGCCAGCATCAGTATTTGTAGATTTATCAACAGTGCCTTCTTTGATTCTTACACAAATAACATCTTTCGCACTAGCTTCTTGGTATTTTGGCTTTAATTTTGTTTGCCAGTTGCTTGCATTGTATCCAGATGTAGGTCCTTCATCACCATTTATATCAATACACATTACACATACACTAGAACTAATGCCAGAGGTTGTTGGTGATTTTAAGCATATATTTGCTGATTTAGTATATCCTGAACCAAGAAAGAAATAAGCAATATTATTTTTTGTTTTTAGATACAAATTACTTGAATCTTTTTCAACAAAGTCAATGCTAGATTTTTCATATTCATTATTTCTTGTTAGCCATTCAAAAAATGTTATATCAGCACCATCTGTTGGCCAACCATAGCCTGCAAGCTTTAAGTCTATAGCATCTTGCATGGCTGTTACAGCTTTTTTGGTTAATGCACTCCATTCTTTGTTTTGTGCATTATTAATTACTGGAGTAACACAAATTGCAGTAATAACCCCAATAATTGCCGTAAC
>JAZSMU010000026.1:0-4767 GCA_045536045.1 Candidatus Gastranaerophilales bacterium
AGAATTAATTAAAAATTCAAACGATAGTGTTATCGTTTGCAAATGCTGCGAGGTTTTAAAAGAATTTGGAAAACTAGATTTAATAAATAAAGAAATTGCTCTTAAAAACATTACAACAAATGACGCAAAAGCACTCATTGAAAGCTATTTTAAAAACTAAGAATTTTCTTTAATATATTCTTTTAAATTTGTTTTAATTATGCTTCTAGCTCTTGAAATTCTAGATTTCACTGTGCCAATTTTGATATTCAACTTATCTGCAATTTTGTCATAGCTAAAACCAGAAAATTCTTTCATAACAATTGGCAATTTGAAATTTCTTGGAAGAGTTTTGAAAGAATCATTAATAACTTTCCCTAATTCAGAATTTAAAATAACACCATAAGGAGAAGAGGAAGAATCAGGAATTAATAAATGGTCATCTTTCAAGATTAAATATCTGTTATTGTGCTTATTTACCTTTTTTAAATAGTCATAAAATTCATTTGTAGTAATCCTTTTTGCCCAAGGTAGAAAAGAATTTGGATTAGAAAGATTTTTTAAATTTTTTGTAATTTTTAAAAGTATTGACTGAATAATGTCTGGAATATCGTCTTTATAAATATCTTTTTTAGCAAAATAATTCTTAAGAAATGCTTCTTCATATTTTAAAAGTGAATCCATAGCTTGCTTATTACCATTTTTAGCAGATAAAACAAGATTTGTAATTTTTTCTATTGAATATTCTTTCATATGTGCAAAATAATGCTAAAAAACATGATTTATAGAGCCAAGATGAAAAATTTTAAGGCATTAAATTTAAAAAATAAATAATAAAGAAAATTTTAAAAAAATAAAAACTGCCTAAAAGTGTAATAAATATTGGAAAATTTTGGGTTAAATTTTGTGTTGTTAACTTTTGTAACAAATAGGCAATTTTCAAATTAAAAAAAACTTTATTAATGAGTAGAGGATATAGAAAGTATTACGACATGAACGAATTTAAAATTAACACATTATTTGATATTATCGTTGACCCAGTTGAAAATGTTTACAATTTAGACAGCGAAAAAAGCATTCAAAATATGAGAAACATTATTAATACTTTCAAAATTGCAAAAGAGCAAAAGAAAGATTTTCAAAGAATTTCTGCTAGAGGACTTGTTGCGTTCAAAATGTTAGTTAGTAACAACTAATTTTTTAACAAGTTCATCGTTAAGTCTTTGCAATTGAGGGTCTTGTTTTTTATCAATATCCTCTTTTTTAATTTCAACAGAAATATCTGGCTCAATACCTTTTTTATTTATATCTGTGCCATTTGGAGTTAAATATTTTTGAATAGTAATATGAACAGCAGAACCATCTGGCAAATTGTTAATTTCTTGGACTAAGCCTTTTCCAAAAGACTTTTTACCAACAATTAATGCACGTTTATTGTCTTTTAGAGCACCTGCTAAAATCTCACTAGCAGAAGCAGAACCACCGTCAATTAAAACTCCAATTGGTTTTTTGCAAACAGGATTTCCATGTGCTCTTTCAGTTAATTTATAGCCATCTCTATCAACTGTAGAAACAATTACATCTTCATTTAAAAGCATATTCGCAATATAAATTGCATTAGTTAAAAGCCCGCCAGGATTAGACCTTAAATCTACAATAATAGCTTCTTTATCTGAATAATCATTTAGAGCATTTCTAAATTCCATTGCAGCATTTTTAGATAAAAATGAGCTAAGTCTGATATAGCCAATTCTGTCGTCAATTTTTGCAGTTTGAGGAACTTTAACTGAAACAGATTTAATTTCTATATTAGCTCTTTCAATTGTATATAGCTTATTTTCAACTCCTTTTCTCTTAATCAAAAGAGTAACTGTTGTCCCTTCGGGACCTCTAATTTTATCAGCAGCTTTATCAACTGTAATTCCTTTTGTAGACTCTGAATTAATTTCCAAAATTTCATCTTCAGCCAAAAGTCCAGCACGTTCTCCTGGTGTGTCTTCTAAGGGCGCAATGATTAAAAGTTTGCCATCTCTAACGCCAATTTGAACACCAATTCCTTTTAGAGAACCTTGAATACCGCTTGATTCTTCTTCGTATTCTTTTGGAGTTAAAAATTTTGTATAAACATCATTTAAGCTTGAAACCATTGTATCTATTGCAACATAGGCATCTTCATTTGTTTCAATGTATGCATCATATTTATGACGCCATCTTTGCCAATCTTGTGCGTTATTCGTTTTATCCACAAATTTTGCATCAATCAATTTCCAAACTCTATCATAGTTATCTGCAGGAGTTGAAGCTAAAATAGGATTTGTAAGTGCTGCAGTGTAGATAAATGCAACAAAAAATAAACATAATATAACTTTTTTCATTAAAAATTCAAAAAAACGGTTCATGATTATTCCTTAAGTAATACTTATAAGATTTTATAACATATCTTTTTAATATTCAATTAAACTTTTGCATGTTTTATCAGAGTAAAGTAGAATAAGACTATGAAAAAAATGCAAAAAAACCAAATTGTTTTATTAATTTTGACATCAATTTTAATCATTACCATGACTTATTTTCTTGCAAGCGAAATTTTTCACAATAAGTCTTATGATTATATGGTTAAAAGAACATCTATGAAAACAAGTGCTTCAAATGAAGTTGCGCTTGTTATTATTGACAACAAATCTTTAATGGAAATAGGTAGATGGCCTTGGAGCAGAGGAAAATATCTGCAAATTTTCAACTATTTTAAAGATTACACAAACATTTCTGCATATTTATTTGATGCAGTTATTGTTGCACAAGATAAAAACAACCCAAAAGAAGACGAAATGTTTTTCAAAGAAATGAAAGAACATGACAAGCTTATTAGTGGAATTATTTTTGATGAAAATAGATTCAAATCTGAAGGCGAAAAAGAAAAATATATTCAAGAATTAGACAAAAAAAATGATATAAAAATTACGGATTTAAGAAGCAAAAAAAAGAAAAGAACAGCATACAAAAGCTTTACACAATCACCTTTTGAATACTTTAAAAATGTCCATGAGTTTGGCTCTGTTAATACAATTTTAGACCAAGACGGCTATTTGAGGAAAGGAACAATATTAATTGAATTTGAAAACAAATTGTATCCTTCTGTTGCACTTATTGCATATTCAAAACGCACAGGAATTAAGGAATTTACCCTTAACAATAATTTCTTATATGGAAAAAGTGATAAGCACGAAGTAAAAATTCCAGTTAAAAACACCAACGGAAATATTCACTCTTGCTTGAAATTTTATAAAATAAATAGCCAATATTACTCTCACAAGGTTTATAGTGCGTCTGATATTATGACAAGCTATGAAAATCTCAAAAAAGGTAAAGCACCTATAATTGACCCAAAAGAATTTGACAATAAAATTGTCATAATTGGCTCAAACGCAAACGCACAAGGGCTTGAAGATATTAAAAGAACACCCGTTTCAGATACTTTTGCAGGACCTGGGATACACGCAACAAGCATTGAAAATATGCTCAGAAATGACTTTATAATCAATGTTTCAGATGTCTACAACTTATTATTAATGATTTCAATGTTTGCATTGATTTTCATAATTGTTGCAATTTTTCCAACTTCAACTGCATTAGTTTTAACCTCTTGCACAATGTTTACATTCCTTATTGGAGCCTACATTTTATACACAAAAGGAATTGCAATAAACTTTTTAGCACCAGAAATCTTTATGATTATCGCAATTGGTATTGGATATTCATATAGATATATTAAAGAGGGAATTAAAAAACAAAAAATTGAACAAGCAATGGGAAAATACATCTCTCAAGATGTTATGAAAAATGTTGTAGATAACATTGATGAAGTTAAAGTTGGTGGTAAAAGAGCAGATGTTTCAATTCTTTTTATAGACATTAGAGGCTTTACAACAATTAGCGAAAGACTTTCAGCAATTGAAGTTAGCGATATTTTAAATGAATATTTTTCGGAATTGATGCCAATAATTACAAAATACAAAGGGACAATGAATAAATTTATAGGAGATGCCATGTTGGTTATTTTTGGCGAGCCTATAAAAATTGAAAATCACGCACTGAATGCTGTTTTATGTGCTAATGAAATGCTTATTAAGGTTAAAAATCTTCAACAAAAATGGATAGAAGAGGGCAAACCAAAAATTGAAGCAGGAATTGGCATAGCAACAGGCGAAGTATTTATTGGAAACATTGGAACAGAGGATAGGCTTGAATATACAGTTATTGGAGACACGGTAAACACAGCTTCTAGAATTGAAAATTTCAACAAAGTTTATAAAACAAAATTTTTAATTAGCGAAAATACATATGATAAAGTTCAAAAATATGTTGATGTTTTAAAAATTAGAGAAGTTGAAATTCGTGGCAAAACCAAAAAAGTCAACATATATGAAGTTTTGAGAATTATTAACTAGGGACTAAAATGCCTTTTGTAAAATTATACAAAAATATAGCTAAGGGAATTGAGGTTGAAAAAGAGCACGACTACATAAATTTTGACGGGCAAAGGTCAAATTTTCAAAACTTTATTCTAAATTCAATTAAAAAACTTGGAAAAGTATATTTAGGAATTGACAAAAGCAAAATTAAAAACATTGAGCTTTGCTTTGAACAATATGAATTTGATTCCCTTTCAGGCAGAATGAATTCTGTTTCAATGTTTGAAAAATATCTTGCTGAAATTTATAAAATTTACAAGGAAGAAGAGAAAAAACAAGAAATCAGAAAAAAATATGAAGAAAAACTAAAAGAATT
>JAZSMU010000033.1:0-57328 GCA_045536045.1 Candidatus Gastranaerophilales bacterium
ACTTTCCTCACAAATTTCTTTGCGCGATTATCCTCCTGCTTTCATTTTGAATTATAATTCAAACTTTTTCTTTTCGCAATTTAGCTTTTATGCCAAACTTTAAAATTTTCTATTTTGTTTTTTAAAGAAGTAAAATTACCATCAAATGTTATACACCTATCATCAACATATAAATAGCAAACATCTTTTGTGTTTGTAATATCTTGAAAATAGATATCAATCCCGTTTTCAATAAGCCATTTTGAGGCAAGGAGTTTGTTTCTTGTTGTAAACAGTTTTATTTCATAATTTTCTGATAAATTTTTTAAAAATGCTTTTGCACCGTCTTTAATTGGGGGAATAAAATTTGGGTCAAAATTTCCTGTGTATGTGTTTAAAACTCCGTCTAGGTCTATTAGAATTGTTTTTTTAGACACATTGCCTTCCTTTCTATATCCCGTATACGGGATACGATAAAACAAAATAACTCTAAAATAATTCTTATGCAAGAGGAAGAAAAAATTTTATCAAATGCTGTTGCAAAAATTTTAAGAAATTTGCGACATAAAACAGGTAAAAGTTTAAATTTATTTTGTAATGAATTTGAGCTTTCAACATCTTCTTTAAATGACATTGAAAATGCGAAAAGAAGCGTAAAACTTTTTTCTTTGCTTAAAATTATAAAGGCTTATAATTTGCCTATTCCTGAATTTTTTAAACAATTAGAAAATGAATTGCCAAAAGACTTTTTGAAACCTGAAGAGTAGAAATCTATTGCAATAAGTTTATATATTTAATTTCGCAAACAACAAATACTCACTACGATATGCTCAAAAAATTAATTTTGAAGCCAATATTTGCTTTGATATGCTCAAAATAATTTTTTATGCTAAAATATTAAAGCCACGTTCCACGGGGTGTTGCGAACTCTTGACTGCAAGCTTATGGCGGGTGCAGAGCCTACTGTGAGGGTTAAGGATTCAAGTCGTAGGGTATGCATTTTGTTGATAATTGAATTTTAGATGGCGTAAAGGTTTTTATACCGTGTCAGGATAGAAATATAGCAGCACATGAAAGCTATTTACGGGTATTTAAAAGGCAAAAGGAGAAATGTCTATTTGAAAATTTGTTTGTTTAATTCAATAGGTAGTGACGTGGCTTTTTAATTTTTTTGCTATAATAATCTTATGCAATGTTATTACTTTGGAACATTTGACCCCGTTCATATTGGGCATATAAAAGTTGCCGAAGCTGTTAAAGAAAAATATGGCTTTGACAAAGTTATTTTTGTGCCAACTCCAAAGTCCCCTTTTAAAGACGGGCAAAGCGATATTTCAGATAGGATTAATATGTTAGAAAAAGTTTTAAGAAAATCTGAAATATCTGATATTGAATTGAATATTGAGCCTCCAAATTATACATACAAAACAATTGAAAAATTAGGTAATGCCTATTTTATTTTAGGTTATGACCAATTTTTGAATATTGAAAGTTGGAAAAAATCAGAATTTTTGAAAGAAAAATTATTTTTTATTGTTATTCCAAGAGCTGGAGCTCGTGAAAAAGAATTTAATAAATTAAAAGAAGCTGGCTATAAATTTGAAATTTTAAAAGATTTTGAGCTTGTTGATGTTTCATCTTCAAAAATTAGGGAAAATGCTAGGCTTGGAAAGCCTTTGGCTGGATTAGTTCATAAAAAAGTGGAAGAATATATTAATGAAAAAAGACTCTATAATTGAAATTCTTAAAAATACATTATCAGAAGAAAGATTTTCTCACACTCTAGGCACTGCAAAATGTGCTGTTGAGCTTGCAAAAATGTATGGGCTAGATGAGGAAAAAGCAGAGCTTGCTGGGCTTTTGCATGATAATGCTAAATGTCTTTCAAATGAAGAATTAAGAAAAATAATTGATGAAAAATTCCCAGAAATTCCTGAGTGCGAGCTTATGAATTATAAGACTTATCATGCTCCTTGTGGTGCATATTTTGCACAAGAAAAATTTGGAGTTGAAGACAATGAAATTATAAGAGCAATAAAAGTTCATACACTAGGTGCTCCTGATATGTCTTTGTTTGATATGATTATTTTTCTTGCAGATAAAATTGAAGAAAACACAAGAGACCTTGAATATAGAGAAAAAATTTTAAAAATTTTAGATGAAAATAAAGGCGAAATTGGACTTAAAAAAGCACTTTTTGTTTGTTTTTCAGAAACAATTAAATCTTTGGTTAAAAGAAAATTATTAATCTGCCCTACAACAATTGAAGTTTATAATTTTTTGCTTAAAGAAGTTTCTAAAAATTAAGAATTTATAAAGCTAAGGGCAAAAAAGAAAAAAATCGGCATGTTCATGCTACACTAGTAATTGTCCTAATTTGGAGCAAAATGAACAGTTCAAAATTAACATTATTTATATTTATTGCGCTATTTGCTGGTGTTGCTTTTGGCTGGTTGTGTCCTGAGTTTGCAGTTAAAATGCAACCTTTAGCAGACATTTTCTTAAGAATGGTTAAAATGATTATTGCTCCTTTGATTTTTGCAACTCTTGTTGTAGGAATAGCAGGTCATGGCGACATTAAAGGCTTAGGCAAAATTGGGCTTAAAACAATTGTTTATTTTGAAATTGTAACAACTCTAGCTCTTGTAATTGGGCTTGTAATGGCAAATGTTTGTAAGCCTGGAGAAGGTTTTAATATAGACCTTTCATCAGTTTCTATGAAAGCTGTTGAAGGTATGAAAACTATTCAAATAGACCATTCTATGTCTAATTTTATTATTCACACAATTCCAACAAGCATTTTTGAATCTTTAGCAGAAGGAAACCTATTGCAAATCGTTGTTTTTGCAGTATTTTTTGCTCTTGCAATTTGTGCAGTTGGTAAAAAAGCACGCCCAGTTTTAGATTTTCTTCAAAGTGTTTGTGATGTAATGTTCAAATTTACAGAATATGTTATGCTTTTTGCTCCAATGGGCGTTTTTGGTGCGATTGCTGCAACAATTGGGCAAAATGGTGTTGGAATTTTAGTTAGTTACGCAAAATTAATTTTCATAACATATCTATCTTTAATAATTTTTGTTGTTTCAGTTTTGTTTGTTGTGTGCAAAATAATAAAAATTCCATTTTTTGGAATGTTTATGGCACTTAAAGACCCAGCACTTTTGGCATTTACAACAGCAAGCTCTGAAGCAGCGTTACCTAAAGCAATGGAAGTTATGGAAAAATTTGGTGTTCCAAAAAATATCGTTAGTTTTGTTATGCCAACAGGCTACACATTCAATTTAGATGGTTCAACTTTATATCTGGCTTTAACTGCTCTATTTTGTGCTCAAATTGCAGGAATTGAGCTTGGCTTAAACCAACAAATTGCAATTATGCTAACTCTAATGCTAACTTCAAAAGGAATTGCAGCTGTTCCTAGAGTTTCTTTAGTTATTTTAACTGGAACTTTAGCAAGCTTTAATCTTCCTGTTGTTGGTGTTGCAATTCTTTTAGGAATTGACCAAATTTTAGATATGGGAAGAACAACAGTTAATTTAATTGGAAATTGCGTTGCAACAACAGTTGTGGCACGTTGGGAAAATGAATTTGACTATGAAAAAATGCATAGATATTTAAACCCAAATGCAAAAGATAATCCATTTGCAACAAAAGAAGAAATTAAATCTATTGCAGAAAATATTAAAACAGAGCAAATAGTTAAAGAAAATAGCCTTGTTAGCTAATTATAAATTTCTTTTATAAGCTATTTTGGTTTTATGAAAATAGCATTTTTTAATATTACTCCGTTTGAAAAGAAATTTTTTAAAGAAAACTTAGATGAAAATGTTGAAGCTTATTATCTTCCTTTTTCTCTAAATGAAGATACAGAAATAGATGATGTTGAAGTTGATGCAGTATCTGTTTCGGTTCATTCAAAACTAAATTCTCAATCGCTTTCAAAATTTAAAAATTTAAAATTTATATTTGCTCGTTCTGTTGGTTATAACCATATTGATTTAGAATGGGCAAAACACGCTGGAATTTTGGTTTTTAATACTCCAAATTATGGCAATGATACAATTGCAGAGTTTACATTTGGGCTATTGCTTTGTTTGGTTAGAAAAATAAATATTGCAGCATTTGATTTAGCTCAAGAAAAATTATCTTCAAATTATAAAGGAATAGAATTAAATGGGAAAACACTTGGAATTATCGGACTTGGAGCAATTGGCAGAAAAGTTGAAAGAATTGCTAAATGTTTTTCAATGGATACCATTTGCTATGATATTCTTCCTCATAATGGCTATAACATGGTAAGTTTTGATGAATTATTAGAAAATTCTGATATTATTTCTCTTCATACACCTTTGACTAAAGATAATTATCATTTAATAGGAGAATCGGAGTTTTCTTTAATGAAAGAGGGTGTAATTATAATAAACACTGCAAGAGGCGAGCTTATTAATACAGATGCTTTGTTAGATAACTTAAATTCAGGGAAAATTGGTGGTGCTTGTTTAGATGTGGTTGAATGTGAAAAACTTATTAATGAAAATGATGACGACATATGCATAGATTGCATTGATGATATTTGCCTTAGAAAATATATGGTAAATCGTAAATTACTTTCAAAAGAAAATGTTATAATTACGCCACACATAGCATATAGCACAAAAGAAGCCGTTGATAGAATATTAAAAATTACATTAGACAACATAAATAGTGTTGATGGCGAAAATTTGAAAAATCTTGTAAAATAATTTTGCTTTTTTTCTTAATTTGCTATAATTTTTTTATGGAAATAAATAGATACATTGAACATACAATTTTAGCACCAGACGCTACAGTCGGGGCAGTTGAAAAAGTTATTAAAGAAGCTATAGAATATGATTTTTTAGGTTTTTGCATTAATCCAAATTATGTTGATTTTGCAAAAAATTATTTAAAAGATTATGACAAAAAGCCAAAAATTGTTACTGTTGTAAATTTCCCTTTGGCTTCTTCTAATCTTCAAACAATTGTTTTTCAAACAGCCCAAGCAGTTTTAGCTGGAGCTGATGAAATAGACACAGTTGTTAACCTTTCTGCTCTTAAAGATAAAAATTATAAAAAGGTTGAAGAAGATATTAGAGAAACTAAAAAAGCTTGTGCAATTGCACCTTTAAAAGTTATTTTAGAAACAGATTTACTAACAAAAGAAGAAATCAAAATAGCATCTGAAATTGCAGCAAATGCTGGAGCAAATTTTGTTAAAACTTCAACAGGATTTGTTAAAGGTGGTGTTGGGGCTAAAGTTGAAGATGTTAAATTGATGTTTGAAACAGTTTCAGAAGCAGGCTTGGGCGTTAAGGCTTCTGGTGGAATAAAAACAAGAGAACAGGCATTAGCACTAATTGAAGCAGGGGCTACTCGTCTTGGAACTTCAAGTGGTGTTAGCATACAGAAAGGATAAAAATGGACAAAATTACTATTCGTTCAGACAGGGCGACAGACTATGTTTTTACATACAAAGGAGAAGAAGTAACACTTCCAGCAGGAAAAATTTTAAGCATTTCAGGTGGTTTGAATGATGTTATTTTGCCTACAGTTGCTATGAAAATCATGAACAATTTAATTGTAATTAAGGAAGATGTTAAATAATGGAAAATAATGAAATTAAAAAAATAATTATTACATTAACAGGGGCAGATAAGGTTGGTATTGTTGCAAAAATTACCGACACTTTGGCTAAATGTGGCGTTAATATTGAAGATATTCGCCAATCTATTATGCAAGGTTATTTTATTATGATGATGTTATGCGACATCAAAGGTAGTGAGTTATCTTTTAAAGAAATTAAAGAACAACTAACAAACACAGCAGATGAATTAGAAATGGAAATTTGGGTTCAAAGAAAAGAAATTTTTGACAAAATGCACTCAATTTAAGGAAATTATGAACACTTTTAATACGAAAAAAGTTATTGAAACAATTGAGATGATAAAACTTCATCATCTTGATATTAGAACAGTTACTCTAGCACTTTCTCTTAGAGATTGTATAGATACAGACTATAAGGTTTGTGCTGATAAAATTTACGATAAAATTCTTAAATATGCAAAAAATTTGTCAAAATATGCAAGTGTTTTAGAAGACGAATTTTCTATTCCAATTATTAATAAAAGAATTGCAGTAACTCCAATTTCAATTATCGGAGAGAGTGCAAAAGAAAGAAATTATATTCATATAGCTCGTGCTCTAGATGAGGCTGCAAAGGCTGTTGGAGTTGATTTTATAGGTGGTTATTCTGCTTTAGTTGAAAAAGGTTGTACAAAAGGAGATAGCGAATTTTTGGCAACAATTCCTGAGGCACTAAGTGTTACAGATAGAGTTTGTTCATCTGTTAATTTAGCAACTTCAAAAGCTGGAATTAATATGGTTGGCGTTTTAAAAATGGGCGAAATCACTAAAAAAGCAGCTGAACTAACTGCAGATAAAGATGGTTTAGGTGCTGCAAAATTAGTTTGTTTTTGCAATTCCGTTTCAGATAATCCATTTATGGCTGGTGCATATTGTGGAGTTAACGAGCCAGAATGTGCTTTAAATATTGGTGTTTCTGGTCCTGGTGTTGTTGCAAATGCTGTTAAAAATATGCCAAAAGATGCAGATTTAGGCGAAGTTGCAAACATAATTAAGAAAACTGCATTCAAAATTACAACAACAGGAGAGCTTGTTGGAAGAGAATTGGCAAAAAGGCTTGAAATTCCTTTTGGAGTTATAGATTTATCTCTTGCACCAACACCTGCTATTGGCGATAGCGTTGCAGAAATTTTCCAAGCAATGGGGCTAGAGCATGCTGGAGCTCACGGCACGACTTGTGCTCTTGCAATGCTTAATGACGCCGTTAAAAAAGGTGGCGTTATGGCATCTAGCTATGTTGGTGGCTTGTCTGGTGCTTTTATCCCTGTTAGCGAAGATAATCAAATGATTGAAGCTGCCAAAGTGGGTGCATTAACTATAGACAAACTTGAAGCAATGACTTGTGTTTGCTCAGTTGGTCTTGATATGATTGCAATTCCAGGCTCAACAAGTGCTAAAACAATATCTGCAATTATAGCTGACGAAATGGCTATTGGAATGATTAACAAAAAGACAACTGCAGTTAGAATTATTCCTGTTCCAAACAAAGAAGTTGGCGACAACGCTGTGTTTGGTGGGCTTTTAGGCGAATGTCCTATAATGCCTGTAAATAAATATAATTCAGATGTTTTTGTTTCTCGTGCAGGCAGAGTCCCAGCTCCAATTCATAGTTTGAACAATTAATTTAGGAAATTTTTTATTTCTTTAACTTCTTCAAGTTTACGCAATTTTTTAATTGCTTCAACTTCAATTTGGCGAACTCTTTCTTTGGAAAAATTCATAATTTTTCCAAGCTCATCAAGCGTTTTGGCTTTTTTTTCGTCAAGCCCAAAGCGATTTTTTAAAATAAATTTTTCTTTTTTAGATAATTTATTCAAAATTTTTTCAACATTTTCCCTTAAATCTTCTTTTTCTGTCGTATTTTCAGGGTTTTGTTTAATATCTTCTTGGATATAATCTTGAATACAAAGGTCCTCTGCAACAGGAGTAAAAAGGCTAATCGGCTCTTTAATCATTGCATTTTTAATGTTTTCAATTTTTTTAGGTGTTGTTTTAAGTTTTTGTGCTAGCTCTTCATTATTTGGCTCTCTTCCTAATTTAACACTTAATTCAAGAGTTGCTTTTTTTAGGTTTTTAATTTTTTCTGCCATATGAACAGGCACACGTATTGTTTTTGCATTATTTGCAATTGCACGAACAATTGTTTGCCTTATCCACCAAGTTGCATAGGTTGAAAATTTAAAGCCTTTTTCCCAATCAAATTTTTCAGCTGCTTTAATAAGCCCAATTGAGCCTTCTTGAATTAAGTCCATAAACACAAGCCCACGCCCAATGTATTTTTTTGCAATGGAAACAACTAGCCTCAAATTTGCTTGAACAAGTTTCTTTTTTGCAATGATTTTTTCTTCTGCTATTTTGCTTTTAATTTTTTTCCCAATTTCAATTTCTTTCTCTTTTTTTAGAAGTTTAATTTTGCCAATTTCTTTTAAATAAATTTGCAAAAGCTCATTTTCATCTGAAATTGAATCAAAGGTTGTAATCTTTTCTTCCTCAAACTCTTTGTTTGCAATGCTTATGGGGTTTAGAATATAGTTATCCATAAAAATAAATCCTCAACTTTTAAAAATTGCTTTTATTTTAATTGACTAAAAATATTCAATTATGTTCCACACTTGAACTTTTAATGCTTTTTAGTTATGCTCTAATTGTTGGGATGAAGGGTTCAAGTTAATGAAGGATAAAACCACATTAATTTTTGGAATAAAGGAAGTTATAGAGAGATTTCAAGGCAACCTTGTCCTTTTATTTTCAGAGATTAAATCTCAAAATTCTAAAGAAGAATTAGCCCAAATTTATTCTTGGATTATTGAAAATTCTTTTGATATTCCATTATTAAGTCAAACTATTAAAGAAATTGATAAACTTAGAAACCTTCAAAATCTTGATGTTTTAATTGATTTTCTAATTTCAAAAACTAATGATAAATTCATAACTTCAAAATCTGAAGAAAATGATTTTATTAATTTAAAAGTTTTAGCAGTTAAAGTTATTGGTAATTTTCAAGATAAAAAGGCAGTTCCAGCCTTATTATATTGTTTAAATTCAAAGTCGGAAAATTATAAAATTCGCCTGTGTATAGCTGAGGCTCTGGGCAAAATTGGCGATAAAGGGGCAGTTGAATCTTTAATCAATGTTGTTAAAGATGAAAGCGAAAAGTCCGTTTATGTTAGAGAATCAGCAGCAAAGGCTCTTGGAATGCTTGGAGATTTAAAGGCAATAGAGCCTTTTATTATGGTCTTACAATCTAAAAAAACTTTCTTAGATAAATTTACTTTCTTAAAAGAGCAAATAATAGAAGCAATTGGAAAATTAAATGCTCCAGAAGATAGGCGTATTTTGGAAGTTTTGAAAGATTCTTTAAAAGATGAATCTGCTCAAGTTCGCTTAAATGCCATTGAATCTTTATCTAATTCAGAATATGAAGAAGCAGGTGATTTAATTCAAGAAATGCTTTTTGACGAAGATGACGAAGTTAAAAAAGGAGCTTTGATTTCTCTTTATAACATGTTTGGAAAAAGCAAAATTGCAGAAGTTTTAGAAGAGGTTGATAATCTTCCAGAAGTTCTTGCTCCATTATCTTCTGAGCTTTTAGACATGGAGGAAGATGAGGATGAATAAAGGCATTATTCTCTTATCTGGTGGGCTTGATTCTTATGTTTCTTTAGCTTGTGCAGTTAAAGAAATGGAAGTTGGGCTAGCCATAACAATAGATTATGGGCAAAAACCACTAAAAGAAGAAATTGAAGCTTCTAAAAAAATGGCAGATTTGTTTAATATTGAGCACAAAGTTGTAAAATTAGATTTTTTATCTGAGCTTTTAGACGAAAATTCAGATTGGGTGCCAAATAGAAATGGGCTATTTTTGAATATTGCTGGAAGTTATTGTGATAGATATGGCTTTGATAGCATAATAATTGGTGCAAATAAAGAAGAAAGCGCCGAATTTATAGATAACAGTGAAGAATTTTTAGATTCAATTAATCATTTATTCCAATTTTCAACACAAACACAACCTAAAATTTATGCCCCTCTTAAAAAAATGACAAAAGTTGAAATTATAAATTTAGGGCTTGAATTAGGTTTAGATTTTTCTTTAATTAAAAGTTGCTATAAATCTCAAAAAGAAACAGGCAAAAAACATTGTGGTACTTGCAAATCTTGCTCATATTTAAAATCCTCACTTGAAGAGTGTAATGATACAAGCTTGATAAAATTATTTTTTTAAAAGAGAATAAACTTATGAACATAATTCTTGCAGAAAATGAAATAAAATATGAGGGCTATCAACTAGCTCCACATTGGATTTATAAGAATTTCAATATTCAAGGAGATTCAATTGTGGCTTTTATTGGTCCTGTTGACGTTAAATTAGATGAAATGGTTGATATTGAAGATGTTATTGCTTCTGAACCAATATCTTCTGATTTGATGCTCAATTTTATAATAGAAATTTTTGAAATTCCTTTAATTCAAATGGTTTATATTCAAAGATTATTTATGACAATTATTAAAGAAACTCTAGAGGCTAGAGGAATTGAAATTACAAGAGGTGGAGATGATTTATTTTATAATGGCAAAAAACTTTCAGTTTCAATTGCCACAAAATCAATAACTTCAGGTTTAATTCATTCTGCTTTGAATGTTAAATCCTCTGGTTGTCCAATTGAAGTTTCTTCTTTAAATGATATGAATATTTATGATATTAAAGATTTAGCGAAAGAAATTATGCAAAAATTTGCAAACGAAATTGATGATATTAAGCTAGCAACAACAAAAGTTAGAGGTGTATTTTGAAACAGGATTACCTTGCATACAAAAAAAAGAGATTAACAGAAATTGAAGAAATTGAAAAACCAATGAGTGGCAAAAGAAAATATATAGCTCTTGGTGTTGCCGTTTTTATTGGCTTTTTCATTTTTACAATGATAATTTTAAATGGTGTTTTTGGTTCAAAAGTTGATATTGAATATGGTCAAATGAATGCAACAGATGAGCCTTATTCTTTGAATGACGACTCCGTTGTTTCTGGGGAAACAGACAAAAAATATACAATTGATGCAAGATTAAAACAACTTCAAATTGAAGAAACAACGCCTACTATTTCTCAAAAAGAAAAAGACGCTAAAATAGCTTCTTCTCAAGTTAAAAAATTTGAAAAAGAGCAAGAAAAATTAAAAAAAGAAAAAGCTAAAAAAGAAGACAAAGAAAAGTCTAAAAAAGAAAAAGTGAATGTTGAAGAAAAAGCTAAAGAGGAAGTTTCAAATGTTGTTCCTCAAGATGAAAATAAAATAGTTTATTCAAAAGTTTTGCTAGGTCGTTATTCAAACTTTGAAGAAGCAAAAGCTGCTCAAGTTAAGCTTCGCCAAGAATCTGGTGTTGAAGCTTTTGTTAGAAAAATGGGCAGTGTTTACGCACTTCAAGTTGGCTCATATATGAATCAAGACCAAGCACAAAATGTTGCAACTCAATTTAGCAACATGGATTATCAAGTTTGGATTTTAGAAGATTAATTTTAGTTTTTAATGAATTTGAATTGCAAATAAAAAGGCAATGCACAAGGCATTGTCTTTTTTAAAATCTTAGTATATTAAAGCAGTTTACGCTTTTTCAAATTTTCCAGCTTTAATGCAAGATGTGCAAACTTTTATAGACTTAACTGTTCCGTTAATTTTTGCTCTAACTGTTTGTAGGTTTGGCAATTGTCTGTGCACATTTTGTTTGTGTGAAAAAGAAATTTTTGCCGCTTTAATTGATTTTTTACCACATATTTCGCAAACTTGTGACATAGGTCTGACCTTTCATCTCTTGTATTTTCCCTCATGATAGAACAAAAATAAATAAAATCAAGAGTGCGTAAGCAAAAAGAACTTTTGCAAAAAATTATCGTCTTAAAATTTAAGAGGATTTATTATGGAAGTTTTATCAACTTATATTTATGAGCTTAAAAAAGGTTCAAAATTTTGTGCTTTGGTAACTATTGAGGGTAAAAATTTATTAAATGCATTAAAAAAAATTGAAAATGCTGGTTTTTCTTATTTTTTTCAAAAAATTAATGGGCAAAAAGAGAAAATAAATATCTTTTTTGGAGAGAAAAATCCAATTTTGGTTTTAAAAAATATTATAAAATCACCGTTAAATGAGCTATCGCCTGAGCATGATTTTATTTTGGGGGCTTTATTAGGTTATGATGTTAAATCTCAGTGTGAAAGATTTTTAAAAAGACATCTAAAAGGCTGATTTATTGAGTTTTGAGCCTTAAAAAACATAAAAAATATGTTATATTTAAGGTATGTATGAATTTGATTTTGAATTAGACGATTTTCAACAAGAAGCGATAAATTATATCAAAGACGGTAAAAGTGTTGTTGTTTGTGCTCCAACGGGGGCTGGAAAAACTTGCATAGCTCAAAGTGCTATTCATCTTGCATTAGAAAATGGCTCAAGAATTTTTTACACAACACCACTTAAAGCCCTTTCAAACCAAAAATTTTCAGATTTTTCAAAATCTTATGGAGCTGACAAAGTTGGTCTTTTAACAGGCGATACAACAATAAACAGAGGTGCTCAAATTGTTGTTATGACAACTGAAGTCTTTAGAAACATGCTCTATGGAACAACTTTTGGAACATTGGCAGATAACTTAAAAAATGTTAAATATGTTGTTTTAGATGAAGTTCATTATATGAATGATGAAGAGCGTGGCACTGTTTGGGAAGAAAGCATTATTTATTGTCCGTCTGATATTCAAATAATTGCTTTAAGCGCTACAGTTGCAAATTCAAAAGAATTAACAAGCTGGATTAATACAGTTCATTCAAAAACAGAACATGTCTGGACAGATTTTCGCCCTGTTCCTTTAAGATTTTTCTATTACGATAGCTCAAAACCTAAAGAAATTCTCCCAATGTTTACCCCAGAGGGTGCATTAAATAAAAAAATTAGACCAGAGAGCAAATTTAAACATTTTAAAAACCCAAAAGGTGCTAGAAATCTTGTTGTAGACATTGTTTCAGCACTAGAGCATAAAAAAATGCTTCCTGCAATTTATTTTACTTTTTCTCGTAAAAAATGTGATGAAAATGCTAAAAAATGCTCTGGGCTTGACCTTTTGACAAAAGAAGAAAGATTAAAAGTTAATGAAATTATTGATGATTATTTAATTGATAACCCATATTTAGAAAATAATCCACAAATTGATTTGTTGAAATGTGGTGTTGCCTCTCACCATGCTGGGCTTTTGCCTGGATTTAAAGTTTTGGTTGAAAAATTATTTCAAAGCCACCTTATAAAAGTTGTTTTTGCAACGGAAACTTTGGCTGCTGGAATTAATATGCCAGCTAAAACAACTGTCATAAGCTCTGTTTCAAAAAGAGGGGATAATGGGCATAGAATGCTTACTGCAAACGAGTTTCTTCAAATGTCAGGAAGAGCAGGCAGGCGTGGCATGGATGATATTGGCTATGTTGTGGTTGTTGGAACACCTTTCCAAACTCCAGATGAAGTTGCAACATTAGTTCGTTCAAAATCTAATCCATTAGAAAGCAAATTTACTCCAACATATTCAATGGTTTTAAACTTACTGCAAAGATTTTCAATTGAAGAAGCTAAAGAGCTTATCTTTAAAACTTTTGGCTACTATTCATCATCATCTAGAATAGAACCATTTATTAGAGAATCTGAAGAAATTAAAAGACGACTTGATTATGCCGAAAATTATCCGTGCGATTTTTCTCATACTTCATCAGACCTTATGGAATTTATCAAATTCAAAAATATGTATGTTGAATATAGGTCTATATTCAAAACTCTTAAAAGACAAGCAAAGCAAGGAAATAAAGGGCTTCCAAAAGAGGCATACGAAATTGCAAATAAAGCAACTGAATATAGAAAACAAATGGAAAAATTCGGTTGTAATAATTGCAAGCGTTATTCAAAACACAGAAAAGAAATTGAAGTTATTCAAAGAAGTGTAAAAAAATTAGCTTATCTTCAAAAAGAAATTGAATTTCAAAAAGACATTTATTGGAATGTTTTCTTATCTCACAAAAAAGTTTTAGAAAAATTTGGGCATATTAAAGACGATTATCCAACTGAAATTGGCAAAACAACAATGGGCTTAAGGTGCGAAAATGAGCTTTATTTATCTGAAATTCTTCAATCGGGTGTTTTAGATAAATTAGATGTAATAACCTTAGCAAGTGTTGTTTGTGCCTTATCTTCTGAAGAAAAACACTTAGAAGATGTTCGCACAATGCCACCATCTAAGGCTTGTCGCAAGGTTTTGAATGAAATTAAAGAAATTAAAAGAAAAATATTTTTATCTGAAAGAGATGAAAAAATTGAAAATACAATGAATTTGTATGCTCATTTTTGCTATTTTATAGAAACTTGGGTCGGTGCAAATTTGAATGAAGACAACAACACAACAGAAACTTGGGAAGCATTATTTGCAGATTCTGCTTTTTCTCAAGGAGATGTTGTTCGTGCTTTTAAACGCACAATAGATGTTTTAAGACAATTTACAACCGTTGAAAATGTTAATCCAGAGTTGGCAGAAATTGCTAAAGATGCAATAAAATTAATAAATAAAGAGCCCGTTAATATTGATTAACGAGCTCTCTTTATGATTTTCGTGTTTATTAGCCTTTGTATGCTACAACATTTTCAAATTTAATGCCGTATTCTTGTTCCACTTGAGCTAACATTGCTTTTGCTTCTGGGTTAATTGCAATATTATCTTTGTCATCAATTGAATTTGTTATGCAATTTTTGTAGAAATCTGGCATATATTTGTATGCATTTTTATCATGTTTCATTTTTAACATTTCAGCTCTGAAATCTTTAGAGCTACCAAGGTCTGACCATGTTTCATCTTCAGGTTTGATATAGATTTGAACATTAAAGTCTTTTCCTGTTTCTTCATTTTTATTAACTAAAGTGTCAATGATTGTGCTTGAGAAGTCATAACCTTTTGCATTGTGGAATTTTTCAGGAGTTGCTGTGTAGTTTTCTTTAATCCAATTTAGAGCTTTTGGAGATAGAACATATGGACCAACAATTCCTAAATATTGGTCTGTTGAACCAAATTTAGCTTTTGCGATTTCTTCTTCTGTTTGTGGTTTTTCCATAAACCAAGTTGCAGTTAAATCTTCTTCAGATTTTACTTGAACAGCACCAAGTGCTGAAATTCTTTCTTTTTTAACAGGAAGAGCTAGCATAGTTAAGTCTGCGTCTGTTTTTTCGTGAAATTCCATAATAGGTTGAATTTTGATATCTGAGAAGTTATCACCCCAAACAAAAACTAGAGGTTTGTCTGTTGGGATTGTTCCTGCTTTTAAACCTTCAAAGAAAGCATAAGCACTACCTTGAGCTGGTTTAACATCAATAAATTGAGCTTCGTTTAATTGTCCTGTTTTAGCAAAGTTAGTTAAAACTCCTTGAACAAGTTTCATTTGATGTCCTTGATAATTTACAGGAATTTCGCTTGCAGGTTTTGTTACAACTTTTTTAGGAGTAACTTTGTCGCCATCTTTTGTAAAGTCTGCTTGTAGCAAAGTTATGTCTTTATATCTTGTGCCATCGCCATCTGATGGAACGAAGAAAGAGTAATCATCTTTAATTCTTGCGTTTGCTTCTTTATCTGTGTAGTTTTTTTCAACAAAACCTTTTAAACCTGTTGTGAAAAATGTTTTGTATGCATTTCTCATATTTTCATCTGTGCCTGTTTCATCACTTCTGATACTTCCATAAACATTGCCTTTAAAAGCTAAGTTTTTTGGGTCGTCAACTTTTATATAGAAAGATTTGTCTTCTGATGTTACTTTTGATTCTGGCGAAATTAAAATTCTTAAGCCATCATATTTTGGGTCATTAAATTTCAAAACCCATTTTGCACCAACTTTTGGATTTGAAATGTTTTCAGCTGTTGCGATATCATTTTTGTCAAACATAACTAAGTAATTTTTTTCGCCTTCAGCTTGTCTTTCAATTTTTGTTCCTTTAAAATTTGATGTTTGCACGCCATATGGTGCGATACCATTAATTCTCATTATTTTCTCCTAACCTACACTAAATATTTTTTAAATTCTTCTTTTTTAACTTCAACATTTTCTTTTAGAGGATTACTTGCTTTTGTTGAAACACTTAAGTCCATAAGTGCTGGGTCTTTTGCTTTAGTTTTTTTGCTGTTTTTAACAATATTACCTAAAATTAATCCTGTTAAGCCTGTTGTAATTGCAAAAGAAATTATACCCAACTTTTTAACATGTTTTTCAATACCTAAGATTTTTTCTTCTTGTCCTCTCAAGTAATTATCAATTTTAGCCACTTCTTCTTTATTTGGCAAATCAGTTAATATATTTTTAAGTTTGCTTTGAATATTTTCGCAAACCATACGAATATATTTATGTTGGTCTTCGCCAGTTCCTGTTGGTGTTATAAAATTGAATGCATTTTCTGCACCGTTGCCTTTAAATGTTGGATTTCCTTTGAATGAAACTTCTTCTTTTTTATCGTCTTTTTTTCTTTTAATTCCTTGAATACCTGCGAATAAACCAACTGAAGCAACAAGAGCTGAAGCAATTCCTGCTAATATTCCTGTTCTTTTAATTGATTTATATTTAAGATTTAAAGCTTCAATTCTTTTATCAATATTTAAAGTATCAAAAGCACCTTTAAGCTCGCCTGTTCTCCATTGTAGAGCTTCAATTTCTTTATTTATGATAAGTGGAATGTTTTCAATTTTATCGTATAAATTTTTTCCACTTGTCGGGGTAATGAAATCCCCTTTGCCTGTGAAAGAAACTCCACCTTCTTCTTTGTCTTCGTAGTTGTCAAAGAATTTTTCAGAGTAAATTCCAAATGCAGATTTGCCCATTCCTGTTAGGTCGTCATTATCGCCCCAACCTGTTTTTTGAGCTAACATCCCAGAAACCATTTGGCATTTTTTAGCGTCTTTGTTGCCTGTTGAATAATAATCGTGGTCAATTTTAATTGCTTCTTCAACACATTCGCCAATTTCTTTTGCTAAAACTTCATCTCTGTATTTTGTTATCATATCAGAGAAGCCTTTTTCAGCTTGCATTAGCTCAATTTTATTTTTTTCTTGAATAGGTAAGCCTAATCTTTCATGTTTTTTGCGTTCTGATTCAATTTTTGTGTTAACAGCTTTTTCATATTTTGCCCATTCTTTTCTGAATGCGTCGCCAATTTCGTCTTCTCTTTCAAGTAGGTCATTATGGCTAATTTTGAAGAAACCACTTTCAGTTCTTAAGCCAGAAACAATAGATTTGCCATCTTCTTCTGTAAGGGTAGATTGAACAAGACCACCTGTGTTTGAAACAATTGTTGCTGCACCTTTGTTATGAGCTTCAATTGGAGTAAGTTCGCATGGAGCAAAACGGCTTGGGAAAATACACCAATCTGCTGCAGTTCCTAAAACATCATTTGGACCAAAACCGTCAATGTATGCAAATTGTCCTTTAAGCTCTGGCATAGCACTTAATTCTTCAATTAATTTTCTAATTCTTTTGATGTCGTCGCTATCGCCATCTAAGCCTGCACAAATTGCAAATAATGGTTTTGGAACAATTCCTAGTTCTCTTTCTCTATTAACTGCTTTATTTAATGCTTCTTTGTATTCTTTGTCTTTGCCTAATTCTTTTTGTTTATAAGCATCTAAATATAATTTTTTAATTTCTTCTTGGTTTTTGATATCTTCTTTAGATGAACCAATAGCATCTTTTGTTGCATTTGACTTAATTGCCATCAAGATTTCGTCAATACCTTTTTGGAAATCGCCCCTACCCCAGCTAGTGAATAAGCTTGGCATAAATGGTGGGTTTTCTGGATTTGCTTCATATGCATCAAATCTTGCTTGAAGAATTTTGATGTCATTTTCGCCAATATTTCCTGTAATTGTTGCTTTTCTAGATGTTTGTCCAGTTACTAGAGATTCTTTTCCAACTTCTTTAATTGAACCGTCTTTAACTGTTTTTTCATAAATTTTTGAGTTTGTTGATTTTTGAGATAAGTAAATTCTTCTCATAAATTCAAGTTTTGCTCTATTTTTTTCTAAAATGGCTTTTTGTGGATTTTCTGCACTGAAATCAGCTGGAGCAATTTTAACTGAAGGAATATCTATTTTTTCGCCAGCTTCGTTTTTATAGAAATAAACTGCTTTGTCGTCTGCTGTGTATGTTGGTTGGTTAATAACAACATTCGGTTTTGCAGAACCATTCAAAACGCCTAATAATCTTCCTTGACCTGCTAATTTTTTAAGGTCATAAGTTAGACCTGGAGACATTTCTTCTAGTCTTGGGTCAGCAATTTCTCTTGCATATTCGCCAGATACTGTTGCGACTGTTGCTTTACCCTCTAGAGCCATTCTTGTTGGAATAAGGCTAGGGTTAACACTATCTATATAAGTATTTTCATTTTTCAACTCACGAATTGAAGACAATCTTTTTTTGAAAAATTCGTCTAGTCTGCCTTGTAGTCCTTCTTGGTTTCCATTTAGAATTTCATAATATTCTTCGCTTTTTAAAGCTTCTTGAAATTCTTCAACTGTTGCAATTGATTTGAATAATTCATAAGGAGCAATATCTTTTCCTTGATAAGCAGCTCCTGCGTTGTGGAAAATGTAGCTTAGTTTAATATCTTTGTAATAGTCGTTTTCTTTGCCTGTTTTCTTAGCATCTTCAATGAATTTCATTGCTGCAGAAGAGTGGTAATCGTGGATTAGAACATGTTTTGGGTTAAAGCCTTTTTCTTCTCCACCTGTTGCTTCTGTAAGCTCTGGCATAATATCAACAACACCTCTTGCAAACTCGCAATATGCTCCATACATTGCTCCGTCTTTGTATGAGAAGCCGTATTGTTGACGCATTGCACCTGTTAATTCAGTGAATAGCATGTAAAATTTTGGTTTATTTGGTCCTTTGTAAGGTATGATTGTATCGTTTGGGTCTAGTAATTCAAATAATTTTATAGTTTTTTCTCTTTGGTAATTGCCACTAGGATTGCCGTCTGGAACAAGCATTTTTTTGCTTGCAACTTCTTTCAATTCATAGGCTTTGTTTGCTGGAGTTAATTCGCCAATTTCTGAAATATCTTTGTCTGAATTTAAGAAATAGTGTTTGCCGTTGTAGTTAATAACTTGAACTTGTCCATTTACAATATCGCCATTGTAGTATGGGATAACAAAATTGTGTTGAACTTCTGTGTTATATGCTGGGAATGTTTTAATCCAGTCGTTAATAACTGTTCTAACACCACCAGAACCACAAACAACGCCTTCAGGAGCAATATGTAAAACTTGTTTAGGGTTCTTTTTATTACCCGTAAAGCTTATGCCTATTGTGTTTGCAGGCATTTTTTCTAAATTTACCCCGTTTGCTTTTTTAGCTTGTTTAGTTCTTAAAACTTGCGTATTTTGGGTTATGCCATAATTGATTGAATTAATTCTCATTTTTTACCTATTACCAAAGATTTATAAACCGAGAATACAAAACATGTGAATATAATAATTTGCTAGTGAAATTCATGTTTTTGGGCATATTTTTAAACAAATTTTTCTGTTGCAGAACAAAATATGGTCATGATAGAATATTTTTAAGGAAAAAGGAGAAAATTTTGATAAAAGTAGCAGTTACAGGTGCTCTTGGGAAAATGGGAAGAGAAGTTATTTCCATGACTTTGGCTGATGAAAATTTAGACCTCGTGCTTGCACTAGATGTTGTTGGCGAGGGCGAAAAAATTTCAGATAAAGTTTCTGTTAGAGTTGATTTTGAAAATGCTCTAAAAGAAATTAAGCCAGATGTTGTTGTAGATTTTACTCAACCAGATGTTATTTTTGAGCATGTTAAAAAATATCTTGAACTAGGAATTAAATCTGTTATAGGAACAACAGGCTTGAGCTTAGAGCAAATTGAAGTGCTTAAAAAATTATCAAAAGAAAATAACACTGGAGTTATTATTGCTCCAAATTTCGCAATTGGTGCAGTTTTAATGATGATGTTTGCTAAATCTGCTTCAAAATATTTTGATAATGCTGAAATCATTGAATATCATCACAACCAAAAGAAAGATGCACCAAGTGGTACTGCAATTAAAACAGCACAACTTATGAATCAAGAAAAAGAAAACTTTATGCTAGGCAACTCGCCTGAAAAAGAATTAATTGAGGGTGCAAGAGGAGCTAGTCATGCTGGAAATATTAAAATTCATTCTGTTAGAATGCCAGGATATGTTGCTAGCCAAGAAGTTATTTTTGGTTCATCTGGTCAAACATTCAAAATTAGGCATGATTCAATAGACAGAGCTTGTTATATGTCTGGCGTGAATTTAGCTATTAAAAAAGTTTATAATGACAACGATTTTATATATGGTTTGGAGAATATACTATGACAAATTTACCAGTAATTGGAGTATTAGGGGCAACAGGAGTTGTCGGAAGAGAAATTTTATCAATATTAGAAGAATTAAATGTTCCATATTCTGAAATAAAATTTTTAGCATCAGCACGTTCTGCTGGAAAAACAATAAAATTTAAAGGCGAAGACCACACAATTATTGAAGCAACACCAGATGCTTTTGAAGGAATAAACATTGTTTTGGCTTCTGCTGGTGGCTCAACAAGCCTTGCTTTAGCTCCTGAAGCTGTTAAAAGAGGTTGTGTGTTTATTGATAATTCAAGTGCATACAGAATGGACAAAGATGTTCCTCTTGTAATTGTTGGTGTGAATGATGATGACCTTAAAAATCACAAAGGCATTATTGCAAACCCAAATTGTTCAACTTCTCAATTAATGCTTGTTTTGAAACCACTTGATGAATATGCAAAAATTAAAAGACTTATTGTTTCAACTTATCAAGCAGTTTCAGGTGCTGGGCTTAAAGCAATTAATGAATTAACAGAAAACACAAAAGCAAAAATGGCTGGCGAAGAATTTGAACCAAGTGCATTCAAATATCCAATTGCGTTCAATGTAATTCCTCAAATTGATACTTTTGTTGAAAATGGTTACACAAAAGAAGAAATGAAAGTTACAAATGAAACAAGAAAAATTATGCACTTAGATGCGTCCGTTCCAATTTCTTGTACAGCAGTTCGTGTTCCTGTATATAATAGCCACTCAGAAGCTGTTACAATTGAATTTGAAAAAGAAATTACAGCAGCTAAAGCAAAAGAAATTTTAGAATCTGCTTGGGGTGTTGAAGTTATTGATAATCCAGCAGAATTTAAATATCCAACACCAAATCAATCAGCAGGCAAAGACCCTGTTTATGTTGGAAGAATTAGAAAATCAATTGCATTTGATAATGGTATTGACCTATTCTGTGTTGCAGATAATCTAAGAATAGGTGCTGCACTTAACACAGTGCGTATTGCAAAAAGAGTTATTGAAATGAATTTATATTAAGGAATTGAGGTATATATGGCATTAAGATTTGACGCAGGTGAAGTTCTAACAGCAATGGTTACTCCTTTTGATGAAAAAAGGAACATTGATTATCAAGCTGTTGAAAAACTTGTCAAACATCTTGTAGCAAATGGTTCAGATGCAGTTATTGTGGCAGGAACAACAGGCGAAAGCCCAACATTAACTCATGAAGAAGAATATGAATTATTATATTCAGTTAAAACAAACGCACAAAAAGACATTAAAGTTATTTTAGGTGCAGGTTCAAATTCAACTTCAACTGCTGTTGATTCTTCTAAAAAAGCTCAAGAATTAGGTGCAGACGCTATTTTATCTGTTGTGCCATATTATAATAAGCCAAATCAAAAAGGCTTAATTGAGCATTTTGGTTCAATTGCAAGAGCAGTTGATTTGCCTATAATTTTATACAATATTCCATCTAGAACAGGTATTTCAATGGAGCCTCAAACAGTTGCATTTTTGGCTAAAGAATATCCAAATATTGTTGCTTTGAAACAATCTTGTGGCGATTTAGACTTAGTTTCTGAAATTAGGTCAATTTGCCCAGAAGATTTTGCAATTTATTCAGGAGATGATAGCCTTACTCTTCCAATGCTTTCTCTAGGAGCTCATGGCGTTGTTTCTGTTGCAAGCCATATCGTTGGAAATGAAATTAAATCAATGATTCATAACTACAAATCAGGACAAGTCGGTGCAGCAAGAAATATGCACATGAAATTATTCCCACTATTTAAAAAGCTATTTATGGCACCAAATCCAATTCCTGTTAAGGCAGCTTTATCAAGCTTGAAAGTATTGGAAAATTATGTTCGCAGACCATTAGTTGAGCTTGACGAAATTCAACGCCAAGAGCTATTAGATGTTTTAACTGCAGTTTTAGATAATATTAAAGAAAACTAAGATAATTCTTGTCTAATTTCTTCAACTGTAACATATTTAACAGGCGATTTTTCGTCTTTTTTGAGGTAAACATCTTTAATTCCAGCTTGGACAATGAAGCGTTTGCATAAAATGCAAATGAAATCGTGTCCATAGATATACATTGTGCCACCTTTGGCTCTATCTTGTCCTGCTTGAATTATGGCATTTTGCTCAGCGTGAATGCTTCTGCATGTTTCATATTGAGTGCCAGATGGGATATTGTTTGCAATTCTATAGCAGAAACCTTTTTCTGCACAAGATGGAACTTTAGACGGTGTTCCGTTATATCCTGTTGCTTTGATTTTTTTATCTTCGCCAACAATAACTGCTCCAACCTGAGCTCTAATGCAATTAGAGCGAAGAGCAACAGTTTGTGCTATTTTTAAAAAGTAATCATTCCATTCGAAAATATCCATAATATCTCCCCAAACTATGGAATTATTATAGAATAAATTTTAGCTGTTGTAAATTTTAACACTCATAAGAATTGCTTTTGCAATTTTGAAGCCTAAATATTTTCCATATTTAATTTTTTCTTTTCCAGAAATGAAAAGCATAAAAATATCAATAATTCCAATTGTTTTGTCTATTATTTTTTTAATTCTTTTGATTTTTTCTTCTTTTAATAAAGCAAAAATTTTATTTATTTTTTTAATTGATTCTCTAATTTCTTGAATATTTCCAATAATTTCTTTTGAAATTTTTTTAAATTCTTCGTGCTTTTCAACAACAATAATATCTAAAACAATTAGCCCATAAGAAGCGCCAATGCCTAAAATAAGCACAAAAACAAATAATAAAAAATGTAGAATTTGCTCTATCATACTGAAATTATAAAGTTTATAAATAGTTTTTTCTATACGAAATACGGTCTATTTATTTTTAAAAGTTGTGATAATAAAATTGTTCTTTTTATTTGAATATTCAAATTCAATAGCACCTAATTCTTTTGTAGAAAGCATTAAAACTTTGTTGTTTCTCAATTTTTCTAAAGTTGAGAAGTGTGGGTGTCCATAGTGGTTTGTGCCTGTTGAAATTATTGCATATTTTGGGCTTAATTTTTTAAGCATATAATCATCAACACTTTCTTTAGCACCATGATGTCCAACTTTTAAAATTTCAATATTTTTGGGAATGTCCTTTTCAAGTTTTCTATAAACTTTTGCACTAGCATCACCCATAAAGAGAGCATATTTTCCTTTGTAGTTTATAAGAATAATAACAGATGCGTCATTTTCTTTTGCAGATTTATCAACAAGTGTTTTAATTTCTAAATCTTTTTCGCTGTAAATTATTTCATTATTATTTGCTTTATAAACATTCTTTTCTAAGGTTAGAAATTTCTTTGAAATTAAATTATCGGCATCTGTATTTTCAATAAATGTTTTTCCTAACTTAAAATTATTTCTAATATCTATAACACCACCAACATGGTCTATATCAAAATGAGATAAAATTAAAAAATCAATTTTTCTTACATTTTTATTTCTTAAGTATCTATTAATGATAAATTCTGCTTGGCTTTTGCCTTTATAGGGCAATTTACCTGTATCAATTAAAATAGTTTTATTTTCTGGAGTTTTGATTAAAAAACTATCAGAATTTCCAACATCAAAAGCAAAAATTTTGAAACTTTTATCTGGAATTTTAATACAACTTAAAATCAAAATAAGACCGAGCATTATAAGAATAATGTTTTTCTTTTTGTTTTTAAATTTTTCTGAAATTTGAGAAAAAATAAGAAAAAGAATAGCAAAATACAAAATAATTTGAATAAAATTTGGAGATGGAAAATATATTATTGCACCTTTCAAACCAGAAAAAATTTCGGAAATTTTTATAATAATTTCAATAAAAGGATAAATAATTTTATCTAGGATTTTAACTATAAAATCTGCATTAAAAATTGAAAAAATTGATGAGATAAAGCCTAAAAAGCTTGCAACACTAATGAAAGGAATAATACAAATATTTGCTCCTAAGCTATATGGAGTTATTGTATTAAAGTAATGAAGCTGAAGAGGAAGAACACTAAGTTGAGCAATTAAAGGAGTTAAAATTGTGCAGATAAATATTTTTGGAGAAAACAATTTTAGAAAATCTTTTTTATTTTCAACAAAATTTTTATATTTTTTATCAACCGGCTCTAAAATTACCCCTAATTTCTCACAACCATAAATAAGCCCAATAGTTACAATGAAAGAAAGCTGAAAACCAATGTCATAGAGCATATTTGGGTTTAGTGTGAGTAATATTAATCCAACTAAGAAAACCAGAGATAAACTATCTGCTTCAACATCAAATAATTTTCCAACTAAAACAAACAAAAGCATTAAAGAGGCTCTTAAAATGGAAGGTGGCAAACCTGTCATTATTGAATAAAGAATAATAAGCGTTATGCCTGAAATAATTGTAAGCCTTGAACCTAGCCTAATTCTAATCCCTATAAACCACCAAATTCCAAAAATTAGAGCAACATTCAAACCACTTGCAGCTAAAAGGTGTGTTAGACCAGAATTTTTAAATTTTTCTTTAATATCTTCGCTTGGGTTAATTGTTTCGTCACCAAAAACAACGCCAGCTAAAATTTCTAAATTTGGACTTTTTATATATTTTGCGTGATGTGCAATAATTTTTTCTCTTGTTTTATCTAATTCATTTAATATTTTGAATGGAAAATTTGGATAAGAAAAATCTGGTTTATAAATAAGTGTTAGGCAATTTTTATCTCCATAAAATGTTGAGAAAACTCCTTTTCTTTTTAAATATTTAGAATAATCAAATTGATATGGATTAGAAGCACCTGATGGAGTTCTTAATTTTCCTTTAATTTCAACAACATTGCCTATTTTGATATTTTCAACATTTTCTGGGCTATTAATAGTTACAAAAGTTTTGCAGTTTATTTTTTCAATTTTTTCATCATTAAAAATTCCTTTATTAACTTTAAAATAAAATCTAATTTTGTCTTTTTCTTTAATAAATTGAGGAGTTGAGATGATTCTTCCTGTTATTGTTGCATTATTTGCAAATTCAATTTTTGATAATTTATCTGAATCTTTATTTCTCAATTGATAATTCAAAATTCCGAAAGAAAAAGCCAATATTAAAACAACTACAAAGTCATTTTTGATGTTTCTTTTGTAAATTAGGGCGAAAAACATCAAAATTAATCCAAAAATAATGGAATGATGAATGCCACCTATAATTAACCCTAAAATATAGAATATTGTTAGTAAAATAACTTTATTCATAAGAAAAATACTACATCAAAATTCTTATTTATCAAAAAACTCAACAACTGTAATATTTTTGTGCTAAAATTCAAGTATTATGAAAAAAGCAGCTGATATTAGAGAACAATTTTTAAAGTTTTTTGAAGAAAAACACAATTCTACAAGAATTAAATCATCATCATTAGTGCCAGATAACCCTACAATCTTGCTTACAACGGCAGGTATGGTTCAATTTGTGCCATATTTTTTAGGGCTAGAGACACCACCATTTGAGCCAAGAAGAGCAACAACTTGCCAAAAATGTGCAAGAGCTGGTGGTAAAGATTCTGACATTGAAAATGTTGGAAGAACACCTCGCCATCATACATTTTTTGAAATGTTGGGCAATTTTTCTTTTGGCGATTATTTCAAAAAAGAAATTATTCCTTGGGCGTGGGATTTCGTTACAAATTATCTAGAATTAGACAAAGACCGTCTTTGGGTAACTGTTTATAATGATGATGACGAAGCTTTTGAAATTTGGGAATCAGTTGGCGTTTCTAAAGATAGAATTTTAAGAAAAGGCAAAAAAGATAATTTCTGGGGACCTCCGGGAGCATCAGGACCTTGTGGCCCATGTTCTGAAATTCATTATGACTTAGGCGAACACTTAGCTTGTAGCGACGATTGTTCAATTGCAACTTGCGAGTGCGACCGTTGGGTTGAAATTTGGAATTTGGTATTTATGCAATTATTCCAAGATGAAGAAGGAAACCAAAAGCCACTAGAAAAGAAAAATGTTGATACAGGCATGGGGCTAGAACGTATTGCAATGGTTTGTCAAGGCGTAGAATCAACATTTGAAACAGACTTGCTTCGCCCAATTTTAGACAAAGTTTGCGAATTGTCTGGCAAAGAATATAAAAAAGATGAAAAAACAGATATTTCACTGAGAATTATAACTGACCATGCTCGTTGCGTTTCTTTTATGATAGCAGACGGAATTTTGCCATCAAATGAAGGCAGAGGCTATGTTTTAAGAATGATTTTGCGTCGTGCATTGCGTCATGGATTCTTATTAGGTTTAGAGCTTCCATTTATGCAAGCCATTGTTGAAAAAGTGTTTGAAATTTATGGAAGTGTTTATCCTGAATTAATTGAAAATAAACAAAAAATCTTAGAAAAAATTAAAATTGAAGAAGAAAAATTCAAACAAACACTCCAAAAAGGTTGGGGGCATATTGAAAGTTTAATTGCTGATTTGAAAAAAGAAAATAAAACTCAAATTTCAGGCGAAAATGCTTTCAAATTATACGACACTTATGGTTTCCCACTTGAATTAACTAAAGAAATTGCAGAAGAAAACGCAATGACAGTTGATGAAATTGGTTTTAAAGACTATATGCAAGAGCAAAAAGACAGAGCAAGAGCAGCAAATCAAAAAATGAGCGTTGCAAATGATGTTGTTTATATAGACTTTGCAAAAACTGACTTTACAGGCTATGAAAAAGCTGAAGAAGATGCAACTATTTTAGGCATTGTTAAAGGAAATAATAAAGTTGAAGAATCTGAAGCTGATGATGAGGTTAATCTAATTTTAGACAAAACTCCATTTTATGCTGAATCTGGTGGTCAAATTGGTGATTCAGGCGAAATTATTTCTGAAAATGGCGAAAAACACCCTGTTTACAATACTTTTAAAGTAAATAAAGTTTATATTCATCAAACAAGTGGTGCATTTAAAGTTGGAGATAAAGTTTTAGCTAAAATTAATCTTCAAAAAAGAAAAGAATGCGAAAAACACCACTCTTTAGCACATTTTCTTCAATCTGCTTTAATAAAAGTTTTAGGAGATGAAGTTCATCAAGCAGGTTCTCAAGTTGATAACAACAGAACTCGCTACGACTTTACATTCCATAGAGCAATGACAGAAGATGAAGTCCAACAAGTTGAGGCAATTATCAATAAGTGGATTTCAGAAGATATCAACCTAGATACTCAAATAATTAGCCTTGAAGAAGCTAAAAAAATGGGTGCAATTGCTCTATTTGATGAAAAATATGAAGACAATGTTCGTATGGTTACATTTAAATGTGGCGAAAATGTTGTTTCTCGTGAGCTTTGTGGTGGTTGCCACACTTCAACTTCTAAAAACATTCGCTTAGTTAAAATATTATCTGAAACAGCGATTGCTCAAGGAGTTAGAAGAATTGAGGCAGTTGCTTCTGATAGTGCTTTTGAATATTTAAATTCAAGATATAAAGAAATTGAAAAATTATCTAAAAAATATAAAATTAGATACACAGAAGTTGAAGACAAAATTTCAACTCTAATTTCTCAAAACCACGATTTAACAACAAAAATCGCTAATTTAGAGGCAAATGCTGTTAAAGAAAAATTCCAAAGCTTCTTGTCTAAGGCAAAAGAATGCGAAGTTAATGGTGTTAAAGGTAAAGTCTTTATATCACGTCTTGAAGACTTTCCACCAAATGCCATAAAAGAGGCTTCTTTAAACATTTTGAGCCGTTTTGGCGAAGGTTTTATTTTGCTTGTTAGCGTCAAAGAAGACGGCACTTCAACAATTATTTCAAATACTTCAGATGGTTTTGTTAAAGTTGGAGTAAACTCAGGAAAATATGTTCAAACATTAGCTAAAGCCTTGAATGGTGCTGGTGGTGGGCGTCCTCAATTTGCTCAAGGAGCTGGGAAAACTTTAGAAAACCTTGAAAATTTACTTGAAGAAATTGAAAAGGAATTTTTGGGCTAATGCAAGATGAGTTGAAACAAATATTATCAGAAGTAACTCCAAGAGTTTCTGACATGTTGAGGTATCTTTGACCTTGATTGTGTAAAAGCTGAATTAGAAAAAATTTCAGCTAAGCTTCAAGAGCCTAATATTTGGGACAATTCTGAATATGCAAGCGAATTATTGAAAGAGCAAAAATATTACTCTGCAAAGCTTGAGCTTGCTAATGTTTGGCAGGGGAAAATTGATGATGCCAATTTGAGCCTAGAGCTTGAAGATGAAAGTCTTATAAATGAAGCATATTCAGAAATTAAAAAACTTTCTAAAGAGCTTGATAAATATGAGCTTGAACTTTTATTAGATGGCGAATATGACTCAAATTCTGCTGTTTTAACTGTAAATAGTGGTGCTGGTGGAGTTGATGCACAAGACTTTGCACAAATGCTTCTAAGAATGTATCTTAGATATGCTGAAGCCCATAATTATAAAGTTGAAATTACAGATAAAACAGATGGCGAAGAGGCTGGAATAAAATCCATAACCTTTAAAGTTATTGGAAAATATGCATTTGGCTACCTTAAAGCAGAACGTGGTGTTCATAGGCTTGTTCGCTTATCTCCATTTAACGCAAATAACAAGCGTCAAACAAGCTTTGCTTCCCTTGAGGTTATTCCTTTAATTGAAGATTTTGAATCAAAAATTACAATTAATCCAGATGAAATTGAGTTTGAAACAATGCGCTCAGGAGGTGCTGGTGGACAAAATGTTAATAAGGTTGAAACAGCAGTTAGGCTTTATCATAAGCCAACAGGAATTGTTATAAAATGTCAACAAGAACGTTCTCAGCTTCAAAATAAAGAAAATGCTTTGCAGATGTTGGCTTCAAAACTTTTAGCTCTTAAACTTCAAGAGCATGAAGAAAAATTATCGGATTTAAAAGGCGAAAATGTTGATATAAACTTTGGTTCTCAAATCCGTTCTTATGTTCTTCATCCTTATAAAATGGTTAAAGATTTGAGAACAGGTTTTGAATCTTCAAACCCAACAGCAGTTTTAGATGGCGAATTAGACGGTTTTATTGAAGAACAGTTAAAACAAAGCAAAAAAAAGGGTGCATAAGCACCCAAACCTTTACTGGTATCCTCGTTTTCAGTTATTTCCAATTTAAAATTTGCCCCAAGTTAGTAGCCTTTAAAATTAATCTAGCAAAGCTTCTAAAATGGCTGCGTTTTTGTTTGCAAATGTGTTTTCACGAACTTTGTTTCTATGAATGTAAGTTCTTAATGCTTCTCTAATCAACTCTGAACGTGAACGATTTTCTGTGTCTGCAACTGTGTCAATTTCTGATAAAAACTTTTCGGGCATTGAAATAAGAACTCTTGCCATAATTTTATTCTCCTTTTAAATAGTGTTTGCTCTCTACTCTTATATAAAAAAGATATATTTTGAAAAATTGCCTTAAAAAGTATATATTTTGTATATCTTGTTACAAATCTTAATAATAATCTTGAAAACAATTGATAAATCTGAGTTTATTTTTTTATGTCAAATGAAAATTAAACATTTGTTTAGATATTCTTAACATAATTTGCAAAATTATTTTTAGCCTATATAATATTAAAGTAAAATTTAGTATTATTAATGCGAGGAAAAAATGAACACTTTAGAAAGAGTTAGAAAAGTTGTAGTTGACCAATTAAGCGTTGAAGAAAGCTTAGTTACACCACAAGCAAGCTTTACAGGCGACCTTGGTGCAGATTCTTTGGATACAGTTGAATTAGTTATGGCTTTTGAAGATGAATTCGGCTGTGAAATTCCTGATGAAGAAGCTGAAAAAATCGCTACAGTTCAAGATGCTGTTGATTACATTGACGCACACTTAAACTAGGAAGCTAAATTAGAATTTGAAAATTTGAAGAATAAAGCACAACTACACTAAGTTTGTGCTTTATCTTTTATGAGGAGTTTTATATGACAAGAAAAAGAGTAGTAATTACAGGTATTGGTGCAATAACTCCATATGGAGCAGGCGTTGACAAACTTTGGGAAGCTCTAAAGGCTGGTAAAAGTGCAATTAGCACAATTGAGAGAATACCTTTAGAAGGTCAAAATGTTCATATTGCTGGCGAAATCAAAAATTTTGAACAAATGGGATTAATTGACCCAAAAGAAGCAAAAAGATTAGATAGATTTAATCAATTTGCTTTAGTTGCAGCTGATGAAGCTATGGCTGATTCAAAGATTGATACAGAAAACCTTGAAGACCCATATAGATATGGTGTTTTGGTTGGTTCTGGTGTTGGTGGTTTTGAAACTTTTGAATTTCAACACAACGCAATGGAAGCAAAAGGTCCAACAAAATGCTCTCCATTTACAATTCCAGCTATTATTCCAGATATGGCAGCAGGTAAAATTGCCATTAAATATGGTTTGAAAGGACCAAACCAAGCAATTGTTACAGCATGTGCTTCTTCAAACCATTCAATTGGTAATTCATTAAGATTAATTCAATATGGCGAAGCAGATGTTGTTGTAACAGGTGGTGCAGAAGCTGTTATAACAAAGCTCGGAATTGGTGCGTTCACTTGCTTAAGAGCACTTTCAAAAAGAAATGACGCACCTGAAAAAGCTTCACGCCCATTTGATGTTGATAGAGATGGTTTTGTTATGTCTGAAGGCTCTGGAATCCTTGTTTTAGAAGAATTAGAACATGCAAAAGCAAGAGGAGCAAAAATTTATGCTGAAGTTATTGGCTACGGTCAAACTGCAGACGCATACGATATGGTTGCTCCAGACCCAGAAGGAAGAGGGGCTTTAAAAGCAATGCAACTAGCACTTGCTGATGCAGGGCTTAAACCAGAAGACATTGACTACATCAACACTCACGGAACAAGCACAGGGCTTGGAGATGTTGCTGAATCAAATGCTGTTGTTGAACTTTTTGGAGATAAAGAAACAAACAAAAAACTAAAAGTTACTTCAACAAAATCTATGCATGGTCATTTCTTAGGTGCAACAGGTGCTATTGAAGCTATTGCTTGCATTAAAGCTATGGAAGATAGCATTATTCCACCAACAATTAACCTAGATAACCAAGACCCACACGTTGGAAATTTGGATTATGTTCCACATAAAGCAATTGAAGCAAATGTTGATATTGCTTTATCTAATTCATTCGGTTTTGGTGGTCATAACGCAACAATTATTCTTAAAAAATATTCAGAATAATTTAATTAAAGCAATAAAAAACTCCGTCTATTAGACGGAGTTTTTGTTTTGTTATTTTTATTCGCCATAAACAGTTACTGTTAATTTTCTGAAAAAGAAAAATACTGTTAATTCGTTAACATCAATATGGCTAATTTTTTCAATATTACCATTTTTTGCTGCAGTATCAACTCCAGCATCACCAACTTCTACAAAATAAAGAACGTTTGTTGCTGAAGCAGTTCCTTTTTTAAGCTTGGTTAAGTCTTTAACAGTTGTTCCTGTTGCAGTTATTGGGTATGTTGCGTTTGTGTAGAAAACACCCATTGCATTTGCTGAATTTTGGAATAATGTTAAGCAAATAATTGCTCCTAATAGTGTGAATAATTTTTTCATATTTTCTCCTTTGCTATTCGCCATAAACTACAGTTTTTATCCCTTTTACATAAATTGGAAAGAAAAGCAGTGGGATATAAATTTTTTCATTTTTTGTTTCAACATAATGAATTTTTTTGATATTTCCTTGTCTTGCTGCTGCATTAATACCTGAATCTCCAATTTCAAATAAATATAAAATATTCATTGAACCAGATTCCCCTTTTTTGAGATTTGATAAATCTACACTTTTGTTATCAATATTTTTACCAACAGTTTTTGGAAAAGTTACATTAGAATAAATTCCTCCACCATCAACATATTTGTAGCCAGACCCCCAGCTTGCAAAACATGGAGATGTGTTGAATAAAATAATTGATAAAATTGTGCATAATGAGACAATTTTTTTCATTTTTCTTCCTCTTATTTAAAGTTTTGCTATTAAAATTCCAAACAATATAAAGTAATACTTTAATATTATAAATGTTTTGCTATAAAAATCAACAAAAAATTAAAGTTTTGCATAATTAAATTTTTATACTTCCACTCAGATAATATTAATGAGGGAAAAATGAACATTAAAAAACTTTTAGGCAAAAGAATACAAGAAATTAGAAAATCTAAAAAATTAACTCAAGAATATGTTGCCGAGCTTGTGGGAATAGAAGTTGTTAGTTTAAGCAATATTGAGAATGGAAAATATTACCCAACGGCAGAAAATTTAGAAAAAATTATCAAAGTTTTAGAAGTTTCTGCAGAAAAATTGTTTAAATTTGAACATCACAAAATGCCAAATGATTTAATTTTGGAAATTGTAGAAATTTTAGAAAAAAATCCTAATAAAATTGTTGATTTTTATAAAATTTTGAAAGCTCTTGTTGATTAGCAGTTTACAATTTTAACTTTATAATTTGGTGCTGCTTCAAGTCTTTTTTCAATTTCATCAAAAGTGATTAAACCTTCTTGAGCACCGAAAACTTCAACAACTGCTGCTGATTGAACAGATGCCATTTTTAAAGATTTTTCAACATCCCAATTTGTTTTATCAATTGAAGCTGTAAGGGTTGACGCAAAAGCATCTCCAGCACCTAAGGTTGAACGAACTTTGGCTTCAAATGGTGGGCAAATATAAATTTTTTCGCCATCATAAGCGTAAGCTCCCTCTTTTCCGTCTGTTATAACGCAAAGGGCGTGAGCATTTTCTCTAAGTTTTTGAAGCATTGCTTTAATATCTGGGTGAATTTCTTCTTTTGAATAAAAAATTTCTTTTGTGTCTGGGCGAACATTGATTTTTGTTAGCATTTGAGCTTCTTCTTTGTTCATGATAACAATTTCAGCCGTATTTATAATTTTTTTGAAATATTTTTCGCCTTTTTTAATAGCTGTTGTTCCAGCATTTATTGCAAGATTTGTGCCGTGGTCTTCAGCGTATTGTGCAATTTTGTCTAAAATTTTGTTACTTTCCCCTGCCAAAGGAGCTACATAGAGCCATCTTGCGTTTTTAATTGCTTCAAGTTTAATGTCTTTTTCTTCAATATGAGAATTTGCACCTCTGTGGGCTAGAACAGTTCTATCCCCTTGAAAGCTAACTAAAATAATTGAAAAACCACTTTCGTGCTCTTTGCTAATTATAATATTGCTTTTGTCTATTCCATATTGCTCTAAAAGCTCACAAAAAGAACGTGTGATGTCTCTTTCGCCTATTTTAATTATTGTTGATGTATTTAGTCCTAAATTTGCAAAATTAACAGCTGTGTTGATTCCACCTCCACCTGTTGTTTTTGTGAAGTCTGTGATTTCTAATTTTGAGCCGTAAGGAAATGCCATTAGTGCTGTGTCTTGGTTTATTGTGCTAACATTTACAACACTAGCTTTGTCGCTTTCTATAAAAACATCTGTTGTTGCAGAACCTATAGTTATAACATCATACATCTTTTCATAAACTCCTTTTTTGTTTATTATAGCATTAATGAGGCTTAAAAATATAGAATTAAAAAATTTCAGGAATTATGATGATTTTTTCTTTTCATTTGAAAAGCAAAAAACATTAATTATTGGCGAAAATGCTCAAGGAAAAACAAATATTCTAGAGAGTGTTTATTATTTGTCTGCCTTAGATAGCATTAGAATTAAAAAAGATTCTGAATTAATTAAATTTGGTGAGGATTTTTCCAAAATTAAAGCAAATGTTTTAAAAAACGGGGCAGAAATTGAGCTTGAAGTTTTAATTCAGCCACCAAAAAATAAAATAATTAAAGTTAATGGGCTTAAAAAGAGCAAACATAGCGAATTTCAGAGGGTTTTGTCTGTTGTTAATTTCTCTTCATCAGACCTTATGCTTTTAAGAGGTGAGCCAGCAATTCGCAGAAAATGGTTAGACAATGCTATTTGCCAAATTTATCCTGTTTATGCCGATAAACTTGCAAAATATAACAAAATTAGGCTTCAAAAAGCAAATTTGCTTTCAAATTATCCTGTAAACCTTGATATGCTTGAAGTTTTTAATTCTCAACAAGCAACTATTGGTGCAAATATAATTTATTTAAGAAATAAATTCTTAACTGAATTAAATAAAATTGCGAACAAAAAACACGCAAAAATTGCACAAAATGAAGAACTTGAAGCAAAATACGAATGCGAATTTTTAACTTCTTCAGACATTTCTCCAAAAGAAATTGAAACAGCATTAATTCAAAAATTGAATGAATTGAAAGAGGAAGAAATTCGCCGTGCTCAATGTTTGGTTGGTCCTCATAGAGATGATGTTTCATATTTTATAAACGGGGTTGATGCGAAAAAATTTGCTTCTCAAGGGCAACAAAGAACAATTGTTTTGGCATTAAAATTGGCTGAATTAGACATAATTAAAGAAAAAAATGAAGAATATCCGATTTTGCTTTTAGATGATGTTTTGGCAGAGTTAGATATTTTAAGGCAAAATTATTTGCTATCTGCAATTGAAGATAATATTCAAACTATTATAACTTCAACAGATACAAAGGCTTTTTCTGAGGAATTTTTGGCTGATATTGATGTTATTAAAATTCAAGCAGGAAAGATGATTTAGAGCCATTTAGACTTTAATAAGCTAATAGAGCCATTTTCTTGTAATTTTTCTAAAATTAAATCAATTTTTTCTTTAAGCTCTGGGTCTTCTTTTCTAATTCCAATTGCATAATATTCTTTTGAATATCTTTTAGCTAAGATTTTATATTTTTTATTTTTCTTAAATTCGGCAATTAGCATACTATCATCTGCCAAAACTGCATCAACTTCCCCATCTTGAAGATATTTAAAAACTTCAGGGTAAGTTTTCGCGCTTCTAACATTTGCTTTTGGAAGTAAATAGCGAATTGCATTTTCTCCACTTGTTCCTAAAACAAGCCCTATCGTTTTGCCATTTAAGTCTTTTAAACCGTTTATGTTTGCCTTGTTTTTAACTAAAAGTGCTTGTCCTGCAACATAATATGGAATTGAAAAGTCAATAATTTGATACCTTTTTGAGTTTGTGCTTAAAGAGGCAATAATCATATCAACTTGTTTGTCATTTAGGGCGTAAATTCTTTCGTTTGCCTTAAGCTCAACAAATTCAACTGCATCTTTATCGCCTAAAATTTCTCTTGCAATTAAATGAGCAAGGTCTATATCAAAGCCTTTAAGCTCTCCATTTTCTTTGTAACAAAATGGTTTTGAGTCGCCCTTTGTGCCAACAACAATTTTATTTTTTTCTATTATTTTATCTAAAGTTGTTTTTGGTGCTTCTTCTTTTTTGCATGCCGTAAGCACAAAAAGAGGAAGCAACATAGCCAAAATTAATAATATTTTCTTCATATGCCAATAATAGCACATTTTTTAAGGTAAAAGCTATATTTTATTAAACTTGCATTTTATTTTTGCTTTTAATATAATTTAACTTGTATTTAATTAGGAGTCCACAATGAAAGTTACTATCGAAGAAGGTTGTATTGGTTGCGGCGCATGCGAATCTATTTGTGATGCAGTTTTCCAAGTTGACAACGTAGTTTCAGTTAACGAAGCTAACGTTGCAGGAAATGAAGATGCGGTTAAAGAAGCAGCTGATTCATGCCCTGTTAGCGTAATCGTTGTTGAATAATAACTGATTCGTTAGCATAAAATTTTAAAACGGTGGTTTTTGCCACCGTTTTTTAATGCTTAAATTCTAAAATTTTTGCCCTATAGCTTGGATTATATTTTCCTGTTTTCTTATCTCTTGCAATGCTTATAATTCTTGCTGTTTCGTCTGTAATTGTTGCCCAATCATCTTTTGTTATTTTTACAAATGGTGTTTTTTCTTTTTTACTTTTTTCTTGAACAAAATCATCAACAAATTTTGCAACTTTTTTAAGTGCTTCTTTGTCCACTTCTTTTGTTTTTGGGTTTTTGGCTGTTCTTAATAATTCTTCCACTAAATTATTAGAATGAATGTGGTTGTATAATGTTTGCAAGCCATTAACAATTTCTTTATCAAATTTTCCATTCGCTTTTCTAGCGTAATTTTCTAATATTTGAGAAGTGTGAATGAGGCTATTTTTTTCTGTTAAAGTGGTTGAGATATTGGCTAAAATTTGGGCTTTTTCAAAGTTTAAAACACCATCTTCTTTTGATAGTTGAATAACTTCATTAAGTCTTGATTTTTCTTGGTTATCCCAAACAAATTTAACAACTTTATTTGTTGTTTTTTCATCAGCTCCATAAGAGCCTTTATATGCTAGGTTTGCAAGGTTTTTATAATATTCTAATTTGCTTCCTGTAATTGAAAATTCTTTTTCTAAATAAGAATTAATTTGATTAACAAGCTTGGTTTTTTCTTCAGATTCTTCATTAACGCCATATTTTGAAACTTTCATAAAGTTTCTATCAAATTTTCTGTCTTCTTTCTTTTTGATTTCCATTATGCGAGAAAAAATATCAAAAAATCTTTTTTGCTCTTTGGAATATTCTCTTGCTTCCTCACTTGGTGTAAATCTATCTTCAACTTCTTTAAAGTCAATAATTACAGCACTTTTGAAGCTTGGAATTTGTGTTTTGAATGTGTTTATTATTTTTGAAATGCGCATAAATTTTCTCTTTTTTTATACAAAAATTCAAAAGAAAAAAATTTGCGAATTAATATTTTTGGCTCCAAAGCTCTTTGCCATACATATCATAAGCTTTTTTGCTTGTAATTGTGCCATTTGAGTATGTATCATAAAAAGCAATATTTCCGTTTTCCCAATAAGATTTGCTTACACCGTGCTTTTTGCCGTTTAAGTAATTTGTTTCGTTAGAGAGGTTGCCATTTCTCCAATATGAGGTGCTTTTTCCATATGGCAAACCACCTTTATAATAGCCAACAAATTTTATGTTCCCATTTCTATAATATTCTTTTTTAACTCCGTCTGGCTTGTTGTTTAAATAATTTTCATCAACAACAATAATGCCATTTTGTGCGTATTCTAAGTATTTTCCACTTGCTTGATTATTTTTGTTTGTTGCTTTTATATAAAGCTCGCCTGTTGGATAGTATTCCCAAAGCTCATTTTCAATAATTTTGTTGTTTTTATATAAAATCTTACTAATTATTTTTTCATTTTCTTTGTAAGTGTAGAAAACTCCGTTTGCAATAACATACTCTTTTGTTTCTGGGTCTTTAGAGTATTCTTGAATTGTTTTAACTGTTCCTGTTGGGTAGTAAGTTGTAATTTTTTTGCTATTTTTAACAACATTTACATCAAGCTCGCTATCCAATTTATGGTTTTCATCATAAATATAAATAATTGAGTTTGTTAGCTTTTCGCTTTTATATTTTAATTTCCAAAGAATTTCTTTTTTCTTATTAAAATAGCTAATATCATTTGCTTTTGGGCTATTTTCAGAATAATAAATTTCATTTGTGATATATGTTGTGCCATATGGCACTTCTTTTAATTCTTTAGGAAGAATTTGATTACTCAACAAAAATGCTGGTTCTTTTGAATTAATATCTATATAAAATCTTAAAACAACTTTTGCTATTCTGTCTTTTTTATAAAAACTTTTTTTAAATGGTCTTCCGTCTTTTAAATATTCTTCTTTATGTGCCAAAACTCCGTTTTCATAAGTGTTTTTAGCTAAATAAGCATTATTTTTATTGTAGATTTTTTCATATTGCAAAACATCATTTTCATAATATTTTTTTATTTTATGCTCAAGTGTGTATTCAAAGCTAAAGCCTTGTTTTTTCCCTAATTCATATTTTTCTTTAGAAGTTAATTCGCCATATTCATTGTAAGAGTAATGTTTTCCATGAATTAAGCCTTCTTTTAACTTATATTTTGATTTAAGAATTTTAGTGTTTGGATGGTATTCCCTATGATATTTAACAAGGTCATAAAAATCAGCACCGCTAAACGCCAAACAAGCATTTGTGTTTAATAAAAGTGCCAAAATTAAAACCAAATTCTTTTTCACTTAGCCATTTTTCCCTAAAATAACATATTGATTATAAAATTTTTCTCAAATTCGGGCAACAGAGTAAATTTATTCTGCCGATGGGGAGAATTGAACTCCCGACCTAGTGGTTACGAATCACTTGCTCTACCCCTGAGCCACATCGGCAAATTTTATAACTAAATAAGCGATTTAATTTTTTCAAGACAAACTGCACTATTCAAGTGCCATTCTCTTTGAGTAAATCTTATAATTCTATAGCCTGAACGTTCAAGAATAGCTTGCTTTTTGGTTGGTTTAACATAAGATTTTACTCTGTCTTTAACGCCATCTAGCTCAATTATTAAATCTCCAATTAAAATATCTGCACTAACGCCACCAATTGTTATGTTTGCGTGGATTTTTTCATTGATATTTTGAGATTCAAACATATCTTTTATTGAGTTATAAACTTCTTCTTCAAAATAGTTTTTAAATTCCGGAGCATCTTCTGTAAATTTAAAATCTTTTTTAATTGTTTCTCTAATATATTCAAAATAACTTCTCAAAAGCCCTTCTGGTAAGTCTTGAGGTTGTTTTGAAGTAAAATTATAGAGTTTTTTTCTAGCCCTTGTAATTGCAACATTGAATAAATTTGGCTTTTGCATAAATGTCATACTTTGGCTATGAGAATTTGGTGCAACAGTCCAAGAAATAAGGATAATATCCTTTTCATCTCCTTGAAAAGTGTGTGCTGTTCCAACTTCAATTTGATGTTTTGAAATTGTTGTGTCGCTAAAGACTTGCCCAATTCCTTTTTTGATTAGCTCAACTTGCCCTCTAAATGGGCTGATAACGCCAATGGTTGTCGGTTTTTTAGGGTTGTCATTAGCGATAATTTCGCCTAATTTTTTAATTACAGCTTCGCATTCAACCATATTTCTTGTAATGTCGTAATCAACTTTGGCATCTGGCACATAAACAAGCTCAATTGCAGGCTCAGATGGGAAATATGGTTTCATAATTTTAATTCTTCCACCATAAAATTCTTGAGAAGAAAATTCAATAATTGGTTTTTCTGAACGGAAATGCTCATCTAATAAAACAGGAGATGTTGTGTAATAGTTTGCAAGGTCAAACATTGAGTTTGTCCTAAATCTCCAAGTTAGTTGATATTTATCATCAATTCCATATTGGTTTAAGAAAGATTGTTCTTTTGCTTTTTCTAAGAATGAAAGGTGTGGTAATTGCTTATCGTCTCCCACAATTACTGCTTTTTTTGCTCTGTATAAAATAGGGAAACAAGATGCAATATCGCATTGAGAAGCTTCATCAATAATTACAACATCAAACATTCCAGATTTTAGAGGAATTGAATTTGAAATTGCATAAGTTGTTGTGCACCAGCAAGGAAAAGCAGTTAAAAGTGGCTTAAAGTCTTCTTTTTCTAAAATTCTATTTTGAAGTTGTTGTTTTTTAGAAACAAGACTTCTAGCATGAACAATTAGCCTTTGCCTTTTTGCTTGGTCTGCTAAAAGCTCTTTTAGTGCTGTTCTTCTCTTATTTTTCAAAATATCAATTGCTAAAGATTTTTGTTTTTTCTTTAGGGTTGCAATTCTTTTTAAAATTTGTTGAAGATTCCCAATTTTGAAGATATGGTTTTCAACTTTTGTAATTTTTGCTCTATATTCTTCTAAATCCAATTCAGAAGGAAGTCTTGTAATTAATTCTTCTTCGTCTATCTTTTTCAAATCTAGAATTTTTTTAATTTTTCCAACATTTAAAGTGTATAAAACTTTGTTGAAAAATTTATTTTTTTCTTTATGTTTATTAACTTCATCTAAAATTTTTCTAAGTAGGTCAATTTCGTCTAATTTTAAAGACCTTGCAACATATTGCAATTCGCCAATTGCCTCAGATAATTCTTTCTTTTCTTCTTCAAGCTCTGTCCATAGTTCTTCAGATTTTATAATTTTTTCAACATTTTCTTCTAGGCGTTTAAGCTCTCCTAAAAGTTTTTCCATATCTGATGTATCAACCAAAACGGCATCTTCAAAGCCAGTATCTAAATCTACTTTATTAGAAAGCAAATCTTGAAGGTCATACATCAATTGTTTTTGATAATTTGCTCTTCCTGCTCTAAGTGCTAAATAGGGGGCATCTAGAGAGTTTAATCTTTCGGCAACAACATCAATTGCCTTATCCATTCTGCTTGCAACAAGAACAGTTTTGCCTTTTGCAATTAAGTGAGCAACAAGGTTTACAATTGTTTGGCTTTTTCCTGTTCCAGGTGGACCATAGACAGCTAAAAGGTCGTTTTCTTCAATTTTTTTAATAACGCTTTCTTGAGAATCGCTAAGAGATAGTGGAGTCAATGCCCAAAAATCTTTGTCTTCTTTTTCTTCTTTAATTCTCTGTTCGCCTTTGCCTTTTGAACGCAAGTATTCTTGATTTATAACATTTAAAACATTTTCTCTAATTGTTCCTGTAGATTTTTCGCTAATTTGAGTAAGCTCATGCAAAACTCCAGCAGTTACAGTTGGTCTTTTTGTTAAAATAACTGCTTGAGTGTTTTCCAGATATAATTTATCAAGTTTTACGCTTTGAGATTTTGAAATTTCTTCTAAAGAATCAAAATCAAAGTTTTCAATGTCTTCAATGGATTTTTCTTGATAAAATCCATCCATATTCTTAACATCATGATTATTTGTGTTTGCTGGATTTAGCTGAATTTCAACTTCAGGTAATAGTGATTTTAGAGTTGTTAAAAATATTTCAAGGCTTTCATTTGTTAAAGGAAGTTCTGGAACAACTTCTAAAAGCCCAGATAACATTTGGTCAACTTCTTCTTCGTCTTCTTTTTTAATTAGCTGAGCAATAGCACCAGTGTTTAGGGAAAGCATTTCCTCATTTAGCGAACAAACAATTTTTGTGCCTTCCCTTTGAAGCCTACATGGTGCGTATAAAAGCGGTGTTAAATATTCATTGTTCCTTTTTGTTTTAGAATTTTTGCCAACAAGGAACAAATAGCCATAAATTAAATATTTTTCTTTTTGGCTCATTTCGCTTTGAATCATAAGCTCTGTTAAAAGAGGGTCTGAGCCATCTAACATTAGAGGTGCATCAAAGTTTGAAAAAACACTTTCATCACCATCAATAAATTTCCATTTATTGTCTTTATCTCCTTTTAGATTTCTAAAAGTTGAGCTTTTTACTTCCTCTCTAACGCAATCATGGAGATATTGACTTAACTTCTTTATAAAACTACCACTAAATGCTTGTGTTATAGCCTTTGTTGCATTCTGTAACATAGTTTAGATTATATTCTTTTGTGTGAGCTTTGTCAAAAAAAGATTAAATCCAATCCATTGAAAATGCCTTTTTGCCGTGCTTTAAGCAAGTTGAACAAAATTTTGTATCAAGAGTGCATTTTTTGGAAAAATTGCTTATATCTGGTCCAGACCTTGCTCTGAAATCCCCTGCTAATTGTGGACAAGAATAGATTCCAGATGAGGTTAAAATTCTGGAATTTGCACAATCTAAAAACCTTTCATCTGCTTTGATTTCTTCAAAATTATGATTTTCCTCTCTAAAATTGCTAAAAAGAGGGCTTATTTTGAGGTTTATATCTTGAAATTCTAGCCCCAATTTTTCATATAAATTTTTAAAGCCTTGTTTTAAAATTTCTTCGCTTTCTTTGTAGTAATTTGTTGTTTGAACAATTGGGTTAAAGCCATATTTAGATAGTGAATTTATTGCATTAACTGCTTTTCTGTAGCTTCCTCTTCCTCTAATTGTGTCATTTTTAAGTTCATCAAAATGTTCAAAAGAAATTACATAAATGCTTTCAAAATCGCTTTCGTCATCAATTTTTCTCAAAAAACGTGCTTTTTTTTCGTTTGTTGTTTGCCCATTTGTTAAAACACAAACTGATGAAATTTTAAGGCACATTCTCATTATTTGATTAAAATCTGGATGAATTGTTGGCTCTCCACCTGTCAAATAAATGAGTTTTACATTGTAGTCTTTAACAATTTTTAGGGCATTTTTAATTTTTTTAATGTCTAAAAAATCTTTTGAAGAACCAAAATTATTTCTTTCTATATAGCAATGTTTACATTTTAAGTTGCAAGATTGCCTTGATAATTCAATAAAAAAGTTGTCTAAATGTTTTAGCTCAATTCTGGGAGCTTGCATAAAATTTTTAATTAAGTTGTTCATTTTTCCTCCTTGACAGAAAAAGAATATGGCTTAACTTTGAAAAAATAAATTAGTCTTTTGTCTGTTGCTTGTTACTTTTTTGGGTAATAAGAATTGCCAAATTGGGGAATTTTCATTTTAAAAAAGAGGATTTTGTGCTAGAATTATTTTGCTTTTGATAGAAGTTTGAAAATTTAATAAGTTATTTGTCGGTGTGGCATGAAACAGTTTTTGCCATATGACATAAAGAAAGCAACAGTGTTGCTTTCGGTTGAAACGGGGTAAGAGCCGTAGGCTTCCGCCCCATGAATTGAAAATTTAATAAGTTGTTTGTCGGTGTGGCACTCTGCCGAGAAAAGTTGACTAAATGTCAAGTTTTTGAGAGGGGAACGAAGTTCCTCCGCCAGATGCCTAAGCGAAAATTTGAAAATTAAATAAGTTGTTTGTCGGTGTGGCGGAATGGTAGACGCGCACGTTTGAGGGGCGTGTGGGGTATCCTGTGGGGGTTCAAGTCCCCCCACCGACATTTTAAAGCAGAGCTTTAAAAGTCAAGTGGTCCTTGAAATGCATTTTTTCAAAATGCAGGGTTCAGCCATACGGCATACTGACGCTGTAATTGCTCATAAAATTCGCAAACAGCCCCAGCAAAGTCCCCCACCGACAATTAATTTAGCTTATAAATTCAAACAGTTTACTTAGTTTTATTTCAAGAGCAGTTGCAATTTTTGATAGGTGTTTATCAATTAAAACCCCGTATGCAACTCCTTTTTCTATTTTTATTAGATATTGAGTTATAATTCCTGTCCTTTTGCTCATCTCAGCTATAGTTATCCCCTTTTCTTCCCGAATTTTTTGAATGTGTTTACCCAGATTAAGGCAAAGAAGTTTGAATTTTTCATTGAATTTCATAAATTGTTCTTTTTGTTATAATAATGTTTAAACATAGTTTAATATACAACATTGTTTAAACAATGTAAAGTTTTTGTTATAACAATGGGGTATGTTATGAAGAAAAAATTTACTAAAATTGGCAATAGTTGGGCTATGTTGTTTACAAAAACAATGCTTGAAATGTTGAATATAAATCCAGAAATTGAACAGGCAGAAATAGTATTTGAAAAAGATAAACTGATAATTACTAAACAAAAAGCACAAGATTAAACAATTTAATTCAAGCAATTTTCCTTTGATTTTCGTTTTTAATATAATAACTTATTGAAATGAAAGTCGGGAATTTAAAAAGCTTAAACAATCCAAAAACTACTGGAAATAATCCTAAAGTTAAGCAAAAAGGGAATATTCCAGCTAATTTTGTGCAAAATAAAAAATTGAATGCAGAAAGCTTCAAGCCGTATTTTTTAGGCAATTTAAATTCATCTTCTAATTCTCTGGAAGACGAAAGAATAACGCCTAAGGTGCTTTTAGAGCTTGGCGAAATTAATGAATTGAGAGAGAAAAAAGGCGAATTTGCCATAAATAAAAAGGCACTTTTCAATCAATTATTAGAATATGAAAATTTTGAAAATTTAGACCCAGCACATCAAAAATTTACCTTATATGGAATTGAACATATTTTTGGATTAACTGATGAAGAAATTTTAGCAATACCTGAAAATTCTTCTCTTATGCAGTTTAGCTTTATTACCGACTTCAAAAAAGCACAAAATAGAAAAACTTTTATAGAAAATTTAAAAGCACAAGCAAGTGCAGTTAAAATTCATCCAATTGAAGTTCCAAAAGAAAAAATTGAAGAATTATTTAGCGAAAATGGTATCTTTTCTTTTGAAAATGTAAAAAATGCTTTAAATAACACATCTTTAAACAAATATGTTTACGGATTTAACTTGAAATATTCCAGAAAAGAATTTGTGTCAGACTTTAAAGCTTTGATTTCCGACTTGCCTGAAAAAGACAAAAATATTGTCTATAATTATTTCAATTTCAACATAAATGCTAGAGGCGATATTATAAAATATCCAACCCCAAAAGCTGAAATTGGGGGTGATTTTGCTTTTGAAATACGAAAAAAACTTGAAGAAGCTAATAAATTAGTTAATAAATTTATGCTTCAAAACGAAGTTCAATTAGACGAAGAAGACAAAGAGCTTGAAAATCTTTTAAATGAAACAATCAAAGTGTTCCCAGAGTTTATAACTCTAATTGGTAAAAGACAACATAGAGGCGACACTATGGATTTTCATACATTTGATGACATAAAAAGAGTTTATAATAGCTATTCTTTTTCTCAATTATCAGATGAAAATAAAAAAATACTGTTCATTTCTCTTTTGTTCCACGACTTTTCAAAGCCAGAAGCAACAGTTGATAGAGAACATCCAATAACAAGTGCTGAATATGCAAAAGATATAATTAAAAAGCTCCCTCTATCAAATGAAAATCAAGAAAGAATTTATAACTTTATAAGACACAGCCATTTTGCAACTGATGGCGATAGCATAGAAGATATTGCAATATATTTTAGACGACCAAATGATTTTAAAATGGCAGAAATTTTAGGAAGAGCAGATAGTGCTTCAGCTGGTTTTGCTTTTATCCCAAGTAAGCCTATGCTAGATGAAATTCAAAGAAAAATTGACGCTATCAATTCAAATGGAATTTTGCTATTTAACAACAATCTTCCAAAAGATTTGAAAAATATGGAAAAAACAGAAGACGGAACAAAATATTTAGATTTTTCAAATCCTGATTTGGATGTTTCTAAATATGGTTTTAAAGAAGGCACAAAAGTTAAAGATTTAAACTTTTTATGCCACGCTTCTTTTGAATCTTCAGTTGATTTTTATCATTTGTTAAATGGTTATAAAGATATTTGTTTATCATCTTCTTATTTATCTTGCAAAAATGGGCTTAAATTGCAACAAAAACCACGCACAATAGCAATTTTGTCAGCTCCAAACTCAAACATAATTTCAGGTGGTAGAGAAACGGTTTGCACGGGTAAGCAAAAAGATTTCAGATATGTTCAAGAGGCTCTTTATAAAACTTATGGACCTCAAAAAAAAGATAGAGAAGCATTTTCAATGGAATTTAAACAAGATTTGAACCTAAATAATGAAGAATATTTAGAATTATTCCAAAAAATTAGCTCTTTAGCTTCAATAGATGAAATTCAAGATATTATTTTGAAATCGGGAAAAATTTTAAAAGGAGAAGAAATAAAAGGCGCTATAAGCGATATTCAGAAAAATTTAACATCTGATAATTTGGCAGTAGAAGGCTATGTTAATGAATTTGTTGTTCATAACCCAAAAATTCAAGCCTTTGTGCTTGAAAAAGATTTGTTATTAAATGCTCCAGATAATAAAAAAGTTCAAGAAGCAAAAAAAGCTTCATCTGAATTTGGAATTCCTATTGTTGCTGTTTAGAATATAAGCTAAATAAACCATAAAAAATTAAATTCAATATGTTATAATTACTAAATTGAATAGTAATTATGGGTATTTATGGAAATTGCAATTGATTGGGAATTTTATTTAACCGTTCTTTTGAGAGTTGGCTTCGCAATTTTTCTTGGCTTCATTTTGGGCTATGAAAGAGAAATTACAGGCAAATTCGCTGGGCTTCGCACCCATATTTTAGTTTCTGTTGGTGCAGCTGTATTTACCCTTCTTTCTTTGTATGGTTTCAAATATCTAGTTGTAACAGGAACAGCTGGCGTAAATGACCCAGCCAGAATTGCAGCTCAAGTTATTACAGGTATTGGTTTCATTGGTGCTGGAACTGTTATGCGTCATGGAACAAATATTTTCGGAATTACAACTGCAGCAACTCTTTGGGTGGCAGCAGCAGTTGGTATGGCATCTGGTTGTGGAGAATTTTTCATAGGCTTTATTGCTGCAATTTCAACACTTTTGGTTTTAATTGTTATTAGACATTTTGAAAAAAGATTTATATTAAATAGAATAATTAACCCAAAAATATTTGAAATTTCTTTTACATGTGATATTCAATATGCAGATTCAATTAATAAAATTATTGAAGAAAATTTTAAATTTATTGAAAAATTTAAGAAAAAAATCCGTTCAGACGGTCAAGTTTCAATTAAATTTACAATTTCAAGCAGAAGACCAATATCAAAAATAAATAGTATATTTAGAGATATTGGAAATATAGATTCTTTAGAAATTTTAGAAGTTCACGAATGACAAATTACTTAAAAGACATATTAAGCTACATAAAAATTTTCATAGCAACCATAATAGCAGTTTATGTTGTTGTTGGTTGTGTCGTGTGGCGTATTGCATACATTGAATACAATGTTGTTAAAGGTAATATTGAAAGAGTTGTTGTTCAAGTTGATGAAGAAAAAATTAAATACTTATTAAACCAAGAAAAAATATATCCTGATGATTTTACTATAAATCTTAAATTGGCAATTCTGTATGAGAAAAAAGAGGCAATGAATCTTGCAGATTTGCAATATAAAAAAGCATTAATGAAATCTCCAAGAAGCGAATATAGCTTATATCGTTATGCACTATTTTGCATAAAAACTGAAAGATACACAGAAGCTATCAACCTAATTGAAAATATTACAGATAGCCCAAGTAAAGGCGTTATTGGTAAAAAACTTGCAATTTATGAAAAAATTGCAGAAGAATTATTGGAAGTTGGCGATTATGTGGATTCTTCAAAAATTTATGCTCTTGCATATCGCTATGCAAAAATTTTAAGTGGCAATAAAAAAGAAGAAATTTTGAATAAGCTTGAAAAATCATACTTGTTATCTGCAGACGACCATATTTCAAGAAACAACTATGAACAAGCTAAACTAGACCTTGAAGCATTATTAAAATTGAAAGATAGTCCTTTGGCCGAATATAAATTAGCACTTATTTATAAACCTTTTGATGCTGAAAAATCTGCAGAATATATGATGAGTGCCTTTAAAAAAGACCCAAATATAGTTAACCTAGAAATTTACTATAACATTTTAGAAGAATTAATAGAAAAAAGCTTAGCAGAAGAAGATGAAGTTGCTGCAAAACTTTATAAACACAAACAAGCTAGACTTAAAAAATTCATTGAAAACAACTTAATGTATTCATCAGATTTGCTTGTTTATAATCCAAGAATTAAATCTGAAAATAAATTAATGGGTGATAAATGGCTTGTTTTTGAAATTGTTACAAATTCTCCTCTAAAAATTGGAAGCATTATGGTAAAACTTGTTGTTGAACATCCAAATAAAGCAAAAGAGGGCGATGAAATTAGAGTAGATTTTGCACCTACTGTTAATAAACAAATAAAAACTATAGAATATAGGCTAAAACAAGCTGGACCATCAATTTTATCTAAAGGCGAATCAATTAAATGTTCTTTATATGCAAGGAAAAAGATAAGATACGATTGGACTTTAATTAAAGAGTTTGATGTTAAGTATTAATGTAAATTTTTGTAAAATTTGCTAATGTTTTTTATGAATTTGCCGACTTAAAAACTAACCTTGAAGTCAGGTTAGGTATGGTAAATGCAATAAACACGACATATTATAATAGTTACACATCTTCCGTTCAGCAATCTCCTTATGTTGGCGATTATTCTACTGTTGAAGATGGCGTAACTAGTTTAAATAAAAATGACGAAGTCCAAGATTCGGGTGTTGTTAATAGCCATATTGTTGAGGCACAAAATGAAATTTTTGCTATTCAGGTAAGCACACAAAATGGTATTGCACTTATTAACACAACAAAAGGTGCAATTGATGATATGCAAAGCGTTATTGCGAAACTTAAAGAAAAAATAAATTCATTATCAACTTCTTCAACACGAGATGAATTAATGGCTGCTCAAGAAGATATTGATGAGCTTTTGAATGAATTATATGATACAAAAAATGGTGCAAAATATTATGGCAAAATGTTATTTGGCGAATATAGCCAAAAGCCAGCAAGATTGGGCGTTGATGACAGTGCTTTGAAAGATTCAGATTCTTTTAATTCTGCTTCTTTTCAGGTTGGTTTTTCTTCTCAAGAAAATTCAACAATGACAATAAACACAGGTTTTTCTTTGGGTGGTTTTAGCATTACAATAAATTCTCCAAACCATATAAATTCTGCTCTTGGAGTTACGGAAGCACTTGAAAAAGACCTTTTAGAATTTGAAAAAAGTCTTGATATGAACAAACAAACACTAACTCAAAATGCAGGTGCTGCAACTGAGCAGATGAAAAAATTAATTTCTTATAAAGCTGAACCTGAAATTTCTGAAAATATGTATATTGCAAAATCTTTTGCAGAAATTCGCACAAATCTTATGTCAGATGCCGTTTCTCAAATTTATGGGCTTGATTATAATAAATTAACTCAAATTATGACAGGCATTTGGGGCTTATAATTTAATTTTAAAATTTCCTTAAAAAATTGTTACTTTTAGGCAATTATTTTGCTTTAATTGTTTTTACATGAGTAAGTGAAGGAATTTTTATGGTTAATGGTTTAAATACGCAATATTTGCAAAGCAATCAATATCAAGTGCAGCAACCAGCTACACCTCAGGTTCAAACATCTCAGGCTCCAAGTGGTGCTGTTTGTATAAATATTTACAACCCAACTTCAACAAATGGACAACCAATTTATAATCAAAATTCTTATTACACAAATGGTGCTCCAGCTTATCCATATCAACCAAAATCTGTTGTTGAACAAGGGCAAGGCAATGCTGGCTCTTCAGCTAGTGCAAATGTTAGTGTAACAACTCCAAGTGGTTTGAATAATAATCAAGGTGCAATTCCTCAAACAGGTGCTCCTCAAACTGCTCAACAAACAACACAACCACAAGAAAAAGACGGAGAAAAAGCCAAAAAAGTTATTTTAACAGACGAATATATTATGAGTCTTGAAAATTATTTAAATGATGAAAACCCAAAAATCCGTTTAATGGGTATAAAAGAAGTTTTAGATAGATTTAAAGAAGATAAATCTAGAGCTGGAGATATGGCTCTAACTGCTCTTATGAACAAAGCTCTTCAAGACCCATCTTCAACAGTTCGCTATGTTTCTCTTGCAATTTTAGATTCTGGTTATGCAACAGGAAACAATGAAACTGTTCAAATTTTGAAAAATATGCAACAAACAGGAAATAAAGAATATGCAGAAGACGCCTTAGCTGCTTCAGATGTTCTTTTGAAGATGTCCCATCAAACAATTGAAGTTCCGAAAGGCACAGGTTGGTAATGAAAATTAAAGCTTATTCAGTATTAACAAATTTAGCAGCAGGACTTGCAACGGCTTCTGTTGTATATGATGCTCATAAAATTGGTAAAAATTATTCAAATGCCAGCCTTATAAGAGGTGGTGGAGATGACCTTGTTGCAGATTTAATGGGTGCTCAAAGATTAAATTATCCAAGCGAAAAATATAACAAAATTAAGCAAGAAACATTTAAATATAAATTAGGTTATGGTGTTAAAGATGTATTCCACAAAGGTTCTGGCTATCTTCAAGGAGTTGGAATTGGGCTTGCACACAATTGGAATACTTTAGCTTGTGCTACTCTTACATTCTTAGCTAAGAAAAAACCACTAAAAGTTGCTGGCGCAATTGGTGTTGGCTTGTCTGTTGCTTGGAATTTCATTAAAAACGGCACAAATTTACTTGAACACAAAGACTACTTAAAATATTAATTGTAAATTTATATTTTACATATTCGTCATTTTCTCTTTTTTTGCTTATAATGTCTTTATAAGTATTGGGGATGAAAATTGAGTAGTTTAGAAGAAATAACAACAAGAGAAGAGATAATTAGTGCTCTAAAAGCACAAGAAATGCTTAATTCAAATATATCTGAGCTAGAAAGCTTATGCAGAAAAACTAGCTTAAGACCTAGAAAAGATGAGTTTGGTAATGTATATTTTTCAAAAAATGATGTTGATATTTTGAAAAAAGTTAAAGAATTATATAGCACAAGCCAAGCTATTGAACAAAAAGTTGAATTAAGAGAAGAAAACAGAGAATCTGCTTTTATTAAAGCAAGTGAAAAAGTTAGAGAAGAAGTTAAAGAAATTCAACAATTAAGACAAGTTGAATCTTTAGAAGTTCCAGCTTCTTTGGAAGAAAAAAGAGAAATTAAACCACAAGCAAGATTTGAAGTTGCTTTGAATAAGCTTGAAGAAACTATTTTAAATAGAATGGAAAGCTTGTTATCAGAAAAAATGGACGGGCTTGATGAAGTTATTTTAGAGCTTATTCGTTCTAAAACTGAAAACGAAAATTTAAGACAAAAATTGAATGAATTAAATAAAGAAAATTATTCGCTTAAAAAAGAAGTCAATTCTTATAAGCCTTTGGCTATGGGCTTATATCTTAAAAGTAATAACCAAGATTTTTAGAGATAGATAATGTTTAAAAAATTTAATTTAAATATTGAAAATGCAATTGCAATGCTTTTAGGCTTAGGTTTAATTGTGTTTGCTTTTTCTTTAGAATCTGAAAATACAGTAAATATCTTTGAGCCAACAGCACTTTTGGTTGTTTTGGGTGGTTCTTTTTGTGCTTGTTTTTTACATTTTTCTTTTGCAAAAGTTTTTGGTGCAATTAAAAGCATTAAAAACCTTTTCATCTACAAAGAAGAAACACCAATTGAAGACCTTGAATTATTATCAAAAATATCTCTTTATGTTAGAAAAAACGGAATTTTATCCCTAAAAGATATTATTCCAAATGTTGAAAACGAATTTTTGAAAAAATGCTTAAAACATGCACTTGAAATCAGAGAAGAAACTAGAATTGAAGAGGCTTTAAATAATCAAATTTTAGTTGAGAATAGAAAAGATTTAACAAATATTGAAATTTTTGAAGAATTAGGTGGCTACGCACCAACATTTGGTATTGTTGGGGCGATTATAGGGCTTATTCAAATTGCTTCAAGCTCTCAAAGTTTAACAGAATTAATGCCAGGAATTGCAACTGCATTTTGTGCAACTTTATGGGGCTTAGCTCTTGCTAACCTTGTGTTTTTGCCAATTGCTGGAAATTACAGGAACACTTTAAAAGATAAAGCAAATTATCAAGAAGTTGTTATTAAAACTGTTCTTAAAATATGCAGAAATCAAAGCTCAATTGAAGTTAGAGAAGATTTAGATGAATTTAGAGAAAATCTTCCTCAAAAAGCAAAATCAGTGATATTTAGTAAAATTTTTAGGAAAGATTAAGAATGAAATTTTTTCCTTTAAAAGACCAAGTTCAAAAGAATAAAAAAGCCAGATGGATGGTTTCTTATTCAGATTTTACAACGGTTTTGCTTGCTCTTTTTATGGTTTTAACAGTTAGCTCAAATGTTAAAGTTAAAGAGCTTGAAAATGTTATAAAAAAAGAAAATCCAGAGGTTTATGAAAAAATTGTTGAAACTGAAGAAAAAGTTTTAACTCAAAAAGAGCCAGAAGCTGGAATGAATTTATTGCTTCAAGGGGTAAAAAACCCATCTGATAGCACGGAAATTAAAATAATTGAATTTGAAAAAATAGCAAACGACCTGTCTGGCACTGAGGGAATTGAGATTATTGAAGAAAAAGGTGGTTTAACAATTAGAATAGGTGAAAGCTTATTATTTGATACAGCATCAGCTGAAATTAAGCCTCAATCTAAAAAAACATTAGACAAAATTGCAAATGTTTTGACCAAAAACAAAAAACAAATTAGAATAGAAGGGCATAGCGATAATATTCCTATAAGAAATTCAAAATTTGAATCAAATTGGGAATTATCTTCTGCAAGAGCTTCAAAAATTGCCAATTATTTAATTGAAGTTAAAAAAATGGATAAATATAGATTTACTGTTTCAGGGCTTGCAGACACGAAGCCAATTGGCAAAAATTCATCTACTGAGGGTAGGTCAAAAAACAGAAGAGTTGATATAATAGTAGTGAACTAATTGGAGTTAAAGATGTCTAAACCTTCACAAAATAAAGATTTAAAACCAACTGATGATATTAAAATAGGGCAAACCCCTGCAAAACCAGCAGTTGATACTAATGTAGTTGTTATGGTTAGCACTGTCGTTATGATAGTTGTTTTCCTTTTTACAGTTTTCATTTTGAAATCTGAAATTAATGCGATAAAAGCTGATGTTAAAAGGCTTTCTCCAACAGAAGAAACTCTTTTAGAGGAAGAAGAAGCTAGTATTGCAAATCAAAAAGGCGTTTTGCTAGATTTAGGCGATTTCATTTTGAACTTAGCTGATACAACTGCTAAAAGATATTTAAAAGTTAATGTTGCACTTGAGTTATCTAAAACAGAAGAAGAAATCAAAGCACTAACTGCTCCACCTGCTCCAGCTTCAGGTGGTGGTGGGCATGGGCACAGTGCTCCAGCTCCTGCAGCAGACCCAATGGAAGCTATTATTGCTGAGATGGAACAATATAAACCAGCAATTAGAGATGCTGTAATTTCTGTTCTTTCAGGAAAAACTGCAGATGAACTTTCTTCTGTAACTGGTAAAGAAATTGCAAAAGAAGAAATTCAAGATTTAGTTAGTGCAATATTTAACGGTGGAAGAGAAGTTTTAAGAGTTAACTTCGCACAATTTATTATTCAATAAGGTAAAAAATGTCTGGATTTGAGGGAAACGAAGAAAATTTTAATAATAATTTCCAAAGCCAAAATCAAGGCGATATGGGGATGTTTGGTCAAAATCCTGAAGATTTTGGCGAAAGCGTTGAGCCTCAACAAGAGCAAACTCACAACTCTCGTCTTGAAGAGTTGTTAAGCTCATACGACCCAAATTTATCTGAAAACGAACAAACAACATTTAATGTTGATGTTAATCAAGTTGTTGAAGAGGTTGTTAGCCCTCATCAAGCAAATATTAAACGCGAAAAAACAGTTGAAGCAGATACAACCATTTCTCTTGGCGAAACTTTTGATAAACAAGAAGATGAAATTGTTACTGTTCAGCCAATTAAATTTGCAAGTTTTGAAAATGACCAAATAGCACTAGGAACACCAAAGAAAAATCTTGATATTATGCAAGATATCATGATTAAAGTTACAGTTGAATTGGGCAGATGCAAAATGAAACTTAAAAAAGTTTTAGACATTCAAAAAGGCTCAATTATTGAGATTAATAAGGTTGCTGGTGAACAAGTTGAGCTTTTTGTTTCTGGAAAGCTTGTTGCAATTGGCGAAGTTATTGTTATGGAAGATAAATTTGGGCTTCGTATAACAAGTATTGTTGAAGATAAACAAATCTAAAATTTTATTGTATAATTTTTTTATGAAAAATAAAGTTATTGCAATAGTTGGTCGCCCAAATGTCGGAAAATCTACGCTTATAAACAGAATTATAGGTGCTAGAAAGTCTATTGTTGACGATACTCCAGGGGTAACAAGAGATAGAATTTATTTTGATGCCACTTGGCAAGATAAAAAATTTACCTTAATAGACACAGGTGGAATTATTATAGATGACAGAGAGTCTGAGTTTGTTCAAAATATATTCACTCAAGCAAAAATTGCTATGGAAGAGGCAGATACAATTCTTTTTGTTGTTGATGCTAAATTTGGCTTAAATGATTATGACAGAGATATTGCAAATATTTTAAGGCAAGAGAAGAAAAAAGTTATTCTTGTTGCAAACAAAGTTGATTCTATTGAAGAAATTAATAACATTTCAGAATTTTATGCTCTATCTTTAGGCGAACCTCAAGCAGTTTCTGCTCTTCATGGTTCAGGTGGAATTGGAGATTTATTAGATTTAATTACAGAAGACATTGAAAAAACTGATGAAGAAGCTGAAAATACAAAAATAAAAATTGCAATTGTTGGAAAGCCAAATGCAGGGAAAAGCTCAATATTAAATGCACTTTTAAACAAAGAAAGAGCAATTGTTTCAGATGTTTCAGGCACAACAAGAGATAGCATAAACTCTGAAATTACATACAAAAAAAGAGAAATTACCCTTATAGACACAGCTGGAATTAGAAAAAAATCTAAAGTTAGCTATGGAATTGAAGCATTTGCAGTTGATAGAGCACTTCGTTCAATTAGAGAAGCAGATGTTGCAGTTTTGGTTATAGATTCTGTTGAAAACATTTCAGACCAAGACAAAAGAATTATCCAAACTGTTGAAGAAGCTGGTGTTGGCATTGTTGTTGCGTTTAATAAATGGGATTTATTAAAAGGAGTTCAAACTCACGCATATTTGAAAGAAGTTGAATATGATATTCCATTTTTGAGTTATGCAAAAAAAGTTTTTGTTAGTGCCTTAACAAAACAAAGAATTACAAATATTTTAGATGAGGCAATTCTTGCTGCAGATGAGAGAGATAAAAGAATTTCAACTGGGTTATTAAATAAAGTTGTAAACGAAGCAATAGACCTTAATCCACCACCTAGTGTTAAAGGCAAAAGGCTTAGAATATATTACACAACTCAAGTCAAATCTAAACCACCAACATTTGTTTTGTTTGTGAATAATCAAGATTTAATTAAGGATAGTTATAAAAAATATTTAACCAAAAAGCTTAGAGAAAATTTTGGATTCTTTGGTTCGCCAATAAGAATTTCATTTAGACAAAAAGGAGAAAAATAATGCTTTGGCTATATTTAGTGGGAGTTAGTGTTGTTGCCTATTTAATAGGTTCAATTTCAACAGGTTATATTGCAGTTAAAACCTTAAAAGGACAAGACATTAGAGAGGTTGGCTCAGGCTCAACTGGAGCAACAAATGTTAAAAGAGTTTTGGGCAAAAAATGGTTCTTTATTATTCTTATTTTAGATGCAATTAAAGGTATGGCACCTGTATTTTTATCTGCATATCTTGCAGGAAAATTTGGCGATACTTACCTAATTTCTCCACCATTAGCAGCCCTATTTGTAATTTTAGGACACTCAAAGCCTATATTTTTAAATTTTAGAGGTGGTAAATCAGTAGCCTCTGGCGTTGGAACAATCATTGCTCTTTCTCCTGCAGTTGGTTTTACTGTTGCAATTATTTGGGCAATTATAACTTATGCTTCAAAATATGTTTCTCTAGGTTCAATAATCGCAGTTTCTTTAGCACCATTTATAATGTTTGCTTTCAAAAAGCCAATATCTTATGTTGTTTATTGTGCATTAGGTGCAATTTATATTGTTTATCTTCATAGAGAAAATATTAAAAGACTTATTAAGGGTGAAGAAAATAAGGTTAGACAATGATTTTAGACATTGAAATTATTCCTAAATTTGAGGTTGAAAACAAAAAAATTCTATCTTTAATCTACACTCCTGGTGTTGCAAAAAGCTCAATCGCTATTAAAGAAAACCCAGACAGAGTTTTTGACCTTACAAACAGGTCTAATTCAATTGCAATTTTAAGTCATAATTATGAAGATTCTCTTAAGCGTGCAATTCATATTAAAAAAACAAAAAATACAGATGCATATCCATTAGAAATTGCTGAATGTTCTGAAGATGATATAAATTTTGTTATAGAAAACATTATGCCTAATTTTATGGGCGTTGATAGAGCATTATTAGATGGTAAAGACATAGAAGCTGAGTGTGATATTCCAACTATGTCTAAAAATTGCCTTATTATGGGCGCAATTGAAGATATGGAGCCAGTTCGTTTAAGAGAGGCTTTTCAAGGCGTTATTGAAACAAGGGCTGTTGTTAAAAATGGTTCAGAATATGAAAAGCCAATTGCTGTTGTTTCAGATGGTTCAGCAGTTTTAGGCTTAGGAAATATTGGAGCACTTGGTGCGTTGCCTGTTATGGAAGGAAAATCTGCTCTATTTTATTCTTTAGCAGATGTTAGTGCTATGCCACTTTGTTTAAACACGCAAATTCCAAATGAAATTATTAAAATATGCACTCTATTGCAAAATTCATTTTCAGGAATAAATTTAGAAGATATTTCTGCTCCAAGATGTTTTGAAATTGAAGAAAAATTAATTGAAACGCTTGATATTCCAGTGTTCCATGATGACCAACATGGAACAGCAACAATAGTTGTGGCTGGGCTTTTAAATGCTTTAGAAGTTGTTAATAAAAACTTAGAAGATATAAAAATAATAATGTCTGGTGCTGGTGCTGCTGGTTGTGCTATTTGCAAATTGCTTTTAAGAGTTGGCGTTAAAAATATTACAATGTTTGATAAAAATGGCATAGTTAGAACCTCAAGAGCTGAAAATGACCCTTATTTGGAGCAAATTGCCCAAAGAACAAACCTTGAAAACTTAGATGTTCCGTTATCTGAGGCAATTAAAGGAGCAGATGTTTTTATCGGAGTTAGTGCGCCAAATGTTTTAACTTCTGAAATAGTCAAAGAAATGGCACAAGACGCTATTGTTTTTGCCCTTGCGAACCCAACTCCAGAAATTATGCCAGATATTGCAAAATCTGCTGGTGCTAAAATAGTTGCAACAGGAAGAAGTGATTTTCCAAATCAAATAAATAATTCGCTTGTTTTTCCAGGATTATTTAGAGGTGTTATAGATTCAAAAATTAAAAAAATAACAGATGAAATAAAACTTTTAGCTGCAACTTCTCTGGCTGAATCTGTTTTGCCTTCTGAATTAGAAGAAAATTATATAATTCCAGATGCTCTAGATAAAGATGTTGCAAAAAATATTTCAGCATGTATTATAAATCATGTCAGAAAATCCTAAAAACCCAAATACAATTAAAACTTTTTAAAAAAAGTGTTTTTTGTGTTTTTAATTTTTAAAAAATAGGAATACTAAATAATAAACGAAAGGTACGAAAGTGGAAGAACAAGAAAAAATTGAAGAATTGAAATCTGAAACTGAAGCAGTAGAAACTGTTGAAGCAGAAGATGCAGAAAAAGTTACTGTTTTAAAAGGTTCCAGAGCTAGAAATTCAAGAAAAAGAAAAATTGAAACAGTTGAACCAGTTGAATCAGAATGGAAAGAACAAGTGGTTCAAATCCGTCGTGTAACAAAAGTTGTTAAAGGTGGTAAAAAACTATCTTTCAGAGCTATTGTTATCGTTGGTAACAAAAAAGGACAAGTTGGAATGGGCGTAGCAAAAGCTGCAGAAGTTAGTATTGCTATTCAAAAAGCAGTTGCAGATGCTAGAAAAAATCTTGTTACAGTTCCATTATTCAATGCAACTATTCCTCACATGATTACCGGTCGTTCCGGTGCAGGTTCAGTAGTATTAAGACCTGCTTCAAAAGGTACCGGAGTTATTGCCGGTGGTGCAGTTCGT
>JAZSMU010000072.1:0-5929 GCA_045536045.1 Candidatus Gastranaerophilales bacterium
TAAAAGAAATATATGGTGATGATATTGCAATTGTTTTTATAGGGCCTTGCATAGGAAAGAAAAATGAAGCAGATAGACATCCAGAGCTTATCAGTGCTTCTTTAACTTTTGATGAACTGAATTTCTGGATAAAAGATGAATTTATTAATATTGAAGAAGTTGTTGTAACAAAAGAAGATGCGTTTATTCCAGAGGCTTCTTTTGAGGGTGCTCTTTATCCTGTTGAAGGTGGAATGAATGAAACAATTAAATTATCAGGAATTGATAAAGATACTGTTTTAATGAGTATTAGTGGGCTGAAACCTTTTGATGATGCACTTAAAGGTTTTAAACGTAGAAAGGTTAATAAAAAAATATTTATTGAAGCACTCTCTTGCGATACAGGTTGCGTCAATGGACCATCTAAATCTTCTAAAAAAGCTGGTGTTTCAATTACTTCAGATATTTTATCTAAAATTCAATTTAGAGAAGAAATTCCAGCCGAACCAAGTGTAGTTGTTGATGAAACCTATGAAGTAATTCCTAGAGAAGAACACGATTATTCTCCAGATGAAATTGCTGAAGCTATGAAAAAAATTGGTAAAACCAAAGATGAAGATGAGCTAAACTGTGGTGGATGTGGATATGCAACTTGCAGAGACCTCGCTTGTGCTTTAATTTCTGGAGATGCCGAGCCTGCAATGTGTGTTTCTTATATGAGAAAAATGGCAATTAAAAAATCTTCTGCAATGCTTAGAAGTATGCCAGCTGCAGCCGTTATGGTTGATAAGGATTTAAATATAATTGAATCTAATGATATGTTCTTGCATATGTTTTGCCCAGAAATGTTTGAAGTTTTCTCTGAACGTGATGAGGGCGTTAAGGGTGCTGCAATAGATAGAATTGTTCCTTTTGGAAATATTTTCAAAAAAATGCTTAAAACTGGCACTGATATTCATAAAGAACACTATTCGTATAAAAATAAATTATATGACATTAATGCTTTTGTAATAGAAGAAAATGAGGTTGTAGGTGCAGTTATTACTGACGTTACAGCAAATGAAACCGATAGAAAGAAAATTGCAATCAAAGCCCAAGAAGTTATTACAAAAAACATTGCAACAGTTCAAGAAATTGCTTGTCTTTTAGGCGAACATATGGTTGAAACAGAAAAACTACTTAGCTCCATAGCCCAAGATTATTCTGATGACGGAGATTTTGGAGAAAAATAATGTTTGTAGATGTCGATTATGCACAAGAGAAAAAATATAACCAAAACGCATATGGCGACTATTTTACATCTAAACGTTATCAAGACGCTGGACGCTTGGTTGCAGTTTTGTCTGATGGCTTAGGAAGTGGCGTTAAGGCTAATATTTTAGCTTCTATGACTGCAACTATGCTTTTGAAATTTATTGAAGCCGAAATTGACATTATGAAAGCTTGTGAAATTGTTCTAAACTCTCTTCCTGTTTGCCAAGTTCGCAAAATTAGCTATTCAACATTTTCTGCACTTGATTGTGATGATGATGGAAATGTCAAAATAGTTGAAGAAGGTAATCCTGATTTTGTTTGGATTCATAACGGGCAAGTTATGGAGCCTGAATGTCAAATTTTAACTTCTGATGCTTTTCCAAATAGGCACATGCACATTTATAATCTTAAACTTAAAGAAGGCGATAGACTTATTTTTTGCTCAGATGGCGTAACTCAAGCAGCACTTGGTTCAAAAACTCTTAAATTAGGTTTAAGAAGAGAAGGTTTAATCAAGCTTCTTTTAGAAAAACTATCTGAAAATCCTGAAATTTCAAGTAGGGATTTGAGCAAATACATTGTTCGCCAAGCAATTTTAACTGAACCAGATAGAAAACCTAAAGATGATGTTTCTTGTGTTTGTGTTTATTACAGAAAACCAAGAAATTCCTTAATTTTTACTGGTCCTCCATATTATCAAGACAAAGATAGTTATTATGCTGAGACCTTTAAAAATTTTGATGGCAAAAAAGCTATTTGTGGTGGCACAACAGCGTCTTTAATTTCTCGTGAGTTAAATATTCCAATAACTGTTGATATGTCTTTAAATATAGGGAAACTTCCTGCAATTTCTTATATGGAAGGTGCTGACCTTGTAACAGAGGGAATATTGACTTTAACAAAAACTATGGATGACCTTGAAAAAGGCAAATTTGAAAATGATGCAGCAGGTAAATTGATTGAATTTATGCTCAATTCAGACTGTATTCATTTTATGGTTGGTGCAAAAATTAACCAAGCCCATTATGACCCAAATATGCCAATTGAAATTGAGGTTAGAAAGAATATAGTTAAAAAATTGGAAAAAATTTTAACATTGAAATATATGAAAAAAGTTGTAGTAAAATATATGTAGGATATGAGGTGAATTATGAAAAAAATTGAAGTTAAAGTATGTTTGGGAACAACTTGTTTTGTTATGGGTTCTTCAAACCTACAAACATTGACAGAGCTTATCCCTCAAAAATATGGCGATAAAGTTGAAGTTACAGGCAGCTCTTGTTTAGGTGTTTGCTCAACAAATTGGGAATTTTCCAAAGCTCCTTATGTAAAAGTTGGCGAAGAACTTATCCAAGAAGCTACAATTGAAAAAGTTGTAGATGAAATTGAAAGACAATTAGCGAAAAATGAGTAATCCAAATCAATCAATACATTTAAAAAAAGAAATTCTTGCAAGAATAGTTAAAGCATTTTTTTCAAAAAACTTTGCAAAAGCTGCACGAATGATTCCTTATGATATGAGGCCAAAAGGTGCAGAAGTTCCTTTTAGATGTTGTATTTATAAAGAACGTGCAATTTTGAAAGACAGAGTTATTGCAGGGCTTGGTTTTGCAATTGAAGATGATGACGAAACAGTTTCTTTAGTTGAATACTCTGAAAGAGCAATGGAAAGAGAAGAAATTGAAGAAAATCCACTAACAGTTCTTGGTGCTGCTTGCAAAGCTTGCGTTCCAAAAAGAATTCATGTTACAGATTTATGTCAAGGTTGTGTTGCAAGACCTTGTAAATCTGCTTGCAAGTTTGGTGCAATTGATGTTGTTAATGGCAAGTCTGTTATTGACTATGAAAAATGCAAAGCTTGCAAAATGTGCGTTGCTGCTTGCCCATACAATGCAATTGTTAAAGTGGCTGTTCCTTGCGAGGATAATTGCCCTGTAAATGCTATTCAAAAAAATGAAGACGGAACGGCAAAAATAGACTTTTCTAAGTGTATTTCTTGTGGAAGATGCGTTTCTCATTGTCCATTTGGAGCAGTTCATGAAAAAAGCCAAATAATTGAAGTTTTGAAATTGTTGAAAGATAGAAAAGAAACAACAATTATGTTTGCTCCAGCAATTGCAGCACAATTTCCAGGAACAATTGGTCAACTTAAAACTGCACTTAAAAGAGTTGGCTTTACCCATGTAATGGAAGTTGCTCAGGGTGCTGATATTACCACAAAAAATGAAGCCTCTGAGCTTGAAGAAAAAATGCATGAAGGGCAAGAATTTATGACAACTTCATGTTGTGCTGGCTATAATGAATGGACTAAAAAACATCTTCCAGAAATTACTCCATACAAATCTTCAACAAAAACACCAATGTTTTATACTGCTGAAATTGCGAAAGAAAAACATCCTAAGGCAAAAGTGATTTTTGTTAGCCCTTGTGTTGCTAAAAAGCAAGAAGCAAAAGACAATCCAAATGTTGATTATGTGATAAACGCAGAAGAACTTGGTGCATTATTTGTTGGGCTTCATATTGAAATTTTAGAGTGCGAAGAGGCAAATTCTTCTTCTATTCCATCTAAACAAGGAAGAAAATTCCCTGTAATTGGTGGAGTTGCTGAGGCTGTTAGCTATTGTGCAAATTGTGAAGTTAAGCCAGTTGTTATTGATGGGCTTAATAAAGATACAATTCGCCAACTTAAAAAATATGCTCAAGATGGCAAGTGTCCAGAGGGTAATTTAGTTGAAGTTATGTGTTGTGAGGGTGGTTGCATTAGGGGCAACGCCACAATAACAAACGAAAAAACAGCTAAAAAACTTTTGAATGAAATTTTAGAAACAAGTGCAGATATTAATAAAGGAGAATAATATGTGGGAAAAAAATATTGATATAACTCAAATTTCTGAAATCAGAACAAGAACAACTGTTTATTTTGGATGTGGTGCAATTGCAAAAATTGCAGATATTTCTAAAGATTTTAAATCAAAAGGAATTGATAAAGTTATAGTAATGTCTGGTAAAAATGCCTACAAAGTTACTGGTGCTTGGGAAATTGTTAAAACTGCTTTTGAACAATACGGAATTGAATATGTAAATTATGATGGTGTTACGCCAAATCCAACAACACATAGTGTTGATGAAGCGACAAAAATTGCAAAAGATTTTGGTGCAAAAGCTGTTATTGCAATTGGTGGAGGTTCTCCAATTGATGCTGGAAAATCAGTTGCAATTTTGGCTAAATATCCAGATAAAACTGCTTCAGACCTTTACGAATTTAAATTTACACCAGATGTCGCACTTCCAATTGTTGTAATTAACTTAACACACGGAACAGGCTCAGAAACAAATAGATTTGCTGTTGTAACAATTCCTGAAAAAGAATATAAACCAGCAATTGCATATGATTGCATTTATCCTGTTTATGCTATTGATGACCCTGTTTTGATGGCAAAATTATCTCAAAATCAAACAAAATATGTTTCAATTGACGCTGTAAATCATGTTGTTGAAGCTGCAACTTCTAAAGTTGCTTCTCCTTATGCTATTACTCTTGCAAGAGAAGTTATTGAGCTTGTTGCGAAATATTTACCAAAAGCGCTTGAAAATCCAAATAGCCTAGAAGCACGCTATTATTTAGCTTATGCTGCTTTAATGGGTGGTGTTTGTTTTGATAACGGACTATTACACTACACTCATGCACTTGAACATCCTTTGAGTGCAATTAAACCCGAATTATCTCATGGGCTTGGACTTGCAATGCTTTTGCCAGCTGTTGTTGAAGCTATTTATAAAGAAAAGAAAAATGTTTTAAATTATATTCTTGAGCCTATTGCAAAAGATATTAAAGATGCTAAAGACGCAAACTCAAAAGTTTATGAGTGGTTAAAATCAGTTGGTGTTTTAAGCAAGCTAAAAGACGAAGGCTTTAGCTCTGATGATGTTGATAAACTTGTTGATTTAGCGCAAACAACGCCATCTTTAGACTTGTTGCTTTCTTTAGCACCAAACGAAGCAACTCCAGAAATAATTAAGGAAATTTACAAAAATTCATTATAATTTAATTTTTTGTTACGAATTATTAAAATTGGGCAAGAAAATATAAAGTTCTTATGTTTTCTTGCCGTAATTTTATCTAACTTGCGAGAGCAGGAAAAAAGTATTATAATTCTGGTATATATATATTTAGATGGTGCTGGCTTATGTTTAAATTACGTGATGGATTTACTTTACCTGAAGTTCTAATGACTATAGGTTTAATGTCATTTATTGCTTTGGGAGTCATTCCTCTTTTAGGTAAAAACTTAGCAACTTTGCAAAAAGATGATAAATTAAAAGATTTTCATGGGATTATTGAGTGTTTTTACGATGTAGATGGTAATTTGCGTCAATTTATTTGGGATTATTCAAATAAAGAACACAATAAAAGTAGGGGCGTTTTAACATATCCAAATAATGGAAGGTGCGAGCTTCAACTGCCAGATGTTAACTATTATAAAATTCATTTAGTTGGTGCTGGCTCTCCTGGATATGGTGCCAACACAGCGCAGGCAAATAATATAGTTGATGAAGTCAACGATTCATTATACAACGAAACAACCGATTTTTATGGAAAAGATATTTATGGTGATGACAGAAAAGAAATTTCTCAACTGGGTAATGAATCAAGCGATATTGGTAGATATAATATTATTAAATTAAATAATAATTT
>JAZSMU010000089.1:0-2774 GCA_045536045.1 Candidatus Gastranaerophilales bacterium
GCCATTCAAGGAGCTACAAAAACTGCTTGGGATGGCGTGAGCACTAATTTTAATCAAAGTTATGACATTGAGCTTACAGCAAGCGAAATCTCTGCTTTGTCTTCACTTGAAAGTAACAAAAATAAGCTAAATATTCTTGAAAGCAATTACATAAGTCAGAGAAATCTCGCAATTTCATTTCAAAATAGAAAAGAAGCTATTAATGCAGAAATAGAAAATTTAGAATCAAAAAATTCCGATTATCAAAAAACTATTGAAGAAAAACAAGCAGAAGCTCAAAAAACACAAGAAAAAATTGCAAAAGAAAGAATAGAATTAAAGCAAGAGCAACAAGAAGAATTTTATGAAGCAATGATGAAAGCAGAACAAGAATATGACCCTGAAAAGCATGGTCAAGATAAAAGTGCTTTTATTGCTGACCAAATAGCAAATGAGTCCAGCAATTCAACTGAAGTTTCTAGCGAATTAACAGAAAATTTATCAAATCTAGAAAGTGCAATTAAAATAGCTCAAGGACAAATTGAAAATAACGGAAAAATAATGTCAGTAAAAGGGCAAATAGGTAGCGAATTTGGCAATATGGCAGAAATTAAAAAAATTCAACTTGCTGGCTTAAAAAGCGAAATAAACATTGTTCAGTCAGATGTTCAAATGGGCGAAGCAGTTCAAGCAAAAATTGATGACACGCTAAATCCGAAAAAAAGCGATGAACAATAAATAAACGGAGGTTTTATAGCAAAAGCTCTTCATTTGAAGAGCTTTTTTATTTTAAATATACCAAATTGGCTAGCTATAAAAGAATAATTTAATGGTAATATTGTCTTATGCTAGATTTAATTCAAAATAAAAATCTTACATTAGATGAAATTAAAAACTACTATTTATCTAGTTGTAAACCAAAAAATTTACACAAAATCGGGCTTGAATATGAAAGAATTTCAATTAATTCAACTACAAAAAAAGCTGATTTATCTGGAATTTTGAAAACAATTGAAGAATTTTCTAAGAACGAAAATTGGAAATTAATTTTAGATGACAATATTCTAATAGGTGCAAAAAAAGACAAAACAAGTATAAGCCTAGAGCCTGGAGGTCAGTTTGAAATTTCCCTATCTCCAAAAAATAAAATTTCTGAAATAGAATTTGAGTTAAAAAAGATTTTAAATTCTGTTGATGAAATTGCAAAAAAGAATAATATTGAATTTTTAACTTGTGGAATAAACCCAAATGAAACATTTGAAAATATTGAGATTTTGCCTAAAAAAAGATATTTAATTATGGCAGATTATTTTAATAAAAATCTTCAATATGCTCATATGATGATGAGAGAAACTGCAGGGATACAAATTAATATAGATTATGAATCTGAAGAAGATGCGATTTTAAAATACAATTTTTTAAATAAAATTCTTCCATTTTTAACTGGTCTTTTTGCAAATTCTAAAATAAGAAATAACAAAAATACGGGCTTCAAAAGCTTTAGAAGTGAAATTTGGAGACACACTGACCCTATTAGATGTGGCGAAATTCTTTTGAAAATTAATAGTTTTGAAGATTATATTGAAAAAACTACAAATATCCCAATGATTCTAATTGAAAAAAATGAAGAAAAGATACCTATAAAAAATATGAGTTTTAAAAATTATGCCAAAAACAATAAGGTAAATTTAGAAGATTATTTACTACACGCAAGCTTGATTTTCCCAGATATCAGACTAAAGAATTTTATAGAAATTAGAAATCACGATTCAAACACAAAAGAGGTTGCTCTAGCTCTTTGTGCTTTCTACAAAGGTTTAATCCAAGATATGGAAATAATTAAAAACTTAGATAAAAAAATAAATTTATCTGAAGAAAATATCAAAGAAATTAGATATTTAGCCTCAAGATTTGGCACAAAATTTAAACTTGATAAATTTTTGCCAAACTACACTGTTAAAACACTATTGAATGAGCTTTTGAATATTGCAAAAAATAACCTCAGCCTTGAAGAAAGAGATTTTTTAAGTATTATGGAAAATAAAATCCAAACTCTTTAAATTATGAAAAAAATTTTATTACATACATGCTGTGGAATTTGTTTTTCTTATCCTTCAACTCTTTTGAGGGAATTAGGCTATGAAGTTATAAGCTATTTTTATAACCCAAATATTTATCCTATTGAAGAATTTTTAAGAAGAAGAGATGAGCTTATTAAATATTTAGAAAAACATGATTTTGAATATATTATTGAAGAATATCAAAAAGAAGATTTCAAAAATATTTCAAAAGGGCTTGAAAATGAGCCAGAAAAAGGGAAAAGATGCATTGAATGCTTTTATTTAAGGCTTTCAAAAACAGCACAAAAAGCAGCAGAATTAGGAATAGAAGAATTTTCAACAACTTTAACTGTTAGTCCTCACAAAATTTCTAAAATAATTAAAGAACAAGGCGAATTGGCAGAGAAAAATTTTGGGCAAAACATAACAAAATTCGCATTTTTTGACTTTAAAAAGCAAGACGGTTTTAAAAAAACAAATGAAATTGCATTTTCTGAAGGAATGTATCGTCAAAATTATTGTGGATGCGAATATTCAATAAGAAAATAGTAGCAAAAAATTTTTTTTGTGGTTTTATATATATACAAAGAAAAAAGATATTAAGTCAGTGTAAAAATGTTAGGTGGAGGTAAAAAATGTTAGGTATCGCAGCTTTAATGTCGCTTCAATGTCCAAACTACGCGATGATAGCCCACAACAATGTTCAAAAACAACCAAATGTAGTTCAAACAAACT
>JAZSMU010000014.1:0-54373 GCA_045536045.1 Candidatus Gastranaerophilales bacterium
AAGCAAATTGATTTGGCTGTTTCTTTGGGTTTTTCGGGTGAATATATTTGCAGAGTTGAAAGAGGTCAAAAATTTATGAGCCTTAGAAAGCTTTTTAAATTGGCAGATGTTTTAGAAATTAAAATTTCTGACTTGATGGATTTTGAATAAGATTATCTATTCCAAATAAAAAAGAGGACTTCTGCCCTCTTAAAATTCCTCTTTTAAGCTCTTTTTAGCCTTTTTGGCTTGATGGAGCTAAAATAGCAACAACATTTCTTCCCTCTAAAATTGGGTTTCTTTCAACTTGCATATTTAAGCTTTCTTCATTTTTCAAATCTTCAATGAATTTTGTTGCTAAATCTATTGCAAGCTTGTTGTGTTGCATTTCTCTTCCTCTCAACATAACAACAAGTTTAACTTTATTGCCTGAAGTTAAAAATTTAATTGCACTTTTAATACGAACTAAATAGTCGTGAGTGTCAATTTTATAACGCATTTTAACTTCTTTTATATCAACTGTGTGTTGTTTTTTTCTAGCTTCTTTAGCTCTTTTTTCCGTTTCATATTTATATTTGCCATAATCCATAATTTTGGCAACGGGTGGAGCTTGGTTTGGAGATACAACAACTAAATCTAAATCTCTTTCTCTGGCAATTTCTAATGCCTTTTTTGTGGGGATAATACCGAAGTTTTCGCCTTCGTTTCCTATTAACATAACTTCTTGTGCTTTGATTTTTTCGTTCAAAATCCTGTTATCTTGTGCGCTAATTGTCGTTTCTCCTATTACTATGGCTTGATTTTACCACTAATTTCAAAAAAAGTAAAATATATTGCTTTTTTATGCTAAAATTTTGCTATGTTTACAGGGTTGGTTGAAAATTTAGCAAAAATAATTGATATAAAAATTTCTACAAAAGGGGCAACTATTAAGGTTGAAAACCCTTTTTCTGACCTTGTTTTGGGAGAAAGCATTGCAATTAATGGTGCTTGTCAAACAGTTGTTCATTTTTCTTCAGATTTTTTTGAAGTTGAAGCTATGCCAACAACTCTTAATTTAACAAATCTAAAATCTTTAAAAAAAGGAGATTTGGTAAACATAGAACGTGCAATGAAAGCAGACGGGCGTTTTGGTGGGCACATAGTTTCAGGGCATATTGACACAACTTCTAAATTAATTTCTAAAAGAGATGATGGCATTTCAATAATTTTTGTTTTTGAATGCGAAACAGATAAAATTGTTGATAAAGGCTCTATAACAATAAATGGCATAAGCCTTACAGTTTCTGCTGTTTATGACAATAAGTTTGAAGTTTCAATTATCCCTCACACTTTAAAAAATACAAACTTATCGGTTTTAAAAGTGGGCGAAGTTGTAAACATAGAATATGATATAATTGCAAAATACATAGAAAAATTTTGTGCTCCTAAGAAAACAAAATTAACTGAAGAATTTTTAAGAGAGTGTGGTTTTTAAATGAAATTTGATGATATTCAAAGTGCTATAGAAGATTTTAAAAAAGGTTTACCTTTAATTGTTGCAGATGATGAAGATAGAGAAAATGAGGGCGACTTTATAATTTCTGCAGAATTTGCAACGCCAGAAGTTATTAATTTTATGGCAAGCGAATGCAAGGGGCTTATTTGTCTTGCTATGCATAAAGATATTGCAAATAGGCTAAATCTTCCTCAAATGGTTCAGAGAAACAATGAGGGTATGAAAACAGCTTTTACAGTGAGCATTGATGCAAGTGAAAAATATGGCGTTACAACAGGCATTTCAGCATTTGATAGAGCAAAAACAATTGAAGTTGCAATTGCAAATGATGCTCTGCCTGAAGATTTGCGTCGTCCTGGACATTTATTCCCTTGCGTTGCAAGAGTTGGTGGCGTTTTAGAACGCACTGGACACACAGAAGCTGTTGTTGATTTGGCAACTATTTCAGGACACAAAAAAGCTGGTGTTATGTGCGAAATTATGGCACCAGATGGGCATATGGCAAAGAGAGATTATTTATTTGAATTTGCTAAAAAACACAACATAAAATTTATTACAGTTTCAGATTTAGTTTCTTATAGATTAAAAAAAGAAAGATTTGTAGTTCGCGAAGCACAAGCGCATTTGCCTACAAAAGATGGTAATTTCTTGCTTTATGGCTATACAAACCACTTAAACGGGGAAGAACATGTAGCACTCGTTAAAGATGATGGCTCTGATAAAATTCCTATGGTTCGTGTGCATAGCGAATGCCTTACAGGAGATATTTTTGGAAGTTTGAAATGCGATTGCAATTTCCAACTTCATAGTGCTTTGCAAATGATAGAAAAATACGGGAAAGGTGCATTAGTATACATTAAAAACCACGAAGGAAGAGGAATTGGGCTTGTTAACAAAATTAAGGCTTATAATCTTCAAGAACATGGTCAAGATACAGTTGATGCCAATATTTCTCTTGGTTTTGCTCCTGATATGAGAGATTATGGAGTTGGAGCACAAATTCTTTTAGATTTAGGTTATGAAAAATTTAATTTAATTACAAATAATCCTAAAAAAATGATAGCCTTATCTGGTTATGGGCTTGAAATTGTTGATAGAGTTGCTGTTGAGCCATATATTAATGAATTTAATGAAAAATATATGGAATGTAAAAAAGAACGCATGGAGCATATGTATTAAGGAGCAGATATGAGAGTTGTTGATTTAATTGAAAAGAAAAAAAGAGGCTTAGCTCATACAAAAGACGAAATTAATTTTTTAGTTGAAGGCTACACAAATGGTAAAATTGAAGACTATCAAATGTCTGCTTGGCTTATGGCAGTTTGTTTTCAAGATTTAAACATTGAAGAAACTGCATATTTAACTGAAGCTTTTGTAAAATCTGGAGAAGTTTTAGATTTTTCTCACATTGCTCCAATTGTTGCAGACAAGCATTCAACGGGTGGTGTTGGCGATAAAGTTACATTGGCTTTAATTCCACTTTTGGCGTCATGTGGCGTTATTTGTGCAAAATTATCTGGAAGAGGGCTAGGAATAACAGGTGGCACAATTGATAAACTAGAAGCTATTCCAAATTTTGAATGTGCGTTATCTAGCGAAAAATTTATGGACCAAATAAAAAAAATTGGTTGTGCAATATCTTCTCAAAGCCCAAATTTAACACCTGCAGATGGTAAAATCTATGCTCTTCGTGATGTTACAGCAACAGTTGATAACAAAGGCTTAATTTGTGCTTCTGTTATTTCTAAAAAAATAGCCTCAGGTGCAGATATTATTGTTTTAGATGTTAAATATGGCTCAGGTGCGTTCATTAAAACAAAAGAAGAAGCAGTTGAGCTTGCAACATTAATGATAGAAATTGCAAAAAGATTAGATAGAAAAGTTTCTGCAGTTATAACCTCTATGGAGCAACCTTTAGGAAATAATATTGGAAATGCCCTAGAAGTTATTGAATGTATTGAATTTATGAAAGGCAATATGCCATCTGACCTTAAAGAAGTTATTTTTGAAATTGGTGCAATAACTTTAATTGGGGCATCTCTTGCTAAAGATAAAGAAGAAGCCATTGCTATTATGGAAGAAAAAATTAAATCAGGCGAAGCTCTTTTGAAATTTAGAGAAATTTTGGTTGAACAAGGTGGATTAATTGATGTTATTGAAAACTACAAAAAATTCCCATCTGCTAAAAATTCTTATGAGCTAAAAGCTGAAAAAGATGGCTATATTGAGATTTTAGAGGCTGTTGAAGTTGCAAAAGCGTGCAAGCTTTTAGGCGCAGGAAGAGATAAGAAAACAGACCCAATTGATTTTGGTGTTGGTGCAAAATTAAACAAAAAAATTGGCGAAAAGGTTGATAAAGGCGAAGTTTTGGCAACATTATTCTACAATGATAAAACAAGACTTGAAGAAGCAATTTCACATTTAAAATTTGCATATAAAATTTCTGACAAAAAACCAAAAGTTGAAAAATTAATTTATAAAACTATAATTTAAGCATATTTTTAGGCAATTTTTTCTATTCATTTGTTTTAAATAGATAGGTGAAGTGAAAGGAATTGTTATGAAAGTATCTAATGTTGGGTCAACAAACGCATTTTTATTTGAGCCAGAAAACAAAAAAGAAGAAAAAAGGCTTAATAATTATGTTGATAACAAGAAATTTTTAGAAACGAAGACAGGAAAAACTAATTTTGGTGTTGTCCTTGGGACTTTTGGTGCTTCTTATATTGCCTTAATGCTTTCCTCTTTTGCTAAAAAGAAAGCAACAAAAATCACTTCAACAGTTTTAGGGCTAGCTGGTCTTGCAACTTCAATTGGTTTTTGTGTAAAAAATTCATTTGACTTTAAGAAGTTTAAAAACCCTGTGGTTGAACCTCAAACAGAGCAAACTACAGAGCCAAAAGCAGACACACAAGAACAACCAAATTTTGCTACGCAAGCTTAATCCAATTTTCTGGATAAATATCTTTAGTAGAATTTTCAATAGAATCGTCATTAAACCATTTTTTAGGTGCTATGACGATTTTATTTTCGTTTTTATTTAGCATTGCACCCCAAAATGAAAAGCTAGAGTTTGCAATAATATTGTGTTTACATTTGCTCATAAGGTACATATCTTGCCAAGAATCGTGATTAGAATTGTGAGATACAAAAGTTGCCTCAATTCCTAAATTATTTTTTGCCCATTCTGGGTCATCTGAAAAAACATAAAATACAGGGTTTTCAACTTTTTCTTTAATAATTTCAATGGCTTTTTTGTAGTGTTTAACAGTTAATTCGTTAAACATTTCTTTATAAACTGCTTTGTTTACATAATCGCCACGTCTAATATGAATTGAAACAGCGTTTTTGTCTTTCATATCTTCTTCAATTTCTTGAGTTTTAGGGCTTGTTGGAGCTTTGAAATTAAGGTTTTTAACTATTTCATCATCTAAATATTTAACACTTTGAAAAAACCCTTCAACAAATGTGTTATCAGTTATTTTTTCTGATTTTTCTTCATATGAAAAAGCTGTTTCTTTGTAGATATTCAAACCTAAAAATTTATCATTTTTAATTGCTTTGCGAAAAGTCCAATATAAAGGTGCTCTAAAATCTTTATTTTCCTTAGATTCCACTCCAAAAATTCCCATCATATAAGGTCTTTTTTTAGAATGTTTTTTGAAAAAATTCATATCAAAAACAACATCAATTCCTAATTCTTTTGCTTTTGAAACTCCAAAAATATACTGAAAAATTTGGTTTCCAAGTCCGCCATTATATTTAATTATGAGCATATTTCCTCGCTTTCTTTAAAAACAAAAGTTTTGAACAATATAAATGATATCATTGCAATTGGCAAAATTAAAATTATTTGGTCAAAATATTTAATAAGGTCTAATTTTGTTTGAATATTTAAAATATTTAGTGTCCAATTGGCTAAATTTTCTCCCCAGCGAAAAGAATGAACAAGATTTAGCCCAAAAAGATTTATAAAATAAGTTATGACATAGGCTAAAATAAATTTGAAAATCAATTTATTGTTGTTATTTTTAAACACTAACACACCTGTCGTTTTGAAATTCCATAAAACTCCAAAAATGTATGCAAAAAAGAGAGCAATTTCTTTTTTTAGTGGAGTTGAGATAAAAATAATATACATTAGATAGCCAAATAGGGTGTTTAAACACCCTACAAGTAAAAATTTAATAAATTTTTTATCTATCACACCAAATCCTTTGTTTAGAAATTAGTTTTCAAAAACATAAGGGATTAAAGATGCTTCTCTAGCTCTTTTAACAGCTAATTGTAGCATTCTTTGGTGTTTTGCGCATGTTCCTGTAACTCTTCTTGGAAGAATTTTACCAGATTCTGATAAAAATCTTTTTAATTTTGAAGTATCTTTGTAGTCTAGAACTTCAACTTTGTCTGCACAGAATGTGCAATTTTTTTTCTTTTTTTCTTCAACTTTTGTAACTTTTGCCATTTTTTTTCCTTACTTTTCTAAATTTTAAAACGGAATTTCGTCTTCATCAATTAAATCTTCAACGATTTCCTTGTCTGCAAATTGAACAATAGTGTCGTTGTTTGCTTTTGCGTTTGATGGATTAGCTGAACCAACTTCAACAGTCCCACCAATTTTTTCAATTGTTGTAGCGTTGATTTGGATAATTCTTTTGTCTTTGCCATCTTGAGTTTTGTATGTTTCAACTTGCAATCTGCCATCAACAATTATTCTATCTCCAGCTTTTACAGTGTTTTCAACTGTTTCTGCTAAATTACCCATAGAAACAACTCTAACTAATGTTTCTTCATTTCCACTAAGATTAATAGATAAGTTTGTTATTGCAAGATTATTTTGTGTAAATCTTTTTTCGGGTGCTTTAACAACAACGCCGTCTGCAACAATTTTAGCTAATGTCATAATTTTCCTTACGCTTTAACTTCTACAAACATTGTTCTAATGATATTTTCGTTCAATTTAAGTTGTCTTTTGAAGTCAACTACTTTATCTCCTGGGATAGAAAGTGTTTGAACAAACATAATACCATCTCTGAAACCTTTAACATCAAATGATAATTTTTTTCTGCCCATTTTTTCAATGTCAAAAACTTCGCCATTGTAGCTAGCTACGATTTCTTCAACTTTTGCAACTACTTTGTCTGCTTCTTCATTGTCTAAATTAGGTTTCAAAGTTGCTAATAATTCATACTTTTTCATGTTTTTTCCTTTTGTTATAAGTGTTTATGAGAAAAATGTAACATGAAAATATTTTTATTACAAGGCACAAAAATTATTGTGCGACTTGAATTTTATCTAAAAACATACAATCTCCATAAGAGAAAAATTTATATTCATTAGAAACTGCTTCTTCGTATGCCCTCATTATGTTTTCTTTTCCTGAAAACGCTGATACAAGCATTAAAAGAGTAGATTTTGGAAGATGAAAATTAGTTAATAATTTATCTACAACTTTAAATTCGTATGGTGGGTAAATAAAAATATTTGTTTCGTCTTTTATGGGTAAAATTTTTCCATATTTTTTATAAGTTGCTTCTAATGTGCGAACAACTGTTGTCCCGCAAGCTACGATTTTGCCTTTTGCACTGTTTATAATTTCAGAAGTTTCCTCAGATATTTCATAAGTTTCAAAATGCATTTTGTGGTCTTTAATTTCTTCGCATTTTACAGGCAAAAATGTTCCAAGCCCAACAACAAGAGTTATATAGGCAATTTTAACTCCCATTTTTTGGATTTCTTCTAAAATTTCTTCAGTAAAATGAAGCCCAGCAGTTGGTGCTGCAACAGAACCTAAATTTTTTGCGAAAACTGTTTGATAAATTTCTTTATCTTTTTCATCAGCTTCGCGTTCAATATATGGTGGAAGTGGAATTTTTCCTACAATATCTAAAATTTCATATATTGATTTTGAATTGTCATAAATAAGCTCAACTTTGTTTGTGTCAGATGTTTTTTCAATAATTTTAATTTCTAAAACATCTGCAATTTCAACAATATCGCCCTCTTTTAGCCTTTTAGAATTTCTAATCAACGCTTCCCAAATGTTTCCTTCTATTGGCTTTAAAAGAAAAATTTCAATTTTAGCTCCTGTTTTTTTATGTCCTAAAAGCCTTGCAGGGATAACTTTTGTGTCGTTTAAAACTAAAACATCACCTTTTTGTAAATAATTTGGAAAATCAAAAAACTTTTTGTGTTCAATTTCTCCATTTTCATTTAATCTCATCATATTGCACCCAGAACGCCCCTCAATTGGTGCTTGGGCAATTAATTCTTTTGGTAAATTATAATCAAAATCACAAACTTTCATAATATTCTTTCAAAATAATTGCGTCGCCTTCAATATTAGGGCTTTCGCAAATAACTGCTCCTTTAACATTGAAATTTTTTAAAGCACGCAATAAGTCTTTATAATTCATATCAGATTCTTCTAAAATTAAATGTTTTTTCTCCCCTTTTGAGGTGTATTCAATTCCTGCAATATGAGCATGAAAATTCTCTATTGCTCTTGAGCCTAGCTTGTTTCCAATAGTTTCTAAAATCATTGAAAATTCATCATAAGTGTTGTGAGAGCCACCATATCTAGCGTGCAAGTGAGAAAAATCTATACAAGGAAGAACATTATTAAACTTTGAAGATAGCTCAACAATTTCTTCAACATCTCCCCATTGGCTTGCTTTTCCAGTTGTTTCAGGGCGAATCCAAATTTTGTTTCCGTTTTCTTCTAAAACTTCAACAATTTTTTCGTGTGCTCTATAAATATTTTCAAAAGTTTTTTCTTTAGAGCTTCCTTGATAAAAGCCAGCATGGTAAACAATTGAATATCCACCTAGAGCATTTGTTACATTTGCTGTTTGCAAAATTCTATTTATTGAAGCTACAACTTTTTCTTCTTCTTTTGAATTTAAATTAACATAAAATGGTGCATGAGCTGTAAAAACTAGGTCTTTTTTCTCTGCAATAAGCATATTTTGAATGTCATCAGACATTCTAACTCCATGCACAAATTCTAATTCCATTCCGTCTAATTTTAGTTCTCTTAAGGTGTTGCAAGCCTTTGCGTAATTTTTTGCAATAATTGGGATTCCAGCTGTTAGAAAATGTAATTTATCCATTTGTTGCAATTCTTTCCCCAATTTGTGGTCCAAATTTTTCTATAAATGTTTGAATATCAAAAATTCCCCAAGTTCCAACTTGGATAATTTCAGGAATTAAAAAACCACCATTAAATGCAATTTCAACACTTCCTAGAGTTTTTGTAATTTCTCCTGGAATAAAATTATGCTCTTCAACTCTAGCTGAAGCTGTGATTAGCCTAATCATTAAGCCTCTATAAAACGCAACAATGTTGAAGAATGGGTTTGCAGCCCTAATTTGTCTTTCAACTGTTTGAATGTCGTCTTTGAAATCAATAAAAATATTTTGTGGTGTTTTTGGAGCTTTAACAAAATTGCCATAAGGCTGGCTTTTTGCCTCAATAAAATCGTTAATATGGTAATTTTTAAGAACATCAATTAAGCAATCTGCAATCATAAAATTGGTTCTGTTAAAAAGAGTTCCCATAGTTTCGTTATGCTCTAAAGGAATTGTTTTTTGCATAATAATATCACCAGTATCAAAGCCCTCATCTGCAAAATGCAAAGTAATTCCTGTTATTGTTTCGCCATTTTTAATAATGTGATAATAAGGGTTTCCACCTCTATATTTTGGTAAAAGTGATGGGTGGCAATTTATATAGCCCTCTTGAGTTGTTTTAAGAAAATCTCTTGAAAGCTTAACATCATAAGAGCAAATAAGCCCAATATCTGCTCCTAAATCTGCAATTTTTGCAATAAATTCTGAGGCATTAATTGAATGTTCATATTCATAAATTGGAATATTTAAAGCATTTGCACAAGCAATTGCACTTTGATATGACGGTGCAATTTTTTTAGGTGGAATGTAGCCAATTATGTTGAATCCTGCTGCTTTCAATTTAGAAAGCACAACATTAGACATATCAGGCATTCCAACCACTATAATTTTTTTTGTATTATTTAACAAAATTAACTCCTAAACTAAAATTTATTTAACCATTTGGTCAACGCTTAAAATCAAAATGCCTTTTCCACCTAGTTTTTTAAGCTCATCAATGCTTTTGAAAACTTTGTCTTTATCAATTACAACATGAATTACAACATATTCACTGTCGCCATATAAATTAACCACAGTTGGCGAAGAAAGACCTGGAAGAATGTTTTTAACTTCGTCCAGCTTAGATTTTGGCACATGCGCCATTAAATATTTCTTTTCTTTAGCATCTATAACAGAATTTATTGCAAGTAAGAATGAATCTAAAAGACTTTTCTTATCTTCATTCAAATCTTTTCTTGAAATCATCACAGTTGAAGAGCTTAAAATTTTACCAATGATTTTTAGCCCATTTTGTTTAAGAGTTGTGCCAGTTGATGTTATATCAACAACAACATCAGATAAACCAAGACTTGGTGTAATTTCAACTGCACCTGAAATTTCAATTACATTAACATCTTTTCCTATGCTTTTGAAATATTTTTTAGTTGTGTTAGGAAAACTCGTTGCAACATTGAATGAATTTGGAAGTTCTTCAACAGATGTGTATTTTTCTTCGTTTTTAACAGCAACTACAAGGTCGCAAGCTCCAAAGCCAAAGTCTTTAACTATATCAAAATCAAGACCCTCTTCTTCAACAATGTCAAAACCTGTAATTCCAATATCTGCAACATTTGCGTCTAAAAATTTTGGAATGTCTTGCGTGCGAACAAAAATAATTGAATAACGTCCGTCTTTTGTTGTTGTGCTAAGTTTTCTTTCATCTTTATAATCAAGATTTAAACCAGCTTTGTTTAATAAATCATAAATTTTTTCGCTTAATCTTCCTTTGTTAGGAATAGCTATTTTTAACATATTTTCCATAGGAAAATTATAGCATAAAAAATAAAAAACCCCATTTTATTGGGGTTAAATTTAGCTAAAATTGCTATTACTCTTTTTTCTCCATTAACTCACTCAAAGAATTATCTTTGATTATAATTATTATCTTAGGCAAAGATTCATAACAGCTTTGTTGTTGCAAGAGATAATTTGCATTGAGCTCCAGAAATCTTCAGGTGATAAAGTAGATTTAGATTCAAGATTTACTGTAACTTTTGTTGCGTATAATTCTGCGATTTTTTTATCTACTGCGTCTTTTGCCATTTTTAACCTCAGTGCTTACATATATATAAAGTATATACTCAGACCTCAATTTCAATTTTATCTTTTTTTGTTACATTTCGTTACATTAAAAATATAATTTTGTTTTTTAAAAAAATATCCTTAAATTATATACTGCAAATGGTTTATTTCTCTCGGTTTTGCTAAAGACAACAAGGTTTATTCCGTTTCACGAATTGGATAAATATAATTAAATAGGAGATTTATATGGGCTTAGCAGCTTCTCAAGCAAGATATTTAGACTTAACAGCAAGAAAGTCTAACATAGAATTTCAAGGTCAAATGGTTAACCAACAAAGAACAGAATTAGCAAACGAATCTGCTGGAATTTTTGCAGAAATGTTAACAATTGACCCTCCAACTGCACCAACAATGGCTCAGTTTAAATCACCAGCATATAATTTTGATGGTGTTAACCCTTCTTCTACTAACAAATTTAAATTAATAAGTTGGGGGGATGCTACATCTTCTGGTGTTTATGATGTGAAAATTAGATATAACACAGGAAGAGGAACAACCGATGAGCCTGATTATGTAACAGTTGACGGTGTAGCTGATTTGGTTTTTAACGAAGGCAAAATCAAATCTATCAAAGCAATAAGTTTAGATATGGACGCAACATCACCAGAATACGCAGATATCGGTATTGGCGTTGACCATACAACATCTGTTTCAAGTTATACAAATGAAGAAGAATATGACGAAGCAGTTCAAAATTATAACTATGAAAATGCACAATATCAAAAGAAAATGAGCGAATTGCAAGCAAGAACTCAAAAAATTCAAGTTCAAGACAGAACTCTAGAATTGCAACTTCGCCAATTAGATACGGAGCAAGAAGCTCTTCAAACAGAGTTGGAATCTGTTAAAAAAGTTATTGAAAGTAGTATTGACCAAATATTTAAAACATTCCAAAGCTAGGAGTAATTTATGTCTTATAGATATGACCATGCACTTACAATCGCAAATAAATGGGGTTCTGCAAGCTCTGCAGCAAAGGCTGAGCTATATGAAACTTATGATAGACTTCGTGATTTGACAACATCAAGTGGATATTCTTCATCTGGTTCTGGATTTGGAACAGCAGGTAATTTTTTATGGCAATTAGCTACAATTTTTGCTCCAAACCAATTTATGTCAACTTATGGTGGCTCAAGTGCAATTAATATTCCAGGTACTTCATATTGGACACCTTTCACAGGCTCAACAAGTAGTTTGCAAGGCTCAACAAGTGCTTTTGGAATTGGTGGGCTAGGTTCATATTCAGGCTTCCCATCTGGTGCTGCTTCAATTTTAATGGGTTTAGGCTCAGTTGGCACTGCAACAGGTGGTGCTAGTGCTTTAGCTTCTGGTTATTCATCTTCTTATGTTCCAGCTTATTCAACAACAATGTTAGATGGAACAATGACAGGTGCTGCAGTTAGTGCTGCAGGAATTACAGGTCTTAATGCAGCTTCTTATGTTGTTGGTGGAACATCTGGTTTCGGTATTGGACAAAATGTTGTTATGCCTTTAGCTGGTGTTGTTTCAGGTTTTGGTGGTGTGCTTCGTAGCTTATCTCCATACTTAGGTGAATATGGGCTTGGAAGTTTAGTTTTAGGTAACTTGCTTCAAGGAACAGGAAGTGCTGCCACTGCTGCTTATAGAAATGTAACAGGTCAAGTTTTAACAAACGCTGATACAATTTTATCTAACAAAGTTCGTAACATTGAAACAGTAGTCAAAATGCTTGATACTCAATCAGATATTGTTAGAAAATCATTGAAAAATAGCATTGAGGGCGATTCTAAATTGGTTGATGAAATTTCTTAATTGACCATTATTCAATTTGGCTTTATTATTAAACTATGAGATATGATAGTTTCATTAGTAATGACTTTTTTACCTCAAAAGAGTTTGAAAAACTCTTAGCTGATGCTAAAGAGAGGCAAGTTGAGCTTGCTAAAGAGAGAATTGATGATTTTTATTTTTCTCAAAATTCATTAAGGAAAATAAAAACTAGAAAAAAAGAATTGAAAAGCAAATATTTTGCTTAAAAACAAAGATTTAAATGCAAGAATTAAACAAAAGATACAGAATTAAAGTTACAAAATTAAACGAATTAAGATATTTATCACATCTGGATTGGCAAAGTTTAATCATTAAAACTTTTAGAAGAATGGGGCTAAAGCTTGCTATGTCTCAAGGTTTTAACCCAACTCCTAGAATATCTTTATCTCCAGCTTTACCAATATTTATTGAATCAGAGTGTGAGCTTATTTATTTTGAAACAGTTGAAGCAATTCCGGATAATTTCAAAGAATTATTTGAAAAAAACATTTCTGATAATGTAAAATTGGTTGATTTAATCCAGTTAAAAAGCGAAATTAAAAGACCAGAGCCTATGGAAACTCTTATTGCGTGGGCTCAATATAGAGCAATACCAACAAAAATTGAAAATACTCTTCCAAATTTTGATGAAATCTTGTATAATACAGAAAAATGTTTATCTAAAGATGACTTGTTCATTACAAAGATAAATAAGAAAAGAATTGAAAAAACAATTAATTACAGAAAATCGCTTCATTCAATTAAATTTGAAAATGGCGTGCTAGAATTTACTCTAAAAACAGGGCAAGACGAGAACTTGCCAGCGTTTCGTGCAGATGAATTTTTGAGTGCTGTGTATGGAAGCGACACGCAATTTGATGTTAAAAGAATAAAGTTTTTGGATAGAAACTTTATGGAAATATAGTATTCAAACTAACAGTTTGAAGTAAGAAAGTTTAGAAGGATTTGAAATGAAAAAAATAGTTATTTCTGAAAAAGACAACATTGGTGCCGTTGTTGAGAATGGCAAAGTTAATGAATTTTTTGTTCACAAAGGTGATGTTTTATTAGGTGATGTTTATTTATCAAAAGTTGATAATATCCTGCCATCAATTGAAGCAGCTTTTGTTGATGTTGGGCTTGATAAAATGGGCTTTATTCACACAGATGACATTATGGGGAAAGGTCCTTTAAAAGAAAAAGTTAAGCCAAAACAAAAATTAATTGTTCAAGTTATTAAAGAGCCTGTTGGGCACAAAGGTCCTAGAATGACAACAGCTTTAAGCTTGCCTGGTAGATTCTTAGTTTTATTGCCTGATGAAAAAGGCGTTAATGTTTCAAGAAAAATTACTTCTCAAAAAGAGAGAGCAAGACTAAAATCAATTGTTAGCTTGCTAAAGCCTGTTGGTGTTGGAATTATTGTTAGAACAGAAGCTGAAGGGCAAACTGAAGCTGAAATTCAAGAAGATATTGAAATGCTATTAGAAAAATGGAATTCAATAGTAAATGCTGCAGATACTGCAAACCCACCAACATTATTATATAGAGACCAAGATTTGCTATATAGAACAATCAGAGAAGCTTGCGATAGTGATGTTGAAGAAATTGTTGTAGATACTCCATTTGCACTTCATAGAACAGTTCAACTTTTAAACCATTGGAATATGCAAGTTAAAGTTACTCTACACAAAGACACAGAGCCACTTTTAGCACAAACGGGAGTTATCAAAGAGCTTCAAGGTGCATTAAATAAAAAAGTTAATTTGCCATGTGGTGGATATTTATTTATTGAACCAACAGAAGCACTAACTGTTATTGATGTTAATAGTGGAAAATTTGTGTCTTCAGCTTCTCAAGCAGAAACAATTTTAAAAACAAACCTTGAAGCAGCAGACGAAATTGCTCGCCAGTTAAAATTAAGAAATATTGGTGGAATTGTTATTGTTGATTTTATTGATATGACATCTCGTGTTGATAAATTGAAAGTTTTAGAACATTTTGAGCTTGCACTAGCTAATGACAAAGCAAAACCTCAAATTGGTCAATTATCTGATTTGGGTCTTGTTGAATTAACACGCCATAGACAAGGTCAAAGTTTAGCCGAAGTGTTCACTAAAAAATGTGATAAATGTCAAGGAAGTGGCTACACTCTTGAAGAATTGAAGTTGGCAAATACAAATACTCAAGGCGAATTAAAAGCTAAAATGAATAAAATTAAAGGTCCTTTTAGCCAACAAAATAATCAAAATAATAATCAAAACAAAAACAAATTTAATAAATTCCAAAAAAATAATCAAAACAAAAACAACCAAAAGGCTGATGAAAATGAACTTTTAATTGAAGAAATTAAAGCAGAAATTCAAGAGCAAACTCAAGTGGTTGAAGAAATTACACCTCCTGTTGAAGAAGTTAAACAAGAAGAAACCAAAAAAGATAGTAAAAATCGTAAAAATAAAAAATTCAACAATAAAAAACAAGCTCAAAAGCAAGAAGAAAAACTTGAGGTAGAAGAGCCTAAGGTTGAGGAAAAAGAACCACAAGTTGAAGAAAAAGTTGAAGTTAAAGAAGAAAAGCCTGCTAAAAAACCAGCAAGAAAAATTAAAAAAGCTGAAAAAGCAGAAGATTTAACATCTGATTTTAATAACATTGCGAAGGATTTGGTTGAAAGCAAAGAAGATAAAAAACCTGCTAAAAAACCAGCGAAAAAAACTTCACGCACAGTCAAAAAATCTGCTAAAATAAAAAAAGAAGAAAAGTAAGGAAAAAACCGTGAGTAGAATATTTACATTAATATTGTCAGCATTTTTGCTATTAGGGGCAAACACAATTTGTTGCAGTGCTTTTCCTCTTCAAGACAAAATTGAAGAAACGCAAGTTGAAGAAGTTTCTAAAAATAATATTCAAGATATTATTTATGACGAAGAATCTAAAAGACAATTAATTGAAGAGATGAACGAGTCTGTTACTACAAGACCTAGAGTTCATAGCATTGACGAAAGTGTTGCAAAATCTCCATACCAAAGAACAAACACTGATTTTAATGCTGTTCCAAAGCTTCATGGCGAATTTTTTGATGTGATATTCAGATTTATAAAAGTTATGATAGCAGTTGCAGTTGCTTCAGTTGTAATTTATTTTCTACTTCTTCTAGTTAGAAAATTTTATGGCGAAAAATTGCAAGAAAAATATTTTAATGAAGATGAAAACCTTGATTTAAGAACACCAAAAAATGATACAACTGCTCTTCGTAGTTTTCTTAATCAAACAAAAAATCGTCAGGATTAGGCTTTCCTTTTGTTTTCAATAAAACATCAACAATTTTTTCCATTTGGCAAACGAAAGAGTATCCTCCTTTGCCTATGGAACACTCTTTGCAGTTGCAATTTAGCGAATAACATTCAAATGCTTGGTGAGTCCAATTTTGAACAATTGAGTCTGAAACTTCGCCATTTGTTTGTGGGAAAAATATTTCGCAATCTCTTGCACCATAGGTGTTTGTTGCTCCATTGCGTCTAAAATTAATAACATTTCCTATGTTGTCTGAGCTTTCTATGTAGTTATATGCGCACATAAAACCCCAAGAATTAATACCCTACTAAAATTGTAGCAGATGGATTTTAATTTCCAATTAATCTATGGATTTATTTCAACAACAACTTGGTTTCTTCCATTTTCTTTTGCAACATACAAACATTTGTCTGCATATTCAATAAGCTCTTGAGGATTTGAGCCGTTTATATTTGAAGTTGCAACTCCAACACTTATTGTTACATGAACATTTTCGCCACCAGCTAAAATAAATTCTTTTTCACGAACTGCTTGGCAAATTTTGTTTGCTGTTGTAATTGCATCCTCTTTGTTTGTGTTTGTTAAAATAACAGTCATTTCTTCGCCACCATATCTGCAAGGAATGTCTGTTGAACGAACATTTCTTTTTATTGTTGATGCAACTTGTTTTAAAACTATATCTCCACTTTGGTGTCCGTAGGTGTCGTTGAATTTTTTAAAGTGGTCAATATCTATCATAATAATTGAAAAGTTATTTCCATATCTTTCGCAAATGCTAAAGTTTTCCGTCATTTTTTCTTGGAAAAATCTATGATTATATAATTCTGTCAAAGCGTCTGTAACTGCCAATTTGTAAGTTTGTTCATAATCTTTAGATTTTAAAATGTATTTAAAAATGTAGCAAATTAAATATGTTGTAATGCCTGAAAAATAAGGAAGAATTACTCCAATCCAAACATTTCCTATGCTCATTAAAAGTGTTGCAAAAATAAAATATGAAATAAAAATTCCCAAAATAATAAAGTTTGAAGATAAAATAGATGATGTTTTAAAGATTGCAAATGCAACACCAGCAACAAATAATAATGCAATTAAAACATCAACAAAAATTGGTGCTTTTTGAATTAAATTATTATCAATAATGTTGTTTAAAAATGTCGTGTGAATTTCAACTCCAGGAAAATGCAAGCTAATCGGAGTTGTTTTAATATCAGACATTGCAACAACAGTTGCTCCAATATAAACAATTTTTCCTTCAAATTCTTTTTTCAAAAATTCAACATCATTTTTTTGAATTGCTTCGTCAAATTTATATAAAGGAATATGTTTAAATTTGCCTTCTCCACCATACCAATTCAAAATTGCACGACCAGTGTTTTCCAAAGGAATTTTATGGTTTTTGTCTAAATTAATTTTTTTAAATTTAATATCAAAATTTCTATCTTCAATTCCTAAAGCCTTAAGTCCTGCAAGAGTTGCAAGGTGGCTATAAAATTCTCCCTTATAAACAACATAAGGTGGAATTTTTCTAATTACGCCGTCATCATCTCTAACAACATTAACAACGCCAATGTTTGGTGTGTTTGTTTGAATTTCTTTGATTATTCCTCTTGAATTTGAAAAATTAAGAATAGAAGAATTTTTAATGATACTTGAATTATTTAATTTTGTTTTAATAGAATCTGGGTAAAATGTGCTTTTTCTAACTTCTTCTGGATAATTATCAAAATCTATTGCAACAATTACATTATCATTTTTATTAACAGCATCAATTAATTTTTTGTCTGCTGGGTTGTCTTTTCCAAACCTATTCACGAAAAGCATATCAAAAACTATAAGTTTTGCTTGAAGTTTGTTTAAATTATGAACAACATTCGCCCAATAATCACGAGAAATTGGCCAAGAACCATATTTATTTAAAATATATTCATAACTAACATCATCAATTGCCAAAATAACAATGTCTTTATTTGGCTTTTTATATTTGCAAATCAAATTTTGCCTAATATCAAAAGTTTTGTTTTCAACACTTTCTGAAAACTTTTTAAATGAATGACTTGTCCAAATGCAAAAAAGTGCTAAAACAGCTAAAATAGCCATAGCACTTGGTAATAAGTACTTTTTCAATTGCTTAAATTCTTTCATAACTTTCTATAATTTCATACACAGGGTTAGCCCAAACATTTCTGATTGGCTTTAATTCAATTTTATATTCTTTCAACAGGCTAATTAACCCATTTTTGGGCTCTGTTGAACTATCACAGTATTTGCACAGATAAGTGAGCAGGCACTTTTCATTTTGGTTTAAGTTCATAAAGCTATTTTCCATGATTTTCCTTATTCGTTCATCAACCTTGAGGTTAATTTGGGGGTCTAAATCTCTAAATAAAATGGGGGATTTTGCGTTTTTTTCTACATCATTTAGTAGAGCTATTTGTTAAAAGTTACTATAAAATCTTTACTTGTGTCTTCTAGAGAAAAATCATCTAGACTAATTTGCATACCTTTGAGTTCTTCAATAGATTCTTTGTACTTTTTAATAATGTCCATAGGAATTTTTAAATTTTTAATTGAAATATGCTCAGTAGGAATTTGGTCTCTAATTTGCATATTAACTTCAACACCTTGTTTTAAAAGTGCTTCTCTAACTTTAAATGCTTTTTCTTCTGCATTTTTTGTATAAATAATCATACATCTTGGAGCTCTTGTTAATTGCTCTGGTTTTTCTCTATATATTAATTTGTTAATTAATGCTTGGCATCTTTCTGGGTCAACAATCCAATAGCTAATATCTCCTTTTTGAGATGGTCCACCAGGAATTGTTGCTGTTTGAATGTCTGTTTTATCTAAAGTTTTTGCTAAAAGTGCATATTGAGATAATTCATAGAAAGACATATCGGTTTTAACAGATTTTAGGGCAATTTTAATAGCTTCTGGAAGTTTAATTAATGTTTTTGGGTCTTTTAATTTTTCTTCTAGTGCATTAAAGAAATGTTGTTGTCTTCTAATTCTTCCAATGTCGCCAAGTGCATCATTTCTGAAGCGAACATAGCCTTCAACTTCTTTGCCAGATAAAACATGATGACCTTTTTCCAAATCAACAAACAATTTTGCTGTTTTGTCGCCATAGTGCATATCTTTTTCAACATAAATTGGAAGCCCATCAATGGCGTCTATAAAGTTTATTAATGCTTTATTTGTAACAATTAAATAATGGTTAATTCTTATTCCAAATGTTCCTTCAATTGTTTTAATGCTTTCTTTAATTCCACCTCTTGCAAAAGCGTGATTAATTTTGTCTGCTTTGTCTGTGCCTGGAATATAAACTTTAGAATCTCTTGGAATAGAAAGAACATTTACATCTTTATAACCTGGTGCAATACTTGCAATAACAATTGTGTCGGTTCTATTTCCTTTGAACATGTTGTGATTTTCATTATCAACATCCACGCCCATAATTAAAATATTTTGTCTTTTTTGAGAAAATGGAAGCTGAAGCTCAAATTTTGGTGCTTGTTTGCCATCTGCCAACAACTTCATTTCTTCTAATGAGCTTCCTAAATCTTCCCAATAAATTATCCCAACAAATGCAAGCAAAATAAAACAGCTTGTAAAAAAAGACTTAGAAAAGCCTGAAATATCTTGAGACTTTTTATTTTTATAAAGCCTGTTATTATACTGTCTCTGTTGTCTATCTTCGGGTTTAACCATTTCTTGTCCTAAATTGCATTTAAAAAATAATGTAGGATAATATCATTATACTTGAAACAATATTATTGGGGTAACAATTATAAATATTACATTAAAAAAGCACACATTAAAATCATATATAAGTTTGATTATTCTGTTTTTTACAGGCTTTTCATTTTGTTTAGCACAAAATGTTGAACAAAATAATTACACAGATAGCGAAATCATTGAATACTTTAGAGCAAGTTATAACCTTGAAAAATATGACGAGGCACTAAAACTTATTGAAGCCTTGCCTAAAGAAAAATATGACGAAGAAATTTACCTGCTTTTAGGAAACATTGCTCAATCTAAAGGTAATGATGAAAAAGCCATTGAAAATTATAATTCTTCTTTAAAAATTAATCCAAAATTTTATAAGGCGTATTATAATCTTGGAAATTTTTATTTCACAAAAGGCGATTATAATTTAGCTGTTGAAAATTATAAAAAAGCAACAAAATTTAACAAAGATTTTGCTTCAGCATACTACAATTTAGGTTGTGCATATTTGAAATTAGAAAAACCAAAAAGTGCAAAACCAAATTTTATAAGAGCAATAACAATAAATCCTCAAAATTCTGATTATTACTATAATTTAGCAGTTGTTTATAAGTTGCTTAAAAAAGAAAAAACAGCTCAAAAAATTTTAGATAGTTTGAACTTACAACCTTCAAAAAAATCTAATTAAATAAGTCTATTTTCCTTGCCAAAAAAATATATTAATAGGATAATATTTTCAAGGCAGTTAGTATTTTTACACTATAAAGGAAGAAAAAATGGAAGCAGAAAAAAAATCCAAAACTTTTGAAGGAGGGTTTGCAAAAGTTGATTCTATTTTGGAAAAATACGAATACAAAAAAGCGAACCTAATTGCTATTCTTCAAGCTGTACAAGAAGAATACAGATACCTTCCAGAAGAAGTAATCATTTACTTAGGCACAAAAATGCCAGTTTCACCAGCAACTATCTACGGTGTTGCAACATTCTACGCACAATTTTCATTAGAGCCAAAAGGCAAATATGAAATTAAATGTTGTGATGGAACAGCTTGCCACGTTAGAGGTTCAATGCCTGTTCTAGACGCTATTAAAGCAAAATTAAATCTAGAAGACGGCAAATTTACAACTGATGATGGCTTGTTCTCATTTGAAACAGTTAGCTGTTTAGGTGCATGTGGTCTTGCTCCTGTAGTTGTTATAAACGAAAAAGTTTATCCTCAAATGACATCAGACGCAATCAAAATCGTCATTGATACAATTCTTAAGGAGGAAAATAAATAATGGAACTTAATATAGATATTAAACAAGAGCAAGCCAAAGCTCTTGAAGAAATGAAAAAACAAGGCTTAAGAGTTCTTGTTTGCGGTGGAACAGGTTGCGTTGCAAACGGTTCTGTTGCAGTTATGGATAAATTTAGAGAACTTGGTGCAAATGTTTCAACTTTAACAACAAAAGACAAAGTTACAGTTGTTCCAACAGGTTGCCACGGTTTTTGTGAACAAGGCGTTTTGGTAGTTTTACCAGACTTACACACAACTTATGTAAAAGTTAAAGTTGAAGATGTTGAAGAAATCTTTAATTCACATCTTGTTGGTGGAGTCCCTGTTGAGAGATTATTATATGTTGACCCACTAACTTCTCAACATGTTCAAAAATCTGAAGAAATTAATTTCTATGCAAAACAAACTAGAACAGCTCTTGCAAATTGTGGTCATATTGATGCTGAATCTTTAGATGAAGCAATTGCTGTTGGTGGTTATGAAGCTTTAGCAAATATTATTAAAGAAAATAACCCAGATGCTGTTATTCAAGAAATTATAGACTCTGGCTTAAGAGGCAGAGGTGGTGCTGGTTTTTCAACTGGTTTAAAATGGAAATTTACTGCTGCAAATAAAGGTGGAAAATCTTATGTAGTATGTAATGGTGATGAAGGCGACCCTGGTGCATTTATGGACCGTTCTGTTATGGAAGGCGACCCTCATAAACTTTTAGAAGGTATGGCAATTGCTGCTTTTGCAATTGGTGCTGATGAAGGTTATATCTATGTTCGTGCTGAATATCCTCTAGCTATTAAACGTTTAAGAAAAGCTATTGCAGATGCTGAAGCTCGTCATTATTTAGGTAAAAATATTTTTGGAACAGATTTCTCATTCACTCTTCATATTAAAGAAGGTGCTGGTGCATTTGTTTGTGGTGAAGAATCTGCTCTAATCGCTTCAATTGAAGGCGAAAGAGGTATGCCTCGTCCAAAACCACCATTCCCAGCAAACAAAGGTTTATTTGGAAGACCAACACTTATCAACAACGTTGAAACTTTAGCAAATATTCCTGTAATTATGCTAAAAGGTGCTAAATGGTTTAATTCAATGGGAACAGAAACTTCTAAAGGAACAAAAACATTTGCTCTAACAGGCGAAGTTAATAACACTGGTCTTATTTAAGTTCCAATGGGAACAACTTTAAGAGAAATCATTTTTGATATCGGTGGTGGTATCAGAGGTGGAAAGAAATTCAAAGCTGTTCAAATCGGTGGACCATCTGGTGGTTGCTTAACAGAAGAACACTTAGACCTTCCTATGGATTATGAAAGCTTAACAAAAGCTGGTGCTATGGTTGGCTCAGGTGGTCTTGTTGTTATGGCAGAAGACACTTGTATGGTTGAAGTTGCAAGATTCTTTATGAACTTTACTAAAAATGAATCTTGTGGCAAGTGCGTTCCATGTAGAGAAGGCACAAAAAATATGCTAAAAATTCTTGAAAAAATCGTTCGTGGTAAAGGCGAAATGGCTGACCTAGAAATTCTAGAAGATTTAGCAAACACAGTTAAAGACGGTTCATTATGTGGTTTAGGTAAAACTGCACCAAACCCTGTTCTTTCAACTTTGAAATACTTTAAAGATGAATATGTAGCTCACATTGTGGACAAAAAATGTCCAGCAGGAGTTTGCACAGCTCTTAAAACAATTAGAATTGAAGAAGATTTGTGTAAAGGTTGCACAAAATGTGCTAGACTTTGCCCTGTTGGTGCTATTGAAGGAACTGTTAAACAACCTCACAAAATTAATCAAGAAAAATGTATTAAATGTGAAGCTTGCTTATCAGGTTGTCCATTTAAGGCTATTGTAAAAGAATAATAAGAGGAAAATAAAATGTCAGAAGATAAGAAAACATTATATGTAAACGGAATAGAAGTTGAATTTGACAAAGAACCTAACCTTTTAGAAGTTATCAGAAAAGCAGGTTTTGAAGTTCCGACATTTTGCTATCGCCCAGATTTAACACAATTTGGTGCTTGCAGAATGTGCGTTGTGGAAGTAGTTTATCCAAACGGCAGAACAGTTGTTAATTCATCTTGCACAATGCCACCAGAAGTTGGCGTTAAAGTTATTACAAACTCTGAAAGAGTTCGCAAAATTAGAAAAACAGTTCTTGAATTGTTATTAGCTAACCACGACAGAGAATGTACAACTTGCGAAAAATCAGGCAAATGCGAACTTCAACAATATTCAGAAGAATATGGTGTTCGCGAATTAAAATATGCTAAGAAAAAAGAAAGCGAATATTTGCCAATTGATACTTCAAACTATTCAATTGTTAGAGACCCAAATAAATGTATCCTTTGTGGTGCTTGCGTTAGAGCTTGTAGCGAATATCAAGGACACGCTGTTTTAGGTTTTGCAAATAGAGGTTCTAAAACATTAGTTCAACCAATGGCAGGAAGATGCTTGTCTGAAGTTGATTGCGTATATTGTGGTCAATGTAAGGCAGTTTGCCCAACAGGCGCTTTAACTGTTAAAAATGATGTTAATGCTGTTTGGGATGAAATTAACAACAAAACTAAAAAAGTTGTTGTTCAAGTTGCTCCAGCAGTTAGAACTGCAATTGGTGAAATGTTTGGAATCCCTGCTGGTGAAAATGTTATCGGCAAACTTTACGCAGCAATGAGAAGAATAGGTTTTGACCTAGTATTTGATACAAACTACGCTGCAGACTTAACAATTATGGAAGAAGCTCATGAATTTATTGAAAGACTTCAAAAAGGCGAAAATCTTCCATTATTTACATCTTGCTGTCAAGCTTGGGTTAGATATGTTGAAACTCAACATCCTGAAATGACTAACCACTTATCAAGCTGCAAATCACCACAGTCTATGTTATCTTCAGTGATTAAAGAATATGTTCCACAAGCGTTTGAAGGTTTTGAAAAAGACAATATTGTGGTTGTTTCAATTATGCCATGTACTGCGAAAAAAGCTGAAATTAAACGTAAGCAATTAACTCTAAATGGCAAATTTGACACAGATTATGTTTTAACAACACAAGAATTTGCTCAAATGATTAAATCAGCTGGTATTGACCTTAAAAAATTAGCTCCAGAAGAAGCTGATAGCCCATTTGGTGCATACACAGGTGCTGCAACTATCTTTGGTGCATCTGGTGGTGTTGCTGAAGCTGCTGTTAGAACTGCATACTATATGGTTGCAGGCGAAGAAATCGCTTCTGATGATGTTAAAGAATTAAGAGGCGTTGATGCTAATTCTTATTCAAAAACAGTTGAGCTTGATATCAAAGGAACAAAAGTTCAAGTTAGAGTTGTTTCAACTCTAAAAGAAGCTGAAAAAGCAATTCAAGAAATTAAAGCAGGCACAGCTACATTCCAATTATTGGAAGTTATGGCATGTCCTGGAGGTTGTGTAAATGGTGGTGGTCAACCAACAAGTTGCAACACTCCAGAGCTTAGAGAAAAGAGAGCTCAAGGCTTATATGATGAAGATTGCAAGGATACAAAATACAGAAAATCTCATCTAAATCCAGATATCATTAAACTTTATGACGAACATCTTGGAAAACCTGGTTCTCACAAAGCTCACGAATTGCTTCACACAACATACGCTGACGAATTTAAAGGAAGCTACAAAGACTTGAAGTAATTCAAAGATAAAATTAAGAGGGGCAAGCAATTGCTCCTCTTTTTTAATGCTTGTTTATGGTCGTGCTTTTTTATCAAAAAGCACTCCCTTCAAATTAAACTATTCATAAGTAAATTCAAGAATAAGGGCGTTTTCTTCTAGTGGAATTTTATCTTTTCTTGTTGAAATTAGCTTAATTTCGCCTGTTTTAATGTTTATGCCCCAAAGGTTCAAGAATTTTTCTTTTTTTCTGTTATCCCAAACAACAGCTTTAACAACGGCTAAATCCTTTTCATCAAGTGCAAAACCAAGTGTTTTAATATCCCACCTATAATTGTTTAAAAGAATATTATTTTGTTCTTTATTAAATTCAATAATTTTTTCATTTAATTCTGGATATCTTTTATATTCAAAAATTCCCTCATCATTTTCTGTGCCAGAAATCATTATTGTTTTAAATATTCCAGATTTTTCTGTTCCTATTTTTTCTTCAACAAGAATATTTTTGCTGTTGCTTGAAAAATCAATTACATTAAGGGTTTTAAAGTAATTTTCTTTAAATTCATATACGCCAGAAGTTAGATTTTTGCCTTTATATAGGTCAATTACACCTGCGTCTATAACTCTTTGATACCTTGTTTTAGTTGTTTCTAGAGGTATTATAAATAATTCTGAGCTTATTTGATTATGAGAATTATTATAATAATAATAAACAATTCCTGCTTTTTCAAAATCTGGGGCAACAATTTTTCCAGAATACATCGTGCCTTTTTTCTTAATTTCAAAAATATTTACTCTATAACTATTTGGAGGCGAATTATATTTAACAAAATAGCCATTTGGAGGCGAAACTTTTGTTAGTTTTTTGTCTTCGTTAATATTTTTTTCTTTAATTTTTCTTTTATCAATTGGAACACACTCAGATTTTTCAAGCCATTCAGCTTTTGTTTCTGGCATTTTTGGAATTTTCTCTTTTTTCTTTGCAAGTGCAAAATCACACCCAGCTAGGGTTGTTAAACAAATTAAAAAAGCTGATACAATTTTTTTCATAAGCTACCTCGGTAGGCTTGCTGTGTCTATAAGTGGCTTATAATATTCAGTGTTAATTTTTAAATAATCTCCAATTTTAAGAAGATTTAGAACGAAAAGCCTGTCCTCGTCTTTGTTTTGAGATTTTCTAAGACTTTCAATTATTGTGTGCATATTTCTGAATATTCTTTCAAAATACAAGTTTTGAGAAGAAATCATTTCAAAGTTTAATTCTAAATCATCAATTAAAGCAAACAGCGAAATAATTTCTTCTGTTTGTTTCATAGTTGGGTTATTAACAAGTTTTTCAAGTCTTTCTTTAATTTTTAAGCCAACAATTTCGTCAATTTTTGTTTTGTTAAAATTAATATGGAATTTGTTTGCTTCTTCTTTAATTTTCATAATCTTTTTAATTTGGGCTTTGTTTGTAAAGTGTTTTGTTTCTTTTAGAGCAAAAGTAAGTCTTTTTGCAAGAGTATATTTTGCACTCACTCTAAACGCTTCTGGAATGTCCATACCCAAAATTATAAGATGTTCAATGTTTGCTTTTGAATTTTCATAAAGTTTTTCATAAATATTTGCCATATCTCTAAGTTTTTTAGAAATAGACTTTTTAAGTGCTTCTTTTCTTTTATCAATAAGAACATCTTTAAGCATATAAAAATGTTTGCTTATAGTGTCTTTCATCACTTTTGTAGTTTTTTCTTCATCTCCACTTTTAAAGGCTTTTTCAATTTCTGTTTTAATTTTAGAAAAATCTTTTTTATCAGCTTTATTAATAGCACAATAAACTCTGCCTTCTTGATTTCTAAACATTACAAAAATCATTTCGTGTTTTTCTGTTGTGATTTTTGAAACAAATTCGCCTTTTCCAATGAATAGTTTTGAATCGTCTTTATTTTTAACAATTTTAGATTTTACATTTTGCACATCATAGCAATAAATTGAATTAATTTCTTCAAAACCTTCATAGGCACTCATTATTGCCCAATGGTTTACAATTTGTTCAATGTCAATTTTAGATGGTTTGCAGAAATTATTGAAAATATCTTCCCCTGTTCCAAATTCTGGAATATTGCTAATTGCTTTAGACAAAATTTGGCAAAATCCACGTTCTAAATCTTCTTTAGTAAATTCTTTAGCTAAATCTATTGCCATTAAGGCATATTTCATAATTTGAACAGTTTCAATTCCTGAAATTTCAGAGAAAAACCAGCCACAGCTTGTATACATAAGCATTGCTTGTCTTTGAATTTCAAGAAGTTTTATTGCTAAAACTTTTTCTTTTGGATTAAGTTTTTTCTTAGCGTGTGTAGTTAAAAATTTATTAATATTTTTTTCGCTTCTATCTAAAATAACTGAAATATAGTCATTTCTAGCATCCCAGAAGTTTTTAAAATATTTATTTCCTTCAATTTCGCATAAAATAATTAATTTATCTCTCAAAAAGTCTAAAGCTTTTCTTAAAGGAGTTCTCCATTTTTGATTCCAATGAGGTTGTCCACCTGTTTGGCAACCACAATCACATTCCCATCTACCGATTCCGTGTGAACAGCTCCAAGCCGTTTCGTTTTTAATTTTAACCTCCCAAGTTGGTGGAAATTTATCTAAAAATTCGGCATAGTTTGTTATTTTGAAGCCCCAATCTTCAGCTTTTAGAGCAAAAATGTATGATAGGGCCATATCGCCAAATTTTGTGTGGTGTCCGTAGCTTTCGCCATCTGTCGCAATATTAACCAACTGAGGACGGCATCTATCTTTAACATAGCCATCATTAAGGCGTGCAATAAATTTTCCACCGTCTTTTAATAAATTATCAAAAGCAACAGATTTTGAAATTGCACCATCATAAAAATAAATGTCTATATGTTTGCCGTTTTTAAGAAAACATCTATAAGGCATAGATGGGTCAATTGAGCCCCAGCTAACATCTTTAAAGTCTTTATCCCCAATTTTTTTAACGCATTGTGCTTGATATGGAGATAGAACTGTAAATTTTATTCCCTCATCAGCCAAAACTTCAAGAGTTGCTTCGTCTACGCCACATTCTGCAAGCCAAATACCCTCTGGTTTTCTTTTAAATCTGTGTTTGAAATCTTTAATCCCCCAAACTGTTTGGGTAATTTTGTCTTGTTCATTGCAAAATGGCATAATCGTATGGTTATAAACTTGTGCCATTGCATTTCCGTGCCCTGAGTGAGCTTCTTGAGAAAGTTTATCTGCCTCTAAAATTCTTGCATAAGTTTTTTTGGCATATTTTTCCATCCAAGACAAAAGAGTTGGACCAAAATTGAAGCTTAAATACTCATAATTATTTATAATTTGAAGAATTCTGCCTCTATCATCTGCAATTCTTGAAACGCTATTTGGAGAATAACATTCCTTGCAAACTCTTTCGTTCCAATTGTGGCTAGGGTGAGCACTTTCTTGAAGCTCAATTTCTTCAAGCCAAGGGTTTTCCCTAGGAGGCTGATAAAAGTGTCCGTGTATTGTTAAATATTTATCGTGATTTTCCATACTTATTATTTATTTTCGTTCTTTTTCGCTTTTTCAACGATTTGGATTTTATTAACATCAACCCAAACATCGCCTAATGCGTTTGAAAACATAACTCCATCTATCTTAATTTTATCATTTGTGTCAAGTTCAATATAGCTTTCTGCCAATTCTCTTTTCATAAAAAGTTTCATTTCAGATAGTGGAACATCATGGTCAACCACATCATTTCTTTGAACAATAAAAGAAATATAATGCTCACTGCTTCTTAATGCTTTTGGATAATCAAGCCCAAGAGTTGTAAATCTGTTGAATTTTGCCTCAATTTTAACAGGCTTATTTAAATATTTTTGTGCATTGTTCAAAACTTCTAAAGGTGTAACATAAGAAACATTTTGAACGGCTGAAGTAGTCGTTTTGACTTCTGCTTTAGGTGCTGTTTGAGAAATAGCATTATTTGAGATATTAACTCCAAATACAACACATAAAACTATAAAAATATTTAAAATAAGTTTTTTCATATTTTTTCCTTTATTCAACAATTGTTGTGCCTTTTGTTTTGATTTCATTATCAAGTTTATTGATAAATTCTTCAATATCCATTTCGCCAATTTGTCCTCTGCCTCTTGCTCTGATTGCAAGTTTGCCAGTTTCTATTTCTTTATCTCCCATAACTAGAACATAAGGAATTTTCTTGTCTTTAAAGGATTCTCTAATTTTATAGTTCATACTTTCAGACCTGTCGTCTAAGTGTGCTCTAATACCTAAATCTCTAAGTTTTTTATAAACTTTGCTTGCTTCATCTGCATGTCTATCTGCAATTGGAACTATTGCAACTTGTGTTGGAGAAAGCCAAGTTGGGAAAGCACCAGCAAAGTGTTCAATTAAAATTCCGTGAAATCTTTCCATTGAGCCAAAAATAACTCTATGAAGCATTACAGGAGTTTTTAGTTGTCCATCTTTGTCTTGATATTTAATTTCAAATCTTTCAGGCAAGTTGAAGTCCAACTGAATTGTTGCACATTGCCAAGTTCTGCCTAGTGCATCTTTAACTTTAAAGTCAATTTTAGGACCGTAGAAAGCACCATCGCCTTCATTTATTTCATATTGCATATTGCGTTTGTCCATAGCTTCCTTTAAGCCAGCTTCTGCAATTTCCCAATTTTTAATATCGCCAACAAAACTTTCTGGGCGTGTTGATAATTCAACTTCAAAATCCATATTAAAGATTTTCATTGTGTCAGCTACAAAATCAATAATTGCATTAATTTCATCAACTAATTGTTCAGGTGTGCAGAAAATATGGGCATCATCTTGTGTAAAGCCTTGAACACGAGTTAAACCAGCAAGAGCTCCAGATTTTTCTCTTCTATATACTGTTCCTAATTCAGCCATTCTTAATGGAAGAGAACGGTATGAATGTCTTTGAGATTGGTAAATTAAAATATGGAATGGGCAATTCATAGGTTTAACTATATATTGCTCATCTTCTTCATTTTCTTTTTGAATGAAGAACATATTTTCCTTGTAGTGGTCAATATGACCAGATAATTCCCAAAGTTTTGATTTAGCTAATTGAGGAGTTTGAACAATTACATAGCCTCTTTTTCTGTGTTCTTCTCTCCAATAGTTTTCAATTTCTTCTCTAACTGTGTATAAATTTGGGTGCCATAAAACAAGCCCCCCACCAATTTCTTCTCTAACTGAGAACAAGTCTAATTTTGTTCCTAATTTTCTGTGGTCTCTTTTTTCGGCTTCTTCAAGCATTGTTAAGTGTGCTTTTAATTCATCTTTTGTTAAAAATGCAGTTGCATAAATTCTTTGAAGCATTTTGTTGTTTGAATTGCCTCTCCAATAAGCACCAGCAACAGATAATAACTTAAATGCTTTAATTGGTTTTGTGTTTTCTAAGTGTGGACCACGACAAAGGTCGTCAAATAAGACATTTCCGTCTTTATCTTTTGTTAAATAAAGGGTTGGGTTGTCATTTTTATGTTCTTCTAAAAGCTCAGCTTTGTAGATTTCGCCTTTTTCTTTAAATTCTTTGATTTGGGCTTCAACATCTGGAATTTCATATTTTTCAAAAGTTAAAGTTTCAGATAAAATTTCTTTCATTTTATCTTCAATAACTTTAAGGTCTTCTTCTTTTAAAGTAACGCCTTCAATATCAAAATCGTAGTAAAAACCATTTTCAATAGATGGACCAATAGCAAGTTTTGCATTTGGATAAACGCTTTGAACTGCTTGAGCCATAATGTGTGATGTTGAATGCCTTAATATTTGTAAATCAATTTCGTTTTGCATAAATTCAGCCTTTTTCCCTTTAAATACAATAAAATTTTACCACTAAAAAATTTAATTGTAAAAGATTGTTAAGAAAAAATACTTTTTTGAAATCTGAGTTTCTAAATATACTTTATATATATGTAAGAAATATAAAACGAGGATAAAATGACGGTAGCACAAGAAAAGTTCTTCAAGGTTGAAGGCGACCTTAAAAAGCGAATGGATAAGTACGATAGGCTGAATATTAGAACGCAGTTTAAACAGGCGTCAGACCCAATATATTTGGCATTTAACTATTTAGATAAAAAGCCGTTAAATAAAGTCGTCAAAGAGGTTGCAAAAGAGACGGTTTTAGACTTTTGCTCCTTTGTATCAAAAGTTTTTGTCAGTTAACATAAAATAAGTTAGAGAAATTAGAGAAAAAGATTTATCCCGAGTAATCGGGATTTTTTTTGCCCTAACCTAAGCTTTTTGCTTTTTCCATTGTTCTTTTAACTGTTTTAAATAAAATTTCTTCAATATTTGAATTATTCAAAATATTATTTCCAACTTCTGTGCAACCACCAGGAGTAGTTACATTTCTAATCAATTCTTCAACAGAATCAGGTGTTTCAAAAATCATTTTAGCACTGCCTAAAGCTGTTTGGCAGGCAAGAGTTAGGGCTGTATCGTAGTCTAGTCCTAGTTTTTTTCCTGCAAGTGCTATTTTTTCAATAATATTATAATAAAATGCTGGTCCTGAACCTGAAATTGCTGTTATTAAATCAATATGTTTTTCATCAACTTTAATAGCTTTGCCAATTGATGAAAATAAATTTAGTGCAAATTCAACATCTTTATCATAAGCGTATTTGCCTCTGCATATAGCACTCATTCCCTCATTAACAAGTGCTGGAGTGTTTGGCATAACTCTTATAATTCTTGTTTTTTCTAGTGTTTTTTCAATTTTTTGAGTTGAAACGCCAGCTAAAATAGAAATAATAAGATGATTTCTAACCAATTCTTTTATTGAATCTAAAACTGTATCAATTACAAAAGGTTTTGTTGCAATAACAATAGTTGGGCAAGTTTCTAAAAGTTCTTCAATTGTGTCTAGAGCAGTAACTTTAAGATTTTTGCTTGTGTATTTTTTAGTGTCATGATTTGTGTCAAAAATAAAAATTGAATCACAAGGCAAAAATTCGCTTTTAATCATTCCATTTATAATTGCTGAAGCCATTTTTCCAGCTCCAATGAAACCTATGTTATTGTTCATATTGCCCATGTTGACACCTCGCTTTGTCTAAACTATTATAATTGTTAGCAAATAGTAAAATAAAGTCAAGGAGAGAATAATGCGTCGCACACTTGAAGGCACAAAAAGAAAAAGACAAGCAGTAAGTGGTTTTAGAGCTAGAATGGCAACTGCTGCAGGTCGTGAAACAATTAACAGACGCCGTGCAAAAGGTCGTCATAGCGTAGCAATTACTGCTAAATCACGTGCTTAAAAAAGAAAACAGACTTAAACTTCATTCTGCCTTTATGGGAACATATCATCAAAGGCAGATTTTGTGTTGTTCGCATTTTAAAATATATATTGGAAAATTAGCCGAAACAGAGCAAAATAGTGCTAAAATCGGCTTTGTTGTTAGCACAAAAATCCATAAAAGAGCAGTCCAAAGAAATAGAATTAAAAGAGTTGCAAGAGAAACTTTTAGGCTTGTTTATAAAGAAAATCCTGAATTAGCAAGCATTTTGAATAAATATTTAAGCTTTGTCGTTGTTGCGAAATCGTCTGCTATTGAAGCAAAAAATTCTGAATTAAGAGAAGATATTTTGTCTGCAATTGTAAAAATTAAGGCTTAAAAATTTCGCCAAGCATATATAATGAGCCACAAACAATGGTAAGAGTGTTGTCTTCAGAGTTTTTAAGATAAGTTTTAGGCTCAAAAATTTCAATTGCGTTTGGCATAATTTTTTTAATTTCCTCAAAATTTAGAGAATTTGGGTAATTAAAATGATAAAAAAGAAGCTCATCTTCCTTGTTTATCAATGTTTTAATAACACTTTGCCAATCTTTGTGTGCTAAAGAGCTCCAAATAAATCTTTTTTTATAATTTTTAAAATTTTTGTCTAAAAATTCTCTTAAAACTCTTGCCCCGTCTGGGTTATGACAGCCATCAATTAAAACATTATCTTTCAATTCCATTCTAAATTTCCAAAAAACTTCTTTTAGTCCTTTAACAATGGCATTTTTTTCAATAGTAAAAGGCAAATTTTCAATTGCAGTTAGTGCCAAATTAAGGTTTTCAGCTTGAAAATCTCCTAAAAGCCCAAATTCATATTTTTCATTATTGATAACTGCAAAATTTTTGTTGATTTCAAAAGAAATTTCAATATTTTTGTTTGCCAAAATAAGCTCAGCACCTTTTTCTTCGCTTGTTTTTTGAATAACTTTAAAACCTGCGTTTAGAGGCGAAACAACAATTTTTGAACCACTTTTTATAATTCCTGCTTTTTCTTTTGCAACAAGTTCAATTGTCTCTCCTAATCTTTCTGTGTGGTCTTTTGAAATTGAAGTTATAACTGCAATTTCAGGTTTTTTAATTGAATTTGTGGCATCTAGTCTACCACCTAAGCCAGTTTCAATTATTCCAATTTCAATATTTTGTTCTTTGAAATATAAAAATCCAAGAACGGTTAAAATTTCAAATTCTGTAAGCTCTATTTTCAAAGTGTTGCAAGCATTTTCAATTGTTTTTTTAATGCGTAAAAAATCAGAATCTGAGATTTCTTCGTTGTTTATTTTAATTCTTTCTGTGTATGAAAATAGATGTGGACTTGTGTATAGCCCAAATTTTTTTTCTGGGAATGCACTAATTAATATTTTTTGAATAATATTGCTTGTTGAACCTTTTCCATTTGTTCCAGCTAAATGAACAGTCATAAAAGAATTTTGAGGGTTTTCAAAATAATTTAAGACTTTTGAAATTCTATCTAATCCTAAATCTATAATTTTTTTATTTTCTGAAAAAGTGTTTTTATCTAGCATTTTGCTATTTCCAAAAGCTTTTCTGTGATGTTTTTTGCTCCGTTCGGCTTAGAATTTTCAACTGTTGCCCTTTTCATAGTGGCTAATTTTTCTTCATCATCTAAAAGCTCATAAATAAGATTTTTAAGCGTTTCATAATTGCAATTTTTATCTTCTAAAATAATTGTTGCACCTAAGCTTTCAACACTTTTTGCGTTTAACATTTGATGATTTTTAGCAGCATATGGGTAAGGCACAATAATTGATGGTGTGTTTGTTGCAAGAATTTCAGATATAGAAAGGCTTCCACCTCTTGAAACAACAAGGTCTGACGCACCTAATGGGATTGATGTGTCTTCAAAATATGGGACTGCTAAAACATTTTTTGGGTTTAATTTTAATTTAGATTTTGTGGCTTCAAAATGCTTTTTGCCAGTTTGCAATATTATTTGAATATCATCTCTATCTAAATTATTAATAATGTCGCAAACAGCGCTATTCAGCGTGTTTGCTCCCTGTGAGCCACCCATAATTAAAACAGTTTTTTTGTTCTCTAACCCAAGTTTTTTAAGACATTCTTCCCTATTTGTATTAAAGAAATTTTCTCTAATTGGGTTTCCAAAAACAAAGGTTTTGTCTGTTTTTAGATATTTTTTTGCGTCTTCAAATTGTAGAGTTGTTGCCTCTGCATATTTTGAAAAAACTCTTGTAACAATTCCAGGATAAGAATCGCAATCGTGCGTTATGAAAGGAATTTTAAGAAATCTGCCAGCAATTAAAGCCGGAGCTGAAACATAGCCACCTGTTGCAAAAATTGCATTTGGTTTATATTTAAGAGCATACAAAGTAGCATTACAACCTGCAATTGCTGTTTTCAAACCCCAAAGAAGAAATTTTAAGCTTAATTTTCTTGGCATAAAATCAACATCAACAGGCAAGAAATTTATATTATTATCTTTGCAGATTTTGTATTCTAAATTTTTTTTATTTCCAACAAAAAAAACTTTGTGTCCAGCTTCAATTAAAGATTTTGCAATTGCAAGAGCAGGATAAATATGCCCACCTGTTCCGCCACCTGTTATAAAAAATGTTTTAAATTCTGCCATACATATTTTTCCTGTCTGAAATTCTGTCCACTTTTTTTCTTGAAACATTTAATAATACTCCAAGCATACACAAAGTTACAAATAAAGAGCTTCCACCGTAGCTAATAAATGGAAGAGGGATTCCAGTTGGTGGCATTAAAGAGCTGGTTACTCCCATATTCATCATTGCTTGGAAACATATTGAAAAAGTTATACCAAAAGCAAGAAGTTTTAAATATGGGTCAGTTGTTTTCATTGATATTGCACATCCTCTAACAAGAAATGTTCCAAATAAACAAATTATAAACAAGCATCCTAAAAATCCAAATTCTTCAGCAATAACTGCGTAAATATAGTCTGTGTGGTTTTCTGGAAGCCAGCCTAGCTTTTGTTTAGAGTTTCCATAGCCAACTCCAAAAAAGTTCCCAGAAGCGAATGCAATTAATGATTGAATTGTGTTATAACCTGCTCCTCTTGGGTCAAGTTCTGGTTTAAAAGCATATCTAATTCTTTCTAAGTGATAGGGCTTAATTTTCGTTGCAATTGCACAAACACAAAGAGTTCCTAATATAAATAAATCTTTAAAATTCCCACCTGCACAAAGAAAAATCACAGAAAATGTTGCCAGAAGAAGAATTACCATAGATAAGTTTGGCTGAGATAAAACTAGCAACAATATAATTCCAAATGGGATGTAATATTTAAGTTTTTTGGAGTCGTAAAGAATTGTGTTTTTTGAAAACATAGTTGCACAACACAAAACAAAAATTGGTTTCGCAAATTCAGATGGTTGAAATTGAATAGGTCCTATTGCAAGCCATCTTGTTGAATTATTTACAGTAAGACCAAGAGGAGTAAATTCAACCATTAATAAAAGAGCTACAACAATCCAAGCTAAAGGAAGCCCAAATGGTTTTAATTTTTTAAGATTTATTTTATATGTAAAAAACCAGCAACCAATAACACCTAAAACAAGCCAAATTAATTGTTTCAAAACAAAAGAAAGAGGATTATCGCCACTTGCAATTGCCTTTGGTGCACTTGCAGAAAATACTGCCAAAATCCCTATTGTTACAAGAAAAATAGATGTTATAACAAGAGTTTTGTCAGGTTTTGAAATTATAGGTTTTTCTTCTATTGCATTAAAATTTTCTGTTGTTGACATAGTTTTTGAATTTTTCCCCTCTGTCTTCAAAACTTTTGAACATATCAAAACTAGCACATGCAGGCGATAGCAAGACTACATCTGGTTTTTTTGCTATTGATTTTTCAATAGCGTCGTTTAAGCTATCTGCAAAAATTATATTTTTATATCCACCTAAAAGCAAGGCTTCTTTAAATCTTTCTGTTGCTTCTCCAATTAAAACAACAGTTTCAATATTCTTTTTAATTTCAACAACAAATTCATCTAAACTTGTGTTTTTATCTCTTCCACCTGCAATTAAGCAAACATTTTGGTTAGTAAATGCCTTAAGAGCAACCAAAGTTGCTTCAGGGTTTGTTGCTTTTGAATCGTTATAAAATTTTATTCCATTCGCTTCACGCACAAATTCGCATCTATGCTCTGGTGCCCTAAAGCTCATAATTTGTTTTTTGATAATTTCGTTTGGAATATTCAAAATCTTAGCAGCTGCAATTGCACACATAACATTTTGATAATTATGTTCTCCAACAAGTGGAATATCTGCTAAATCAATAATTTTTTCATCTTTGAAATAAATTGAATTGTTTTGAATAGATAGTGTTGTTTTTTCTTTAACAGAATAATAATAAACGGTTGAATTAAGTTCATTACCCAATTTTTTGACCATTTCATCATCATAATTTAAAATTGCAAAATCATTTTTTCCTTGATTTCTGAAAATTTTTGCTTTTGCTTCAAAATAATTTTCAATATTTCCATGAAATCCTATATGGTCTGGAGTTAAATTACAAAAAATTGCTATATGAGGAGCAAAAGTTGGTGAGTAATGACCTTGATAAGAGCTCATTTCTAAAGTTAAATAATCAAAATCGTTATCTTTTATAATTTCTAATGGCGAAATTCCAATATTCCCACAATATGGAGCCCTAAATTGTCCATATAAAATGTGCGAAGTTAGCATTGTGGTTGTTGTTTTTCCGTTTGTGCCTGTTATTGCAACAAAATTTTCGCCACCTTGCAAAAACTTATATGCAAATTCAATGTCTGACATATATGGAATATTTTTTTCTTTTAAATTTTGAATAATTTTAGAAGTATGAGGAATGCTTGGGCTTAAAATTACACAATCTGAGCCATTTATAAATTCTTCGCTATGATGTCCGATTTCAATATTTTCTGTGTATTTTTTGATTTCTTCAAATTCTTTTGAATCTTTTTTCTTTTCATCAAATTCTGAAACGAAAATATTAACGCCCATTTTAGATAAAAATTTTACAGCACCAAGTCCTGTTACACTAATTCCTAAAATTAAAACTTTTTTATTTTTGATATCCATTATGAATGAACCTTAATTAAATAATAGCCTAAAACAGCTATGCTAGAGCCTATAAAAGAAACAAGAGAGAAAACAAAAACAATTTTATTTTCACTCCAACCACAAAGTTCAAAGTGATGATGAATTGGGCTCATTTTGAAAATTCTTTTGCCAGTTAATTTAAAGCTTGCGACTTGAAGCATAACAGATAAAGTTTCTGCTATAAACAAAATTCCAATAGGAATTAACCAAAGCTCAAATTTTCCCATTATAGCGAGAGTTGCCAAAAGCCCACCTAAAGCAAGGCTTCCTGTATCTCCCATAAAGATTTTTGCAGGCTTTTTGTTGTGGTAATAAAATCCTAAACAAGCAAAAGCACTTGCACCAGAAATTATTGCAAGGTCTATGTAGCCATTCATAAAAGATAAACAAGCACAAGCTAAAAATGCCCAAAAAGCACTTGTTGAAGCAAGCCCGTCTAGCCCATCTGTTAAATTTACAGCATTAGATGCACCAACTATCATAAATACTGCAAAAATTGGGTAAAAATAGCCTAAATCTATGCTCAAATTCATAAAAGAAATTTCTGTTCTGTTTGAAAAGATTAAAAGCACGGCAGGAAGCATACTAACGGCAATTTGGAGCATTAATTTTCCTCTTGCACTTAATCCCATATTTTGTTTGCCTTTAATTTTTTTAATGTCATCTTCAAAGCCTGTAAAAGCGTAGAAAATAAATGTCAAAAGAACAACAAGAGCTCTGGTTGTTGTTTCTTGTGCCATAAAAAGAGTTATTAAGGAAGCAAAAAATATAGATAAAACAATAAAAACGCCACCTGTTGTTGGAGTTTTTTCTTTATTAGCGTGCATTTTAGCAACTTCTTCTCTTAAATATTGCGAATACATTTTTTTCTTCATAAATGCAATATAAGGGACACCCAAAAGTAGTGAAAAAATGAGTGCTATAATACATGCAACACTAATCATTATCATAATTTTTAATTTCCTCTATAATTTTTTCAAATTGCATAGCACGTGATGCTTTAAATAGAATATTTGAATTTTTTTCGCAGTTTTCAACAATAAAATCTGCTAATTCTTTATGAGAATTGAAATGTTTTGAATTGATTTTAGTGCCTTGACCAATAAATTTTGCCAATGGTCCAAGAGTTAAAAGGTTTGCATTTTCATAATTATTCAAAAATGCACCAATTTCTTTGTGATATTTAATTTCATCTCTGCCCAATTCTTTCATATCGCCTAAAACAAGATAAATTGGGTCTTTATAAACAGATAAAAATGTTTTTAAAACTGCAATCATTGATTCAGGGTTTGCGTTGTAGCTATCATTTACAAGATTTAAACCTTTTGTGTTTGTTATTTCCCAACGTTTTTCAATTTGGTGAAATTTTAAAAGACCAGTTTTAATATTTTCTTCTGAAATTCCTAAATTTTGAGCAGTTTTAATAACTAAAAGTGCATTCTCAACATTGTGTTCACCCTCAATTTGAAGTTCATATTTTGTATTTTCAAATTCAAATGAGGTGTAACCTTGTTTAATTATGATATTTTGGGCATCTTTTAAAGATAAATAATATTCATCACCTTTAAAATTAACTCTCTTTCTAATTTTTTCATTATCGTTTGCAACAAAAAGCCCGTCTTCTTTGAGGTGGTTTGTAATTTCGCATTTAGCTGAAGCAATATTATCAACGCTTCCAAGTCTTTCAACGTGGGCTGTTCCAATGTTTGTAATAATTCCGATATCTGGTTCTAAATATTTATCTAAAAGTTCAATTTCCCCTAAATTTCTCATTCCTAATTCTGCAACAACAACTTCTGTATCTTTTGGCATAGCAAATAATGTTTGACATAAACCAATTTCGTTGTTGTGGTTTAGTTTAGATTTGTGAGTTTTGAATGTTGTTGCCATAACTTCTGCCATCATTTCTTTAACAGTAGTTTTGCCTGATGAGCCTGTTATAGCAATAACTTTAGGGTTGAATTTGCGTCTTATATATCTAGCTAGTTCAAGATATGCAATCAAAGAATTTTTAACAGCAAGAACAAATTTTGCTTTTTCATTAATTTTTCTATTGTCTTGTGTAAAATAACCAACAACGCCTTTTTCTATTGCGTTATCAATAAAATTATGACCGTCAAAATTTTCTCCTCTTAAAGGAAGATAAATTTCGCTTTCATTGATTGTTCTAGTGTCGGTGCTTATGCCAAATTCGCCCTCAATTTTTTCTCCCCAAATGAGTTTCGCACCTGTTACTTCAACTATTTCCTCAAATGTAAATCTCAAAATTTCTCCATAAATTTTGTTTAATTTTATTGTAAATCAAACAGAAAATGATGTAAAATTGATTTATGAAAAAAATTGCTTTTGTTCCTATAGATAACCGTCCTATATGCTATTCATTGCCTTTAGATATAGTTGCTCAAAATGAAGATATTAAACTTTTGTTACCAAAAAGAGAATTTTTAGGAGGTTTATACGATTCTTCTTCAATAAACGACATTTTCTTGTGGCTAGAGAGTTTAGAAAATGTTGATTATTTAATTTTGTCCCTAGATACTTTGGCTTATGGTGGTTTAGTTACTTCAAGAAGATGTAATGACACAAAAGAAGAAATTTTAGAAAGAATTAATCGCTTAGAAAAAATTATTAAAAAGCTGGGTGCAAAAGTTTTTGCATTTTCTAGCATTATGCGAATTTCAAATAATAACATTAATGAAGAAGAAAAAGAATATTGGGCTCAATGGGGCAAAAAGATTTTTCAATATTCATATGCACTTCATAAATCTCGCAGGTTAAGGTGTGCAAATTGCGTTATAAACACAGTTCCAGAAGATATTTTAGATGATTATTTGAAAACAAGAGAAAGAAATTTTGAAATTAACAAGCACTACCTAAATCTTGCAAAAAATCATGTTTTTGACTTGCTTATTTTTTCAAAAGATGATTGTGCTGAATTTGGTTTGAATGTTGAAGAAGCTGAAAAACTTGCTGAATTATCTAAAGAAAATGAAAATATTTTAATCAAAACAGGGGCAGATGAAATTCCACTTTCAATGCTTACGAGAGCTGTTGCAGATAATGAAAATATTAAAATTTGCCCTAAGTTTGTTTTTGAAAATTCTAAGAATTTAATTTCAAAATATGAAGATATTCCATTAATAGAAAATGTTTTAGCTCAAATTTCTTTAGCTGGTTTAAATGTTGATTATGAAAATCCAGATTTGATTTTTTTGATTAATAATTTCCAATTTTCTCAAGGCGATTTGGTTTTAGGCGAAGCTAATAAGGGAAATTTGAATATTGATTTTAGTTTTGAAAAACCATTTTTTATTGCTGATGTTGATAATGCAAATGGTGCTAATATCAATTTTGTTGATGCTCTTATAAGTGCTAAAAATCCTAATTTTATGGGCTATGCTGGCTATAATACATCTGCTAATTCAATAGGGTGTGCTATATCTTGTGCAATAGTTTATTATTTAGCAAAAAATAAGAACGAAAATGCGTTTAAAAAGCTTAATTTTATTAGATTTTTAGATGATTATGCTTACCAAGCTGTTATTAGAAAAGAAGTTAGAGAAAAAGGCGAAATTTCAAACTTGTTTGAAATTGAGCCTTATATTAAAGACTTTGAACCATATGAAGAAAAATTTGCTTCATATTTAGGTTATAATTTTAAAGAAATTAAATATTCGCTTCCTTGGAATAGGAGCTTTGAGGTTGAAATAGAGGTATATGATTAAATTTTATAAAATACTTTTTCCAATATTTTTTATCCCTGTCATTTTAGTTTTGTCCATTTTTTCAAAAAAAATTAGAGCTGGAATGAAGCAAAAATTAGGCTTTTATGACTTTCAAATGGATAAAAAAACTTTTTGGGTTCATGCAGTTTCAGTTGGCGAAATAAATTCTTTAACAGATTTCATTAAAGAAAATAAAGACAAAAATATTATTTTAACAACATCCACTCCTCAAGGGTTTGAGCTTGCAAATAAAAAACTTATAGATTATGTTGAGGCAATTTGTTATTTTCCATTAGATACAGATTTTGCAATTAATAATGCAATTCGTGCAATAAATCCTAAATTTGTTATGATTTTTGAAACAGAAATTTGGCCTAATTTTTCCTATATTTTGAATAAGAAAAATATTCCTTTGTTTATTTCAAATGGCAGAATTTCAGACGCTACTTTTAATTCATATAAAAAATTAAAATTCTTTTTAAAGGGTGTTTTTTCTTGTTTTTCTGGAATTTTAGCTCAAAGCGTTGAAGATAGGGAAAAATTTATTGAAATTGGTGCAAAACCTGAGCTTGTTGAAGTTATGGGCAACATTAAATTTGATATTAAAACTCCAGATAAAAATATTCAAGAAGAGTTAAAAAATTATTATAAAATTGGCGAAAGTCCTGTGGTTGTTGTTGGAAGCACTCATCCAGACGAAGAGGAAATTTATATTAATCTATTCAAAAAACTTCAAAAAGACCAAAATGTTAAATTTTTAATTGCTCCAAGACATTTAGAAAGAGTTGGTGCAATTTCGGCTTTATTAGAAAAAAATAATATTAATTTTGCCCTAAAATCTTCAGGCAAAACATTTGAGGATGTTGATGTCATTGTTTTAGATACAACAGGCGAATTGGCAAATGTTTATTCAATTTCAAAATTTTCAATTATTGCAGGAAGTTTTGATTCAACGGGAGGACACAACCCACTAGAAGCAACAATTTGGGGCGTGCCAGCTATTAGTGGCCCTAATATTAAAAATTTCAAAGTTATATATAAAGAGCTAACAAAAGCAAACAGTGCAAGAGTTGTGGCTTCTGAGGCTGAATTATATGAAATTTCTAAAAAACTTATAGAAGATTCCGATTTTTGTTCAAAAATGCAACTTAATTCAGCGAAAACAATTGCCGAAAATTCTGGTGCAACAAAGTATTTAGAAAATTATATAGATAATTTTACTTAAAGAACTAAAAGTGCTATACTTCAAATATAGTCTAGGTTTTAGTTAATTATGGCAAAAATAACAAAATTTCAAATAACTTCTCGTGGTTTTAATGATGCCATTGATATAACATCAAAAATTCATTCAATTGTTAAAGAAAATAATATCCAAAATGGCACAGTTCAAGTGTTTGCACCAGACCACACATCTTGTATCATAATGCTTCCTAGAGGAGTACCTATAGTTCAAGATTTTTTAGATGTTTTAGGTGAATTTATCCCAATGGATAAGATTTATAAGTTTGATGAAAAATATAACACAAATGCCTATGCCCATTTAAGAAGTGTTTTTTTAGGTAATTCCGTTTCAATTTTAGTTGAAAATGGTGTTCCTGATTTTGGTGGTGGGCAAATGCTTTTCATAGATTTTGACAACAAATCATCAAACAAGCTAATTAAAGTTTTTGTAGGGAATTAATGTTAAATATTTTAGCTAAATTAAAAAAATATAATGCAGACTTTATTATGCTAAATTCAATTGATGAATTTTCAGCTTCTCATAATGAAAGCACAGAATTAGCAAGGCTTACTGGCTTTTTAGGAAGTGCTGGAGAGGCTTTTATTAATAAAGATGGCAAAATTTTCTTGTTTGTTGACCCAAGATACCATATAACAGCTAAAAATCTTGAAAATGAAAGCTTGGAAGCAATTTTGCTTGATATGGGCGAAGGTTTTTTAGATGGGTTTAAAAAAGTTGCAGATGAAAATTCTAAAATTTTAATTCCTGCTTCAATTTCTCATCTTAAATTTTTAAAATACCAAGAACATTTTAAAAATCTTGTAGTTGTTGATGAGAGTATAGATAAAACAAAAAAAGATGTTGAAATTTATTCAATTTCTGATGATATTTTCAAAACAAAAACAAAAATTGATTTAATTAAAGAAAAGTATCAAGGAAATTTGCTTGTAACTTCAACAGACGAAATTGCCTATATTCTTGATTTTAGAGCATTTGAATTTGATTATATGTCGTCTTTTTCTTCGCGTTTATTTTTAGGAGAAGAAAACATTTTATTTTGTGATTATAAAATTCCTGAAAATTATGATTTTATCAAAGTTTTGCCACTTTCAGAGTTTGAAAAATTTATATCAAATGTTGAAGATAAAATTTATTATGATGAAGAAAATATAAGTGAAAAAATCTTCTCTTTAATCAAAAATCCCATAAAAGACGCTAAAAAACTTGTTCAAAATATGATGTCAATTAAGTCTAAATTTGAAATTGAACATTTGAAGTTTGCATTTAAAAAACTTGATGAAGCCATTTTTGCTTTTAGAGAAAAAATTAAAAAAGGAATGAATGAAATTGAGCTGAAAAATTTATTTGAAGCTGAGCTTGCTATAGTTGGAGCAAGAGGTTTAAGCTTTAAAACATTGCTTGCAGTGGGCGAAAATTCTGCTTCAATTCATTATAGCGATTATTCAGATAAAAAAGTTCAAAATTCTGGAGATATTATTCTTCTAGATTGTGGAGGTTATTGGGATTTAGGGCTTGCAACAGACATAACTAGAGTTTTTGCACCGTTTGGGGCAACATATAAACAAAAAAAAGTATACACTCAAGTTTTAAAAGCTCAAATTAAGGCGTATCTTGAAAGTTCAAATAAGCCATATATTTTAGACAAAGTTGCAAGAGATTATTTAGAAACAGTTGCACCAGATGGCTTTGAGTTTTCTCATGCATTAGGTCATGGAATTGGTCAGTCTGTTCATCAACACCCACCAACATTATCTCCTAGAACAAAAGAAGATTTTGAGCTTTTACCAAATATGGTTTTTTCAATTGAACCAGGGCTTTATAAAGAGGGCGAATTTGGCGTAAGGCTTGAAAATAGTTGTTATTTAGATGAAAACAAACAAAAAGTATCACTATCAAAATTTCCTTATGAGAGAAATTTAATAGATTATGATATGCTTGATGATGTTGAGCTAGAATATTTAGAAAGTTGGGGTGTTCTTGACTAATATAATTGAATTAACAAGTATTAATAATGATATTGTAAAAGCTACTTATGCTCTTAATGATAAAAAAAACAGAAAATCTTCAAACAAAATTATTTTAGAGGGCGAAAAATCTGTTTTAGGTGCAATTGAAGCTGGTTATCAAATTATAGATTTATTTTTTGAAAATGAAAAATTTAATTTTGAAGCTAAAAACAAATACAAAGTTAATCAAAAAATATTAGAAAAATTATCTTCAACAAAATCCCCTGCTCCAGTTATTGCAACAATTTTAAGACCTGAATTTAAAATAGATGATTTCAAAAAATATAAAAAAATAGTTTTATTGGATTCAATTAAAGATGCTGGCAATTTAGGAACAATAATTCGTTCTGCTCTTGCTTTTGGGCTTGATGGAATAATTCTTTCAGGCGAATATATAGACCCATTTTCTCCAAAAGTTATAAGAGCTAGTGCTGGAAATATTTTCAAAATTCCTATTTTAGAAACTTTAGAGCCTGAAAAACTTAAAGCCACACATAAATTTTTAACAACAGTAGTTTCAGGTGGAAAACCATTATCTAAAGTGGATATTCAAGAAAAATTCATTCTTGTTATGGGTTCAGAAGCTACAGGAATTAGCAAAAAATTTGAAGAATTGTCAGACAAATTCATAACACTAGATATTAAAAACACAGTAGAATCGCTTAATTTAAGCGTTTGTGCTTCAATATTTTTCTATGAAATAAGCAAATTAAATTAAGCTTTCAAAATGCTTTAAAATATTTTCATAAAAATATTTATTTTTAGTTGAAAATGGGAAACATTTTGAGCCTAAGTGTCTTTCAATTAGTGCAACTTTTTTCGGAATTTCATTTTTAGAAATGTAGTCGCATTTTGTTAAAATATAAAAAACAGGAACATTATTTGCTCTAAGCCATTCATTCATTTGAAAATCGTTGTTTTGAATGTCGTGGCGTGAATCTATAAATTGAATTGCAGATTTTAGAGTTTGTCTTCCTAAAAGATATTTTTCTAAGTTTTTTTGCCAATTTGCTTGTTCTTTTTGAGAAACTTTTGCAAAACCATAGCCTGGAAGGTCTGCCAAAATAAAATCTTCATTTATTTGAAAAAGGTTAATTAGCCTAGTTTTTCCTGGAGTGTTTGAAGTTTTTGCAAGTTTAGAATTGTTTGTTAGTGCGTTAATAAAGCTAGATTTTCCAACATTTGAACGCCCTAAAAGTGCAAATTCAGGCAGGTTCAATTCTGGGCATAATTCTAAACTCGGGGAGCTAATTATAAACTTTGCTTTTTTGATTTTCATTTTTGCCTTTTTGGTTTGCTAAATTTCTTTTATAAGCCACAGTTGCAAGTAAATTGCAGGCTTTAGTTGAGTTTATAACATTTAATTGGATTTTATTTCCAACTCTTTCAACATCAATTCCTTTAATATTTTGATTATCAGTTTGAATGCCAACAACTTGAATAATGGCACGCCTTAAAATGCTAATGGGTTCCATTACAAATATTTCAAAAGATTTTAGGATGGCGTTCATCATACTCAAAAATTTGCACCTCAACTATGTTTATTAGTATAATATATTCATTATTTTTTAACAAGGAGAGAATATGTATCACGAAATTACACCACACGGCTTTGGAATAGCAATTGAAGAGGGTGCAACTCTTTATAATAAACAGTCAGAATTTCAATTAGTTGAAGTTAGAGAATCAAGAGGTTTTGGAAATTTCTTAACTCTAGATGGACTTATGATGTGCACTGAAGCTGACGAACATTTTTACCACGAAATGATAGCACATATTCCACTTTGTTCAATAAAAAAACCAAAAAATGTTCTTGTTATAGGTGGTGGTGATGGTGGAACAGTTCGCGAAATTTTAAAACATGAAACAATTGAAAATGTAGATTTATGCGAAATTGACGGTCTTGTAATTGAAGCGAGCAAAGAGTTTTTGCCAACAATTTCTTGCAAATTAGACGACCCAAAAGTTAAAATCTATGTTGAAGATGCTATTGAATTTATTAAAACTAAAAAGAACGAATATGATGTTGTTTTAATTGATTCAACAGACCCAATGGGTCCTGGAGAAGGCTTGTTTACAGAAGAATTTTACACAAATGTCAAAAACTCTTTGAAAAAAGGTGGAATTGTTGCACTACAGTCTGAAAGCCCGTTTGCAAACCAAGCTGAAATCAAAAAAATTTATCCACTTCTTAAAAAAGTTTTCAAATATGTTAATCCATACACAGGTCCAATGCCAACATACCCTGGTGGATATTGGAGCTGGGCATTTTGCTCAAATGATATTAAAAAACCAGCAAAAGCGAAATTATATAGAACAAAAGAAATTGCAAAAATTTCTAAAATCTACAATGAAGACTTACACAGAGGTGTTTTTGCAGTTCCAAACTTTATGAAAGAATTAACAAATGGCTAATTTTTTAACCACAAAACAAACTTCGCCTTTAAGGGGCGAGGTTGTTGTGCCTGCTGATAAATCAATTTCTCATAGGTCTTTGATTTTAGGTGCTTTAACTAGAGGTAAGTTGAAAATTACTAATTTTTTAACTTCTGAAGATTGCAAAAGAACACTTGAAATAATTAAAGCCGTTGGTGGAATTGTTGAGTTTGAGGGCGAAAACACTTTATATTTAGACGCAACAAAGTGTTTTCAAGCACCTTCTTGCGTGCTTGATTGTGGGAATAGTGGAACTACAATGAGGCTAATTTCTGGGCTTTTTGCTTCTCAAAATTTTGAAGTTGAATTAATAGGGGACCCAAGCCTTTCAAAACGCCCAATGAAGCGCATAATTGAGCCACTTGAAGCAATGGGAGCGTCAATTTCAAGTAATGAATTTAAAGCACCTTTAAAAATTTCAGGTGGAAATTTAAAAAGCATTGAATACGAAAGTAAAATTGCGTCTGCTCAAGTAAAGTCATGCCTTATTATTGCAAGTCTTATGAGTGGAAATTCTCTAACTTATTATGAACCAACACTATCTAGAAACCACACAGAGCTTATGCTTGAGTATTTTGGAGCAAAAATTAAAACCCAAAAACTAAATTCAAAAGTCAAAATTGAAATAACACCATCAAATCTTGAAGCAAAAGACATTGAAGTTGCTGGAGATATATCATCAGCCACTTTTTATATGATTATGGCTCTGATTGTTCCAAATTCTGAAATTTTGCTAAAAAATGTTGGAATAAACCAAACAAGGTCTGGGGTAATTGATGTTTTAGTTGATATGGGTGCTAATATCCAAATTTTGAATAAAAGAGTGGTTTCAAATGAGGAAGTTGGAGATATTTTAGTTAAATATTCTGGAAATTTATCTGCGACAACAATTTCTGGAGATATTATTCCAAGATTAATTGATGAGCTTCCAGCTCTTGCTCTTCTTTTAACTCAAGCAAAAGGCGAAAGTATTGTAGCTGATGCGTCTGACCTTAGGAATAAAGAATCAGATAGAATTAAAGAAATTGTAAATTCTCTTTCTCAAATTGGTGCAAATATTGAAGAAACAAAAGACGGATTTAAAATTATAGGCAAATCTGAGCTTCAAGGTGGAGCAAAACTTAAAACAAACCTTGACCACAGACTTGCAATGACATATTTTATGGCTGGCTTAATTTCAAAAAAACCTATTGAGATTGAAGATTTTGATTGTCATAAAACATCTTTTCCTCAATTTTTAGAAATTTTTGAAAGTTTGAAAAAATAGGTTAAGATTTCTTAAATATCTGATTTTTCATGCTTGCAAATATTCATGTTCTTGTTATGATATTACATATATTAGAGACGGGTAAATAAAAGGCCCGTTTTTTAAAGCAAAAATTTACTATTAACCCCAAGAAGGAGCTCAAAAATGGGAATAAAAGGAAAAAATGACAAAATGGTTGTTCTAGCTTGCGAAAACTGTAAAGAACGCAATTACACAACAGTTAAGAACAAAAAAACTTTGAAAGAAAGAATGGAGTTGAACAAATATTGCCCAAGATGCAATGCTCACACTCTACACAAAGAAACAAAATAGGACAATAGTCTAATTATTAGATGTAAAATGCGTCCTTAGTTCAGTTGGTAGAACGTCGGTCTCCAAAACCGAATGTCGTGGGTTCGAGTCCTTCAGGGCGCGATTTTACAAAATCTTTGAGGAAAAATGGCAAAAGAAGAGAAAAAACTAACAATTAAAGAACAAACAGTTGCTTTTTTTAAAGGCATTAAATCGGAATGGGGTAAAATTTCTTGGCCTCAAAAGCCACAAATTATTAGCGAAACTGTTATTGTTTCAATTGTTGTTATCTTCTTTACCATTGTAATCTTTCTCATGGATGTGATTTTTAAAGGTATATTAGGGATAATTCCACAATAGATAAGGAATATGAAATGGCGAGAAAATCATCAAAAGTAGTTGTTAAAAACTTGAATGATATTGAAAACGAAGCTTTAGAAGTTCAAGAAACAGTTGAAGAAGTTGTTGAAGAAGTTGTTGAAGTTAAAGAAGAAGCTAAAGAAGCTCCTGTTGAAATTAAAAAGGAAAAAACACCACAAAAACGTTGGTATATCGTTCATGTTTATTCAGGATACGAAAACAAGGTTAAAACAAATCTTGAAAAACGTATTGAATATATGGATATGGGGGATAAAATCTTTAGAGTTGAAGTTCCTCAAAAAACAATTACTCAAGTAAAAGCAGGAAAGAAAACTGAGAAAGATGAAAAAATCTTCCCAGGATACGTTTTAGTTGAAATGATTATGACAGAAGACACTTGGTATGTTGTTCGTCATACAGCAGGCGTTACAAAATTTGTTGGCTCTGCTAAAAAACCAATTCCTGCAAAAGAAAGCGAAATTAAAAAGATTATCCAACGTTCAGTTGGTTCAGTTCAAAAAATTGAGCTTGATGTTAAAGTTGGAGACCAAGTTAAAATTTCTTCTGGACCATTCGCAGACTTTATTGGCGAAATCACTGAAGTTTACCCAGATAAAGCAAAACTTCGTGCTACTGTTTCAATCTTCGGTCGTGAAACTCCAGTTGAATTAGAATACAAACAAATTCAAAAAGTATAACATTAAGTGGAAGGGTAAGCCCCCGTTTGTACCACAGAAAGGAAAAGAAAATGGCACCAAAAAAGAAAATTATCGGCAAAATTAAATTGCAAATTGAAGCCGGAAAAGCAAATCCATCACCTCCAGTCGGTCCAGCATTGGGTCAAAAAGGTGTTAACATCATGGATTTTTGTAAACAGTTTAATGACAAAACTGCTTCTCAAGCAGGATTCATTATCCCTGTTGTAATTGATGTATACGAAGACAGAAGCTTCTCATTTGTTACAAAATCACCTCCAGCTCCTGTTCTAATCAAAAAAGCAATCAACATTTCAAAAGGTAGTGCTGCTCCAAACAAATCTAAAGTTGGAACAATTACAAAAGCACAACTAGAAGAAATTGCTAAAACTAAAAAAGAAGACTTAAATGCAACTACAACAGAAGCTGCAATAGAAATGATTAGAGGCACAGCTCGTTCAATGGGCGTTACTGTAGAAGAATAGATGGCAGGGAATATCCCGTTATGACCACGAAAGGATAAAATAATGAAAAAATTAACTAAAAGACAACAAAAAATAAACGAATTAATGGCAGGTTTTGAAGCTCCTACAGTTCTTTCAGCTATTGAAAAATTGCAAGAAGTTTCTTCTGCTGTTTCAAAATTTGACGAAACTCTTGAATGCCACTTCAGATTAGGCTTAGATGTTAAACACGCTGACCAACAAATCAGGTCAACAACTGTTCTTCCAGCTGGTCTTGGTAAAACTGTTCGTGTTTGCGTTATTGCAAAAGGTGAAAAAGTTCAACAAGCTTTAGACGCTGGTGCAGACTATGCTGGTTCTGAAGAAATTATTGATAAAATTCAAGGTGGTTGGTTTGAATTTGATACTTTAATTGCAACACCAGATATGATGGCTCCATTAGGTAAAATCGGTCGTGTTTTGGGTCCAAAAGGCTTAATGCCAAACCCAAAAACAGGAACAGTTACTCCTGATGTTGCTAAAGCAGTTAAAGATGCTAAAGCTGGTAAAGTTGAATTCAGAACTGACAAACAAGGTATGATTCACTGCCCATTAGGCAAAATCAAATTTACTAAAGAAGATTTAATGAAAAACTTCTCAACTCTAGCAGACGCTATTTTGAAAGCAAAACCATCTGCTGCAAAAGGAACATACATTAAATCTCTATACATTGCAACAACTATGGGTCCTGGCGTTAAAATTGATGCTAAAAACATGGTTGCTGAAATTAAAGATTATTTAAACTAATTTTTAATTATATCAAAAAGAGCTCGGGACTACTCGGGCTCTTTTTTTGTTTATTTTACAAAAAAGAAAAAAGTTGTTAAAATTTATATAGATAAAAAGGTTAGTTATGAGTTTTTTTTCAAAATTTAAATCAGAAAATGTTTTTAATGTTTTACCAGATGGAATTTTTGTTCTAGCACATGATGGAAAAATTTTAGATATAAACCCAAAAGGTTTAGAAATTTTCAAACTTAATAAAAGAGAAATTGTTGGAAAATATTTTTCAAAATTTATTGAAGGTGGAACTGTTGTTTTAAATAACATTGTAAATTCTAACAAAACTCTAAAAGTTAAGTCTATTTTAGATGGTGGAGTTGAGATTTTTCTTGAATTGAGTGCAAAACAAAGCGAAAAATCTAAAAAAGTTTATGTTCAATTTAGAGAAATTACAAGCAACTACAAAAATGAAACAGAGCTTTTGTCAGATTTTCAAGAATTGAAAATTCAATACAACTCTAAAAACAAATTTTTTGTGAGCATTAATGACGACATACTTACCCCAATTGAATCTATTGAAGGCTTTTCTAAAGCTATGTTGGATTCATTAGGTGGCGAATTGAATGAAAAACAAGCAAAATATGTTCAAATTATTTTGAAAAATGCAAAAGATTTAAATTATAATTTAGGAATTATTTTAAATTATTTCAAACTTGAATCTGACCTAATTCGCTTTGAGCCTAGAAATTTTGACATTATCAACTTGATAACTCAAGAAATTAAAAGAAGCGAAGAATTATTTGAGGCGAAATCTTTAACAATAAATTTAGAGACTCAACCTGTTATTACTAGAAATTGTTTTCAAGACCCAACAATTGTTCAAGAAATTATTTCAAATTATATTGGGCTTGTTTTAAGAAAAACAGACATTGGTGGCTTAAATGTAGTTATTAAAAATCCTGAAAAAGATTTTCTTCAAAAATTGAATATTGATGCTGAAGATTTAACAAATTATAAAAATTATATTCAAATTGATTTTGAAGACACTTCAATTGCATATAGCCCAACTGAGCTTAAAGAAATATTCAATCCTTATGAAATTGTTCAAGGGGATAGAAAATTTGCACTAGGTGTTAATTTTGTTTATCCAACAATAAAAAAATATTTAGATTATATTCAAGGTGGTATAATTGTTGATTCGCAAGGAATTTCGGGCAACAAAACTTCAATATTATTCCCTCTAAATTCAAAAGGATAATTCATGGCGAATGTTAAAATAAAGAATTTATCTAAAAATTTTGATAAGAAAAATATTTTAAACAACATTAATTTAGAAATTATTAATGAAGAATTTTGCGTTCTTGTTGGTCCATCTGGTTGTGGGAAATCTACGCTTTTGAGGATTATTGCAGGTCTTGAAAATGAAGATTGTGGAGAAATTTATTTTGACGATGTCAAAGTAAACCAAATTCAGCCAAAAGACAGGGATATTGCTTTTGTTTTTCAAAGTTATGCACTATATCCACATCTATCTGTGTATGAAAATATTGCTTTTAGTTTGAAAATAAAAGGTTATAAAAAAGAAATTATAGAGAAAAAAGTTAAAGAAGTTGCTGAAATTTTAGGGCTTTCGGATTTACTGAAAAGAAAACCAAAAGAATTGTCTGGTGGGCAAAGGCAAAGAGTTGCGTTAGGTAGAGCAATTGTGCGTGAGCCAAAAATTTTTCTTATGGATGAACCTTTGAGCAATTTAGATGCAAAACTTAGAGCCTCTATGCGTTCTGAAATTAAAAAACTTCAAAAAAAATTGAAAACAACTTGCATATATGTTACCCATGACCAAGTTGAAGCAATGACTATGGGTGATAGAGTCGTTGTTTTAGAGGGTGGTAAAATTCAACAAAATGACACTCCAGAGATGATTTATAAATATCCTCAAAACACCTTTACTGCAACATTTATGGGTGGTTTTGGAATGAATATTGTAAAAGTTTCTAGCGTGGGTGATGAATATTTTTATTCAGATAAAAAAATGGAATTAATTGGTGGAGTTGAATTTCCTCAAGAAAAAGAATTTTTAATGGGCTTTAGAGCAGACGACATTTCAACTTTTGAAATTCCAAATTCTATTAAAATGTCTGTTGATGTTGATTTTGTTGAATCTTTAGGTTCTTATAAGCTCATTTATTTTAATTTAGAAGATAAAAAGCACCAGCTAAAAGTTTCCTCTGATTTTGAGGCAAAAGAAAAAGTGGATTTCTTTGTTGAAAAATCAAAATTGCATTTTTTTGATTCTGTAACAAACAAAAGAATTTAAAAAGGCAATTCTTGCTTTATTTCCATTAATTTTGGAAGAGTAAATTCAAAAACAATTTTTTCTTTTGGACCATTTTTGTTTTTCTTTGTGTAGGCACGAATTTTGCCACCGTGTGCCTCAATTATTTCTTTACAGATAAAAAGCCCAAGCCCAAAGCCGATTTTCCCAGATTTTGTAATGTCTGTTTCAAATTTTTTGAAGATATCTTTTAAATTTTCTTCTGAAAAATTTTTGCTTTCGTTGCTTATTCTAAAGCAAATTTCATTATTTTTTTCGCTTAAAATTGCCTTAATTGTGCTATTTTCTTCGCTATGTTCTATTGCATTTGTAAATAAATTATTCAAAACTCTTTTAATTTCAATTTCATCAAAGGCAAATTCGCAATTTTCAATTGGTTCAAAAACAACATTCAATTTTTTATTTTCAAAAATATATTTTAAATCGTTAATAACTTTTTGAATTTCAGTTGATAAATTTCTAATTTTTTTATTAATTTTCATTGAGTTATTGTCGTATTTGTATTTTGTCAAAATATTTTGAATCATTAAAAGCATATATTTATTTGAGGCGAAAAGCTCACGTGTTATTTCTTTCTTAATTTCAGACATTTCCCCAAAAGAATCTTTAAAAAGCAATTTGCAAGCACAAATTTGAGCAGAAATTGGCGTTTTCAAATCGTGTGTTAGAGTTTGGATAAAATTTTCTTTTTCTTTTATAAGCTCATTTTGCAACTTTTTCTGAGATAAGAAATTATGAATAACATCAAAAATTTCAGCTTCATCTAGCGTGCTTTCAATATGTCCAGCAGAGTGTGCCTTATAATATTTTGTTTTATTTTCTTCATTATAATTTTTTGTTATAAAAATTATTCCTGTTTTTTTATTAAATTTGCTTTTTCTAATTAAATCTGCAATTTTAAATCCATTTGTGTTTTTTGAAGTTGCATCAACCAAAATTAGGTCAAAACGCATTAATTCTAAATGCTTTTCGGTAGTTTTTATATTTGTTGAAGAATAAACTTTAGATTCAATAGGCTCAAGTGCTTTTGCAATTTTTTCATAATCTTTTTTATTTTTTAAACAAACTAAAATCCTCGCTTGGGGAAATTTTAAAAATTTTTCTTTAGTATTATTAATTTTTTTCACGCTTTCTATAAATTCATTATTCCAATTTATATTATCCACTTTGTTTTGAATATTCCCCAAATGGGCAATTTGTAGAGATTTTATAAATTGTGTGTTATATTTTAATTAGTTCTTTGAAATTTGAATATGGGGATGTTTTGGATTTGACAGGGTGTTTGTCAATTGGATTGCGTGTCGAGGATGATGTTCCTCGTTAAAAACGGTCAAATTAAAATAAACGCTAATAACGTTGTAAATGCTGAACATGCTTTCGCTCACCGTGCACTAAAAGCTGCATAAGCCAAAGCCAGCCACTTAGCTAGGGTAGCTTGCTCTTTAGCTAGGTCAATTTCGCAAGCTCAACGCATATTTGAAGGCGATATGCGCGAAGTCCTGCCTTCAAGGTTTGTAATTCCTTAAAAATTTACTTTGGTTAAATTTTGGTTTTTGATGTTTCCCTTATTTTAGCCAAGATTAATAAACATATACACACGTAGAGGTCTGGTTGGTTTCATTTTGGACGTGGGTTCGACTCCCACCATCTCCATTAATTAAAATAGAACTGGCTACACCAGTTATATTTTATTAAGTAGCTGTGGATTTTGAACCCACATAATGCATTTTGCATTATAAGTGGGTTCGGCGGAATTTGCGGAGGGTGGAGCGATAGCAAAACCCGATGAGCGAGGACAAAGCTAGGCAAAAACGAAAGTGTCGCATAGCACTTGTCCGAGTGAAGCAAATTCAAAGACACTCCCACCATCTCCAGATTTTCACAATTTAAATATTTAAAGCTTTGTTATATTCCTCTGCCGTGTTGGAATCAAAAC
>JAZSMU010000102.1:0-11050 GCA_045536045.1 Candidatus Gastranaerophilales bacterium
AGAAGACGGAATTATCTACGGTAAAATTAAAGGTGGAAAAGAAAGCAAAACTCCACTTTATAAAATTGCAACAATGAATTTCCATAATCCTCAACAACTATATGAAATTAAAGAGGGACAATGGATAGAAACTGCAGAATCTGGCAAACCTGTTGCAGGAAAAGGCGAAATTAGAAGTGGTCTTTTAGAATTATCTAATATTGACTTTAAAGGAAATATTACTGCCTATAAAGAAGCGAAAATGCAATTAAATATGGCAAATAAATTAATCTCAAGCTATAAGCAACTATTAGATGAGGCTTTAAACCTACTACAATAATTAAAAATCTTTTGTGCTATGCTTTTTCTATGATAAAAATTTTCCAAAAAATCATGGAGCAATCAAAATATTTCAAAGAGCTTATAAAGCTTTCTTTGCCTGTTTCTTTAGGATTTTTAGGAAACACTTTGATTAATATTGGAGATGTTTTAGTTGCAGGCAGGCACTCAACTCTAACGCTTGGTGCAATTAGTATTGCAAGTGCAATTTCAATGACTTTCATTATTTTTGGAATTGGCTTAATTTCTGGCGTTAGTGCCCTAACTGCAAACTTAAGAGGTGCTAAAAAATCTTCAAGAAGCCTTATTAAACCAACTCTTAAATACTCATTTTATGTAAGTATTTTTATTTTCGCACTAATTTGGCTAACTATATTTTTTGTGCCATATATTGACCTAAAAGACAATTTAACACCTTTAGTTGTTGAATATTTAAAAATTACAAGCTTTGCAACTTTTCCAATTTGTGGTTTTGTTGCTTTAAAAGATTTTTTGCAAGCTTATGAAGTTGTTAAATTTCCAAATTTAGTTGGTGCAATTGGAGTTATTTTAAATCTTGTTTTAAATATAATTCTAGTTTTTGGTTTTTGGATAATTCCAGCCATGGGAACATCTGGGCTTGCTTGGGCAACTTTGCTCACAAGAGGCTTGATGTTTCTTATTTTGTTTATTTATTGCATCCCATATTACAAATTAAAAATCAAAAAAAGCGAAAACTTTATAAAAAATCTTCTAAAAATTGGCTGGCCAATTGCAATTGCACATTTCTTTGAATTTTTAGGCTTTAATATTATTGCAGTTTTAGTTGGAAAATTCTCTGCTTTATATGCTGCTGCTCATAACATTATAATCACAATTTCTGGTGGAACTTTTGCAATTCCTTTGGCAATTTCTGCTATGATTTCTGTTAAAGTTGGATACGCACTAGGCGAGAAAAACAAAAGCGAAATTAAAAAATATTACCTATCAGGGCTTTCATTGGTGATTTTGTGGGAGAGCATTTTAGCAATTTTATTCTTAATCTGCCCAGATATTTTAATCAAAATTTTTACTGCTGACAAAGATATTATTGAAGTTTCAATTCCAATAATGCTTTGCGTTGCTTGCTTTTTAATTTTTGATGGAGCACAAGTTGCAACACTAGGTGCTCTTCGTGGGCTTAAAAAAACAAAACCAATTATGTGGACAATGATTTTATCTTATTTTTTAATAGGAACACCAATTGGTTGCTCTCTTGCTTTTAAATATGGAATTATTCTGAAAGGATTTTGGATAGGACTAGCTTTAGCACTATTCAGTGCAAGCATAATTTCAGCAAGTTTTCTTATATATTATTATAGAAAATTAACTAAGAATTTTTAAAAATTTCTTTTAAATATTTTCCTGTCCAAGACTTATCGCATTTTGAAACTGCAACAGGTGTGCCAGAAGCAACAACATATCCACCTTCATCTCCACCTTCTGGACCTAAGTCTATAATATGGTCTGCAATTTTTATAATATCTAAATTATGCTCAATAATTAAAACAGTATTACCATTATCAGCTAATTTTTGAATAATTTTAACTAATTTTTCAATATCATATGGATGAAGCCCTGTTGATGGCTCATCCATTAAATATAAAGTTTTTCCTGTTGCTTTCTTGTTTAATTCAAGTGCCAATTTAACTCTTTGAGCTTCGCCACCAGATAATGTTGTTGCACTTTGCCCTAAAGAAATGTATCCAAGCCCAACATCCATTAATGTTTGCAATCTTGCTTTAATTTTTGGAACATTTTCAAAAAATTCAAGTGCTTCTTCAACTTTCATATCCAAAACATCTGCAATTGTTTTGCCTTTATATTTAACCATCAAAGTTTCTTCGTTGTATCTTTTGCCTTTGCACAAATCGCACTTAACATAGACATCAGACAAGAAATTCATTTCAATTTTAATTAAGCCATCACCTTGACATTTTTCGCATCTTCCACCCTTAACATTAAAGCTAAAACGACCAGGAAGATAACCTCTCATTTTTGCTTCATTCGTTTGAGAGAATAATTCTCTAATATGAGTAAACAAGTCTGTATATGTTGCAGGGTTAGAACGTGGAGTTCTTCCTATTGGGCTTTGGTCAATAGAAACTATCTTATCTATATTTTCAAATCCTAAAATTTCATCCACCCCTTGAGGTTTAGGACGATTTTTTAATAAAACATGGCGACCATATTCATAAACTAAATCATTAATTAAAGATGATTTGCCACTTCCGGAAACACCTGTTATTGCAACAATTTTGCCTAGTGGAATATTAACATCAATATTTTTAAGGTTGTTTAATTTAGCCCCCTTAACTTCTAAGAAATTACCATTTCCAGCCCTAATAATTTCAGGAATTGGTATAAATCTTTCTCCTGATAGGTATTTTCCTGTTATAGATTTTTTGTTGTTTTTAATATCGTCTAAAGTGCCATAAGCAACAATTTCGCCACCGAATTTACCTGCCTTTGGACCAATATCAACAATATAGTCTGCATTCAATATTGTTTCTTCATCATGTTCAACAACAATTAAAGTATTTCCTAAATTTCTAAGTCTTATTAATGTTTCAATTAATTTTTTATTATCTCTTTGATGAAGCCCAATGGATGGCTCATCTAAAACATATAAAACACCAGATAAACCACTTCCTATTTGAGTTGCAAGCCTAATTCTTTGAGCTTCGCCTCCAGATAATGTTCCAGCATTTCTTGCTAAATTAAGATACCCCAAGCCAACATCCTTTAAGAAATTCAACCTTGAATGAAGCTCTTCAAGCACTTGGTGTGCAATTTTCATTTCAAATTCTGAAAATTCCAAATATAACTTATTAACAAATTCTAATTCATCAATTATAGACATTTTGCAAAAATCATATATATTTTTGTCTAAAATTTTGACACTTAAGGCAAATTCATTTAATCTAGCACCACCACAAACTTTGCATGGAATATGGCTCATATATTTTTCAATTTCGCCTCTAATTAAGTCGCTATCTGAGCTTTGGTATCTTTTCATCATATAAGGAATGACGCCCAAAAATGCATGGATATGAGTTGAATAGCGTTTTGTGCCAAAATCTCTATAACGCATTTTGATTTTTTCATCACCATTTCCGTATAGAATTATTCCTTTTTCTCTAGGAGTTAGTGCTTTAAATGGTTTTTCAAAATCTATTTCATAATATTCACAAACTGATTTTAAGACATCTGAATAATATGGATTTGCAGTTTTTGCCCAAGGATAAATAGCCCCTTGCGCTAAACTTTTTTTAGTATCTGGGACAATTAAATCTGGGTCAATTTCAAGATATTCACCAAGTCCAGAACAAGATTTACAAGCACCATATGGAGCATTAAACGAAAAAACTCTTGGAGATAATTCTTGAAAACTCACTCCACAATTTGGGCAAGAAAATTTTTCTGAAAAAACAGCATCTATATTTTTGTCTAAATTATGGACAACACAAAGCCCATCTGCCCTATTTAGTGCAGTTTGAACAGATTCGGCAAGCCTTGATTTTATATTTTCTTTAATAATTAATCTATCAACAACAATATCAATGTCGTGTTTATTATTTTTAGCAAGCTCAATTACGTCTTCTTCTATATTATATATAGTGCCATCAACTCTAACTCTTAAAAAACCTTCAGATTTAAGATTTTCTATATATGAAATATATTCTCCCTTTTTACCCCTAACAACGGGAGCTAAAACAAGGATTTTTGTTCCTTCTTTGTATTTCAATATTTGATTAACAATTTCATCAACAGTTTGGGGAACAATTTTTCTTCCACATTTTGGGCAATATGGTGTGCCTAGTCTGCCATATAAAAGTCTTAAATAATCATAAATTTCAGTAATTGTTCCAACAGTTGAACGCGGGTTGTTTGAAGTTGTTTTTTGGTCTATTGAAATAGCTGGAGATAACCCATCTATATGGTCAACATCTGGTTTATCCATTGCTCCTAAAAATTGGCGTGCGTAGGAAGATAGGCTTTCAATATATCTTCTTTGACCTTCAGCAAAAATAGTATCAAATGCTAAAGAGCTTTTTCCAGAGCCAGAAATTCCTGTAAACACAACAAGTTTATCCTTCGGAATTTCCACAGAAACATTTTTTAAATTATTTTCTTTTGCACCTTTAACTATAATTAAATCATTCATAATTAATATTCTAACATTAAATTGAAAGTTAACTATTTGAGTTTGTAACAAAATATAAAAATTAGCCCTAAGCCAATTGGACAAGTTTGAAAAAAGTTATATAATATCAAAATCTAGGACAAGGATTATTTTAGTGAGAAGATTTCTATATATATTATTAGGTTTAATTTCAGGTAAAAAATTTGCTTTTGCACCTATAAAAATTAGAAAAGACTACTAATTTTGTTTTTATATCTTTGATTTTTAAGCGAAAACACTTGATTCGCTTGCTTTTTGCTATGTTTATCCTCTATATAGAGGATATTAGTTAATATTTCTTAAAGATGATTTTTAAAGTGCCGAATACTATATCAAGAGAGAGAAAAGTTTAAAATTAAAATTTTATATAAGTTTATTGTCATCCTTGTTAGTTAGCCACAGTTCTTCTGTGGCTTTATTTTTTTATAAAATTTGTATCCAAGCCCTAAATTATTATTTAGGGCTTTTTTTGTTGCAAAAATTAAAAAACTTTTCAAAATTACCAACCAAAGTTAGAGAAATTTCTAACTTTGGTACAATTCACAAGGGACAAGTTATATTGTAATATTACAGTGTCAAAGGGAAAAAATTCCCATTAGTTTTTTCCCATCACCAATCACCAAAAAATATATTAACGCAAACCTGAAAAAGCTTAATTTAGCTTTGTTTTAGGCTAGCTTAGTATACCCAAAATTGTATTGTATTACCCATCACTGAACTCAGAATGGAAACTGAGTCGTGCTAAAAAAAAGGAGATTAAAAAATGGCACTAGTAGTAAACACAAACGTTACATCATTAAAGATTAACAACAACTTAAACAGAACAACAGACAGAGCAGCAACTGCGATGGAAAGAATGTCAACTGGTTACAAAATTAACCGTGCAGCAGATGACGCAGCAGGTCTTATGATTGCAAAAGGCTTACAGACACAAGTTTCTGGTTCAAAAGTTGCAGCAGACAACGCACAAAATGCAACAAGTATTTTAACAACAGCTGAAGGTGTGCTAGACACAATTCAAGATAACTTATTAAGAATGAGAGACTTAACACTTCAAGCAATGAACGGTGGTTACTCAGTAGCTGAAGTTCAAGCTCTAGAAGCTGAAGCACAAGCTAGAGCACAAGAAATTGATAGACAATCTTTAGCAGCAACATTTAACCAATTCAAAATTTTTGACGATACAAGAGGTGCAGACGAAGAATTCGTTATTCAAGTTGGAACAAAAGCAGATAAAGCAACAAACACAATTTCAATTACAGATGTATTCTATTCTGCAACATTATCAAGTTTAACATCTGATGTTTTAAGTGGTGCTGAAGGCAACACTAACTTCTTATCATTTACAGATGGGGATGACCCAGCAACAGCAACAGTCAAATCTTATGACGATATGGGTATTGTTTTGAATGCTCTAGATAGTGCAATTAGCCAAATTTCAACAAGAAGAGGTTTAATTGGTTCAACAACAAACAGATTAAATTCTGCAGTTGAAGCTATGACTGTTCAAGAAGAAAACCTATCTGCAGCACATTCTAGAATTATGGACGCTGACATCGCACGCGAATCTTCAGAATATACAAAACAATATATTCTTCAACAAGCGTCAGCTTCACTTTTAACTCAAGCAAACCAAACACCTAGCTTAGCATTATCACTAATCTAGTTGTGGCTGGCTAATGCTTGATGACAAAATATAAACGAGAACTGAATATAGTGCATTAAGGACGAATTATATCCACAATATAAAACAACCTTAAATAATCTCCAAGCACTTAAATGGTTATCTAACTGGTGATGGCAATACAATGAGGTCAAGAAATTGACCTCTTTTTATTATCTTGAATTACTTATGATAAGGTTCATTATTTAAAATTCTTCTTGCTCTATATATTTGCTCAATCAAAATAAAAACTGCATGCTGATGAGTAAATGTCATTTTAGAAAAAGAAAGCCTAAAATCTGATTTGTCTTTAATATATTGAGGAAGCCCCTCTGCTCCACCTATAAAAAATGCCATTTCAGAATAAGCACCTTCTTTTTCAATTTCAGAAATTTTAGCTGCAAATTCTTCACTTGAAATATTTTTACCTTCAACAACAAGTGCAATTTTATAAATATTACTCTTGCCTAGAATATTTGCAATTGTGCTTTCTTCACACTCAATAACTTCAACAGAATTAAAAAGACGTTTTTTAAATTCTTCAATGCCATCTTTAAAAAACTTTTCTCTAATTTTGCCAATTAAATAAATTTTTGCTTTCAATTTTATTCTTCCGTATCATCAACAGAATTTAAAAGCTCATAATCAAGCTCATTTTCATTGTCTGCAATAATTGCAGCAACAACAGCATCTGAAGTAACATTTACAGTTGTTCTAAACATATCCATAAGCCTATCAAGTGCAAACAAGAATGCAAAACCTGTAACCAATTGTTCTGGCGTTAAGCCCATGCTATTAAGCACAAGTGCAATTGTAATTAAACCAGCACCAGGAATCCCTGCACAAGTTGAAGATGCAACAATAGCTAAAAATGCTATTTGAACAACTAACAATGGAGTTGTTTCAATACCGTATGCTTGAGCTAAAAATAAAACGGCAATTGTTTGTGCCATAGCAGTCCCATCCATACTAAGAGTTGCCCCCAAAGGAAGAACAAAGCTAGATACTTTATTTGAAATTCCGTGCTTTTCAAGACAAGTAATTGTTAAAGGCAATGTTGCAGAAGAGCTTGCTGTTCCGAACGCAACCATTGTAGCTTCTGTAATTGCATTATAAAGTTGAGCAACTGGAACTTTTGAGAATACTTTTAGTAAAATAGGGTAAACAACAAAAGCTTGAATTGCTAGACCTACTATAATAACTAAAATATATTTCCAAACACCAGCAAACATTGAAAGCCCGAAATCTGAAACTGCTGTTGCCATTAGGGCAAAAACACCAGGAGCAGCAAGGAACATAATCCAATCTGTAACTTTCATTGTTGCAGCAAAAATACTTTCAAAGAAAGAAATAACAGGACGATTCATATCACCAATTTTTGCAAGAGCAATGGAGAATACTAACAAAAAGACAATAATTGGGATTAATTCACCATTAGCAAGAGCTGCAAAAGGATTTTTTGGAATTAAACCTAAAAGAACATTCCAAATATCTGCCGTATTAGATTCCATTGTTTTTGAAACAACTTCTTGTAAACTTGAAGCAGTATTTGCATCAATAAACATTTTTGCACTCAAGCCAGGCTTAACAGCCAAAGCTAAAGTTGCACCAATTGAAACTGCAGCAGCAGAAATAATTCCATAGTAAAGAACCATTTTTTTGCCGAATTTTGCAAGCATTTTGTTATCGCCAACGCTAACAATACCAATAACAATTGCACTTATAACAAGTGGAATTACAACCATTTGAATAATTCCAATAAAAGCTTGACCTATAAATTCTAAAATTTTATGAACCATAGGATAAGTTTGGCTTGGCATAAGAATACCAACAGCAACACCTGCTATTAAACCAAAAAATATTTGCCAATTTCTCTTAATTCCAAGTAAAATCGCGATTAAAATTTGTGTATAGATTTGCATTGATTATCATCCTTCGTGTACTTTGTCTATAATACAACTTTTTTAGCCTTTTATCAACTTTTTAAGTATAATAATTTTATGGGAAAAATTAAATCAAAATGGATTTGCCAATCTTGTGGATATCAAAGTGCTAGCTTTTTAGGACGTTGCCCAGAATGCAGTGAATTTGGCACATTTACAGAAGAAATTGAACAAGAAATAGTAAAAACGGTTGGGCAAAATTCTGTTAATTTTAACAAAGAAATTCAAAAGCCAACACTTTTAAAAGAAGTTAGGGAAGAAAATGCCAAAAGAATATCCTCTGGCTTTAAAGAATTTGATAGAATTTTAGGTGGTGGCTTAGTTAATGGTTCTCTAACCTTGCTTGCAGGAGACCCTGGAATTGGAAAATCTACATTAATTTTGCAAACTGTTGGAAATATATCTTCTGCAGGCATCAAAACATTATACATTTGTGCCGAAGAATCTACATCTCAAGTTAAATTAAGGGCAAAAAGGCTTGAAGTTAACTCTGAACACTTATATTTAAGCTCTGAAAATTCCCTTGAAAATATTGTTAATTTTATAGAAGAAAACAAGCCAGAATTTTTGGTTATAGATAGTATTCAATCTATCTTTACAAACCTTATAACATCTTCTGCTGGAACAGTTTCTCAAATTAGAGAATGCACAAATATTTTAATGAAACTTGCCAAACAAAAAAACATCACAACAGTTGTTATAGGACATGTTACAAAAGACGGAAATATTGCAGGTCCAAAGGTTTTAGAGCATATGGTTGATACTGTTGTAAATTTTGAGGGCGATAGATATAAAACATTTAGAATTTTAAGAGCGATTAAAAACCGCTTTGGTTCAACAAGCGAAATTGGCATTTTCAATATGGAAGAAGACGGACTTAAGGAAGTTTTAAACCCAAATGAAATGTTTTTAACAAGCGAAATGCAAACTTCAGGAAGTGCAATAATTTCAGCTCTTGAAGGCACAAGGGTGCTTTTATTAGAAGTTCAAGCTCTAACTTCAACAAGCTCTTATGCTAACCCAAGAAGGGTAAACAGGGGAATTGAATATAATAGGCTTCTTCAAATTATTGCCGTTTTAGAAAAAAGAGTTGGGCTAAATTTATCGCATAGCGACATATATATTAATATTATAGGTGGACTAGATATTGATGAACCTGCCTCAGACCTTGGTGTTGCACTTGCGATTTTAGCTTGTCATAGAGACATTGTAATTCCTAAAGATACTGTTCTAATAGGCGAAATTGGATTATCTGGCGAAGTTCGCTATGTTGATAATATTGAAAAAAGGTTAAATGAAGCTCAAAAAATGGGCTTTAAAAAAGCAATTGTGCCTAATGTTTCTGAAAAAATTAAAGAAAGACTAAAAAAATTAGATATGGAAATTGCTTTTGTTAAAAATATAACAGAGGCTATTTCAAAGGCTTTGAATTAAGATAGAACTAAAAATGAGCCCAATTACTTGAGCTCATTTTAAATGTTTTAACATTTTCTGCCTGACAAATTAAAATTTGAAACGGCAGTCATCAACAGTTGCGTTTTGCTTTCTCAACGAAAGCTCAAACTCATTCTGGCTTCGCCTTCTACTTTGTTTTTAGAGCTGTATCAACAACAACTTTGAATGCTTCAGGTTCATTAACTGCAAGCTCTGCAAGCATTTTTCTGTTGATTTGGATATTAGCTTTTTTAAGCAAATTAACAAATGTTGAATACCTAACACCATAGCTTCTGCAAGCTGCGTTGATTCTAACTATCCAAACGCTTCTCATATTTCTTTTTAGGTTGCGTCTGTCTCTGTATGCATATTTTAATGCTTTCATAACAGCTGTGTTAGCAACTTTAAAGATTCTGCTTCTAGCACCAATAAAACCTTTTGCTAATTTTAAGATTTTTTTATGTCTTTTTCTAAGAACGTTTCCGCGTTTAACTCTCATTTTCTCACCTTCCTTATCTTGAATACTTCATGTATGGTAATTCTTTTACCACTTTTGCTACATTGCCTTCAAAAATTTCAACCATGCCAGTTAGTCTGTTCTTTCTAGCAGTTGATTTGTGTTGAAGAAGGTGTCCTTTACCTGAGACTCTACGCATAATTTTGCCAGATGCAGTAACTTTATAGCGTTTTGCAGCTGACCTGTGTGTTTTCATTTTTGGCATTTTTATCTCCTTTTCTTGTTTACCAGAACTCTTACGGCATACCAAACCGTTTCAAAATTCTGTGATTAAGATAAAACAAACATGCATTAATTGCAAGTAAAAGAATTATTTTATAGGGTTTTTAGAGGTTTTTGTAAACAAATGTAAAGAATGAAAGAAAAAGTATAAAGTTTCACAAAAAAAATTCGTCATGTAAAATATCTAACCAATAATGGAGTGAAGTATCGCAAACTAACTATATTTGATAGTTAGGTAATTGAAGTTAATATTAGTAAAAAAAGGATAAAGAAAATGGGAAACACTAACAAGGTTAATCAAGCGACATCGCAACCATGGTACAAAGTGCCAAGTAATTACACATCTATCGTTGGAAATCAAACCCAACAAAACACAACTCAGACAACTACTCCAACTCCAAATACAAGTGGTGTAGTAGCTGAAAATGCTATGGTTGATGTTGATTTTGATAATATGACAATAATTAACAACAAAGACGCCGAAAATGTAACTATTAATGTTAACAATTATTATGGCGACAAAGGTAATAATGCAAGTGCACAAAACCCACCTGCACAAAATAATGGCAATAATAATGGATGTGGATGTGGAAACAATAACAATACTCCACAAACTCAAAATCCACCTGTTCAAAACCCACCTGTTCAAAACCCACCTGCACAAAATAATGGCAATAATAATGGATGTGGATGTGGAAACAATAACAATACTCCACAAACTCAAAATCCACCTGTTCAAAACCCACCTG
>JAZSMU010000022.1:0-7779 GCA_045536045.1 Candidatus Gastranaerophilales bacterium
CAAGCAAAAGAAATTGCAGCAGCAAAAGCAACTGCTGAAGCTGAATAAAAAGATAAAACAATCAAGCAAATCATAAATGCCCTTAGGGGCATTTTTTAATGCAAATTTTAAACACAAACTTCGCATTTTTACTAAAGTAAAAATGCTCAGTATTCAAGAAAAAATTAAATATTATTCATAACCTTATCAAGCCAAATTGAGATATCACTTCTTGAATAATTTCTTTCGTATGCAGAAAAACCCTCTAAGATTCTGGAATTTGGTAAATATTTAGCAAAATCTAAGAATGTATTTGCTTCTCCTCCACCACCATGGGAGCAAAATGGAACAATAATTTTTCCATCTATATTATATTTTTCTAAAAACATTTTTACAGGAGGAGCAAATGTATACCACCAAACAGGAGAACCAACAAACACAACATCATAAACATTAAAATTTAGACTAATGTCATCTATATCAACAGGCGTACCTGATTCAATTTGTTCTTTAACAATTTGAATTGTTTTTGTGTAATCTGGAGGATATGGTGTTACTAATTTAATTTCTTCAATGTCTGCATGCATCAAAGAAGATATTTGTTGAGCCAAAAATTTCGTTTGCCCTGAACGAGAATAATAAATAACTAAACAACGCATTAACAATACCCATAAAGCTACAAAGCATACACAACAAGACTTTTCAGCATAGTTGCTTATTCATTTTAGCCTATGTTTTACATCTTTTCAACAAATTAATTTATATTTTAGACAAAGATTTACAAATTTTAAAATAAAATTTTAGCCTTTTGTCTGATTAAAAAAAATTATATCCAGAATATCAATTATTAAGATGAAAGGAGAAATTATGAATTTTAACCCATTAAAAGAAAAAGGAATACCAATTGAAAAACAAGTTAGAACTTGGAATAATATTGCAAATAGAAAATTTAATAAATATGAAATAAATGCTCATTCAAGAACAAGACAAATATTGATGAATGGAATTGAAGTTGAAGCGTGGAATTTCAAACATAATTTTGCAAGAATATGCAAAGATAAAGACACTCTTGAATTTTTAGCCCAAACAAAAAGAATTGAAGATGCTCAAGAAACAACAGTTAATTGGATGAGCCCAATGGATCAAAGTGTTTTAGAGACAACACTTGGATATGAACAAGTTGCCGTAGATTTAACAGCTTGGCTTGCTCAAAATGAACCAGACCCATATATTAAAGAAACCTTTGATTTTGGTTTATTAGAAGATTTTGACCACTTATATAGATATGCACAATGGGCATATATGGAGCACGGCATTTCGGCAAATGAAATTTTACAAGGAAAAACAGATGTTTTTCCAGCAAGACCAACACAATATCATCATAACTGCAACATAATTCGCCTTAGAAAACCTTATGACAAAGAAAAAACTTCACCCCAAACAAAAGTTAATATTCTAACAGTTTTATCTGGCGAACAGCAAACTCATAACTACTACGCTGAACATGGCATGCAATATGGTAATGAACTTTTAAGAAAAACTTATGCAGAAATTAAAGATGTTGAAGAAGAACATGTAACCATGTATGAATCTTTAATAGACCCAACGGAAACATTATATGAAAAACTGCTTCTTCATGAATTTTGCGAAGTTTGTAATTATTATAATTGCTATATAGACGAAAAAGACCCAACTCTAAAAGGGATTTGGGAAGAATTTTTAGGAATGGAAATTGACCATCTGCAAACAGCTTCTAAGCTTTTTGAAAAATATGAAAAAAGAGACCCTGTTGAAATAATTGGGGAAGAAGTATTACTTCCTTGCCACTTTGAAGAACAGAAAAAATATGTTACTGAAGTTTTAAATAAAGAAGTTGGCAAAAGACTAGCCTCAAATGGGGAATATTTATTCACCAAAGACTTGCCTGAAAATTGGGGAAGCTATGCTATTCAAGAAATTGCAAACAAAGAGGGCTCTCCAAGCGAAATTACAATTAGGATTATTAAAGAGCAAAAAGGTAGAGATTTAATTTTAGCAGATGAAACTCTTGAAGAAAAACTTCCAGAAATTATTGAAAAAGGAGCTCAAAAAATCGCAGAAGCACCAAAAACAGTAACAAGCGAAGAATATAAAGAAATGAGCAAAAAAGACTTTATTTTATAGCAACAAGACACCCGTCTGGGTGTCTTTTAAAGGGAAAAATGAACACAGTTAATAAATTATTAAAAGCATATAAAGAAAATACAAAACTAATTCAAGATAAATGGACAATTGAAAAACAATGCATTTCTAAAATGAAAAAATGGGTTGGGAATATTACCCCAGCTGACTTGTTAAAAAGAAGTTTATATGAAGCAATTTGTTCTTTATCAACACTTTCTGAAGACGGATATTTTTATGAAAAATTTCCAGACAATATTATGCCACCAAACTATGGAGATAATTGGGGTGTAATGGCGAATTATATTGAAATTAACAATAGGGCAATTGCAGATATGATAGGCAACGAATGTAAAAATGGCCTAATTAATACCATAAAATTACTACCAGCAATTCCACCTAGTGCTAAAAGTTGGGCAAATTGTATTATACTATCTCAAATTTTTCCGAATATATATGGAGATGGCTACAATAAAGCACCAAATGAAGAAAATTCAATATACGGAATTAAACTAGGCATTGGCTATAGTAAAAATATAATTAATTATGAAATTATAAATAAAATTTCAGCAATTGAACAATTTCAAGCATTTAACCAACTTGCAAACTTTCACGGTCTTAAAACAGGTTTTAGAACGGTAATTTCTGCAGACCAAATAAAAATCTCCAAAGAATATGAAAATGATATTGTTTTTAATTGGGAGAATAAGGAACATTTAGAAATATTTATATCATCCCATGTAGAGCTGATAAAAACAGGTTTTGAAGCAATATTTATAGATTCAGCCAAACACATAGGAGGATATGATATGGAAAATTATACTGGTGTTGGAGCACTTCCCTCTTATGAAACAATGCAATATATAATTTTTGAAATTAGAAAAAGAAGTGGAATTACTCACTTAAGCTTTGTAGGCGAAAAAAGCTCAGGCGATTTTGCAAGATATGAAAATTTAGGTTTAACAACAGGAACGGGTTTTATTGACCCTGTTGATTATAGCCAAACAAAAAACGAAGCAATCAATTACAAATACTCAAAAAGGTATTCACCAGGAGTTGAAATTTCAAATGATAACGACACGGGTGGCAGAAGCTACGAAGAACGGCTCAAAAGGATAAATAACGCACTCTTTGCATACGAATACCCAAGTGATAAACTAGCAAGCTTTATGCAGATGGAAGATTTATTCCCACTAAGATATGACACAAACACACACCACCTTATGATGTCAAACCCAAGTTATTCAGAAAACGGAACCCCATTAAGCCACTTTGAAAATTTGTTTGCCAAAGATGATGGCAAGGAATATAACAAAAAAGTTTCAGAATTATTTATTCACGCACTCAATTTATAAAGAAAGGAAAATTATGTTAGAAGCATTAGTTAGATGGGTAATTTATTCATTAATAATCATTTTTGTTGCTTGGATTGTTCCAGGAATTACTGTTGAAAACTTTTTAACAGCAATGTTTGTGTGTGTTGTTATAGCACTAATAAACACATTTATTAAGCCATTTTTGCAGTTAATTTCTCTTCCAATAACAATTCTAACTTTTGGTTTATTCAGTTTTGTTATAAACGCATTAATGTTAATGCTAGCAGGCTGGGTAACTCCAGGTTTTGAAGTTGAAGGCTTTTTATCTGCTCTTTTAGGTTCAATAATTTTATCTTTAGCAGGAGTTGGAATAAGCAAAATTTAGCAAAAAATAAGCCCACTTTTGTGGGCTTAAAATTTAATTAAAATCTAACCTATTGGAAAAAAGTCTTTTGCTTTTCTTTCAAGACTTTCGTGTCTTTCAGCTAAAGTGCCATAAATTCCACCCCTTGCTTCAATATAACACTTAACTAAAGGCTCTGTTCCAGATTTTCTAAATAGCAGGCTAGAACCATCTTTATAGATAATTTTATAGCCATCTCCACCCTCTCTGTATCTTTTCATATCTTCAGCATTCTTTTTAGTTGCTTCAACATCAACATCAGCATATTTGCCAGCAACTGCTTGCTTAAAATATTCTCCAACACTATCCATCACAACTGCTTTATCTTTGTCAGCTTTCATTTTCTTGCTATAAATGCTTGAACGAACTTTAACTCCCAATTCTTTTTTAACATCTGCTAAAATTTCAGAAACAGGTTTTTTCTCAACTGCAACTAAATCTAAAACCAATAAATTTGCCAAAATTCCGTCTTTTTCTGGAATATGACCGTAAGCTGTCATTCCACCAGATTCTTCACCTGCAACCAAAACCTCTTCTCCGTGTTCTCTTAATTCAATGATATCTTCTGCAATATATTTGAAGCCAACAGGAGTTTCAAAAAGTTTTTGGTCATATTTTTTAGCAACTTCATCTACTTGAGAACTTGTTGCCTGAGAACGAATTATAGCCCCTGTTAAACCTTTGTTTTTAGCTAAGTGATATGCAGACAATAAAATAACATCATTTGCAGGGATAAAGTTGCCTCTTTCATCAACTAAACCAAATCTATCTGCATCTCCGTCTGTTGCAAGACCAATGTTATTATAAAATCCTGCATCGGCTTTATCTGCTAAATATTCGCCCATATCTTTTAAATTTGCTGCATTAGGGTTTGGACCTTCATGACCCTTAGAATTAAACACGGTATAGCGAACACCATTATCTTCTAAAAGCTGAGGAAGAACATTTGCCCCCGTTCCTTCAAGTGGGTCGTAATAAACCATAGGTGCATTTTTTCTAATGTTTTCCCAATCAATTAACCCCAAGCTATCAATTTGTTTTTTATATTCCTCGTATGGAAAAATTGTTTTTACTTCAGATTTTGGATTGGTTTCAACTGTATATGAACCAGCTTCTGCTGTTTCAACCATCTTTTCAGCCACTTTTTTAGTAACGCTAGCTGGAGCAATTGCACCTTCTTTTGTAACAAGGTTATAGCCACCATCTGCCCAAGGATTATGGCTTGCAGTCATCAAAACTGCTAAATCAACATTGTTATCTCTAGCTGCAACTGCTAAAGTTGGTGTTGGAACAGGTTTTTCAATATATAAAACATCAACACCTTGTTTTAATAGCGTATCTTTAATTAATGGCAAGGATTCTTTTGTTGCAACTCTTGTATCCCCACCAATTAAAACTGTTGGCTTTTTGCCTTCAGCTTTAGCGTGGTCAATTGCATATTTGCCAACACCAACAGTAATTAATTCAACAACATCTTTGTTAAATTTATCGCTTCCGTATGTGGCTCTGTGTCCAGAAGTTGAAGTTGACAAACTATTTGCAACAAATTTTGCAGTTTCAATATCAACGTTAACAGGTTTTGTTTCATATTTGCCACTAAATGAAACCATATCTGCCCTTTGAACATTCATTGGGCTAGAAACAGCAGAAGATTTTGCCATATTTATTTTTGTAATTGGCTTAATCATAGATAATTTAGAAATTTTCATGCTTTCTCCCTTAACAACACTTATTAACCTCTTTTAAAGTAAAACATGAAAATAGAATATTTTGCTATTTTTTATCCAAAAATTTTATAGAATAAATTTGTGCATAATTTTTTAGCAGTTTTATATGCGACTTTTTTATATTTAATCATCCCTTTTTTAGAAATAAATGTTTTAAATTCATCAGAAGAAATTTTCAGCCCTTGCTTTAGTTTATTTACAACTGCAATTTCTTCTTCACAATTTATTCCTTTATGTTTTTGAGCAATTTCAAACATAATTTTTTGGGTATTTAAACTTTGTTCAATTGTGTGTAATTTTGAAACATTGCCGCCATACCAACGATATTTAAGAAGAATTTCTGGCAAATTTGCAAATTTTGTTTTTCCAACAAGCATAGCCCAAAGCCAAAAATCTTCAGCATAAGCATATTCTAAATTATGACCAATTTCTTTAATTAAATGTGCTCTCATCATAGATGTTGGGTTTGCAATTGGTGTATCACCATCAAAAATTCTTTGAACAATCTCGTCATTTGTTGTTGGCATTATAGTTTCTTCATCATATTTACCAAACATTTGAAATGAAGTTCCTAAGACGCCAACATCTGGATTATTATCCAAAAATTCAACTTGCTTTAAAAATCTATCAGGTAAGCTAATGTCATCTGAATCCATTCTTGCAATGTATTCTCCATTAACAAGAGATAGTGCTTTATTGTTTGTATTATTTATTCCTATGTTTTTTTCATTTTGATAAAATTTAATTCTTACATCTGTATATGATTTAACAACTTCGGAAACATTATTTTTGGAGCCGTCATCAATAATGATTAATTCAAAATCGGTATATGTTTGATTAAGAATACTTTCAATTGCCTCTCTTAAAAGTGGCTCTTGAGTATTGTAAACAGGCATTATAACACTAATTTTTGGCATTTTAGCTCCTAACTTCGGAGAGGGTGGGATTTAAACCCACGGTAGAGATATCCCTACACCGGCTTTCGAGGTCGGCACCATAAACCACTCGGACACCTCTCCTTTTGTTTATTTATGTAAATTTATTATACACCATATTAATTTTTTATTATAATTGTAAAAAGTAATGAGTGAGGTTTGTTATGAAAATTGGAGCAATTAGAAATGTATCTTTTGGAAAAGTAGCTAATCCAAATGACAAAAATGATATTTTAGTTACAGGAGCTTCTGGCTACATTGGCTCTCACACAGCAAAACACCTATTAGAAAATGGTTTTGATGTTGTAGCTGTTGATGATTATAGTTTAGGAAATCTTGAAGCAAGCAAAGAACTTAAAAAAATAGCTCAAGAAAATGGAAGAAACTACACATCTTATGTTGCAGATATTTCAGATAGACCAGTTATGAGCAAAATTTTAAAAGACAATGGAGTAGATGCTGTTGTTCACTTTGCAGCTTATTCTCAAGTTGGCGAATCTGTTAAAAATCCATATAAATATTACTTAAATAACACAGCAAAAACTACTGTTTTATTAGATGAAATGAATAAAGCTGGAGTTGATAAAATTGTATTTTCTTCAACTGCTGCAACTTATGGCGAGCCAGATGAAATTCCAATTAAAGAAACAACAACTCAAAAGCCAATTAATCCATATGGCAAATCTAAATTAATGATTGAAAATATTATGGATGACGCAGACAAAGCATACGGCTTAAAAAGCATTCGCCTTAGATATTTTAATGTTGCAGGAAGTGCAACTGATGGAAAATTGGGAGAAGAGCACAACCCAGAGACACACTTAATTCCAAATATTTTATACGCAGCAAAAGCACAAGAAGCAGGTGTTGGTGGAAAACCATTTAAAATGTTTGGCACAGACTACCCAACTCCAGACGGCACTTGTGTTCGTGATTATATTCATGTTGAAGACCTTGCAAGAGCACATGGGCTTGCTTTAAATAAACTTTTAGCAGGTGGTGAAACAGCATACTATAACTTAGGCTCAGGCTCAGGATATAGCGTTAAAGAAGTTTATGAAACAGCGAAAGAAGTTACAGGAGTGGATATTCCACTTGTTGTAGAAGATAGAAGAGAAGGCGACCCACCAACTTTAATTGCTTCTAATGAAAAGGCAAAAGAAGAACTAGGCTGGGAACCTAAAAAATCATTAAAAGACATGATTTCATCTGCATGGAATTGGATTAAAAATGATAGTTGGAAGAAGCACTAGGAATTA
>JAZSMU010000122.1:0-3295 GCA_045536045.1 Candidatus Gastranaerophilales bacterium
TGGGCTTACAATATACACACCAAAGCAACTTTCAGAAAAAATGAAAGAGCATTATAGAAACATTGAAAAAGCCTTACCAAAAGGGAAAACAATGGATGATGTATATTATTTAATTCCAGAATTAGGAAGAAGTTTTAGCTACATTAATTATCAATATGCAATTGTAAATAATGTCCCAATGGATAAGTTTATAGCTGGCGACACAGACACAACAGAAAACGAATACGAGGGGAAAATATTTGCTTACATTGATGATATTTCAGCTTCAGGACAAACTACGCTAGAAGAGCTTGGAGGTTTGAATTACAAAGGTTTGCACCATATATCAGAAGAAATTAGAGATAAAATTCAATTAACAACCAATGAAATTCAAAACCAATATATTATTGCAACGATTTTTACAACACAAAGAGCAAAATCTTTAACAGAAGAAGAAATTAATAGCAGGGAAAGAATAAATCCTATTGGAGAAAAAATTAAAGATAAAATTGTTGTAACTGATTTTGAAAATACCGAAGAAAATGTTAAGTATAGCGAAGAGGAAAAAAGCGACCTGAAAGCAATTAGAGAATTATTTAGCGACTTTAATCATGGAACAGGTGGCTTTCAAGGATTGGAAACAAAAGTTATTTTTCCATATATGACACCAGATAGTAATGCACCAATTTTAAGTTTGATATCTGAAAAAATGGTTTCTAGAAATGCAATCAAAACACAGCTTGAACCAGCAGAAAAAGCATTTGAAATTAGAACCATGATTTTGAAAGAATTAGAAAAACTTAATTAGCATGGAATTAAAATATAAAATTAGCCCTGCCTCAAAATAGACATTATTATTGATTTTCATATTTTTCAAAAAGATATTGACATTTTAATATTGTCTGTTATTATTTAAATATAATGATAATGATTATCATTATCATTCTTTAAAAGAAAATAACTTTTGAAAAAAGATATATTTTTTAAAAGGAAATCTCAGAAGAGGTCAAAATGAAAAATGATGAAATAGTTTTAAAAGCATTATCAGACAACGGTTGTCATCCAGATGTTAATGAACTTATTAAAAGCTCTTTTATACAAGATTCAAAAATGGGAATAGCAACTCTCTACAGAAAGCTTAAAAAACTTACGCAAACAGGGAAAATCAAAAAAATTGAAGGATTAGAACAATCTGCTCACTTTGACCACAACACGCATGAACACTATCACTTCATATGCTCAAAATGCGGAAAAATATATGATGTAGATAAAGAAATGGCAAAAGAATTTAAAAGCGAAATACTGAAAAAATATGGTCATGAAGCGTTATCTATGGAAATTACATTTAAAGGTATATGCAAAAATTGTAAATAATACTAAAATTAAGAAGTAATCAGAAATATCAGGAAATTAGGAGGCAAAATGATTGACGCAAAATTAGAAAAAGCAATTAATGAACAAATTAATGCAGAACTTTATTCTGAATACATTTATTTAGCTATGAAAACTTATTTCAAAGAACATAATCTTCAAGGCTTTGCAAATTGGTTTGATGTTCAAGTTCAAGAAGAACATGCACACGCGATGGGATTATATAACTACATTATTGAAAGAAATGGACATGTAGAGCTTTATCCAATTGAAGCTCCAAAATTAGAATCAGACACAATTATTGGTCTTTTTGAACAAACTCTTAAACATGAAATGTATGTAACATCAAGAATCAATGCTCTTGCAGATGTTGCAGAAAATGTTGGCGACAAAGCAGCAATTTCTTTTATAGACTGGTATGTTAAAGAGCAAGTTGAAGAAGAATCAAATGTTAATAACATATTAAAAACACTTAAATTTATTGGCGACGACAAACACGCCCTATTAATGTTTGACAAAGATTTAATGACAAGAGTATATGCTGAGCCTGTTATTGGCTAGAAAGGAAGAAGAAAATGACAAAATACGTATGCACAGTTTGTGGTTGGAGCACAGAAGCAAATGAAAAACCAGCACAATGCCCACTATGCAAGGCAACAACATTTAATGAAGTAGTTGATGGCGTAAAAACTTACGCAACAGAACATAAAGTTGGAGACGGAATTGTTGAAGACAAAGAAATTATGGAAGGTCTTAGAATGAACTTCAATGGCGAATGCATGGAAGTTGGCATGTATCTTGCAATGAGCAGAGTTGCAGAACGAGAAGGCTATCCAGAAATTGCAGAAGCTTATAAAAGATATGCATTTGAAGAAGCAGAGCACGCTGCAAAATTCGCTGAGCTTTTAGGCGAAGTTGTTACAGATTCTACAAAGAAAAACTTAGAACTCAGAGCAGAAGCTGAACATGGTGCTTGCCAAGGCAAAATGGATATTGCAAAAAGAGCAAAAGAATTGGGTTATGACGCAATTCATGACACAGTTCATGAAATGGCAAAAGATGAAGCACGTCATGGTAAAGGCTTTGATGGCTTATTAAAAAGATATTTTGGCTAATCCTGATTACTTCTGATTCACACTGCCAAAAAGCTCCCTAATTTTGGGAGCTTTTATTTATTAAAAATTAGCCAAAAAACTATTGCCCAATAGAAAAACATGCACTAAAATTATAAAAAGACTTGGAAAAATGTAACAATTTTGTTACAAAAATGAAAAAATTATTAGAAAAATAGCAATTTTTTTCATTCAACAACCTTTTAAAGGTGTGAAGAAAGCAAGTGAAAGGCACTTAGAATGATTACAGCAGTATCAGGAATTAAAGCACCAGCGTTTAAAGGAAACGTTGAAGAAGACAAAGAAAATAAAGGTCAAATTAGTATAAAAGACATTTCAAGCGATGTTACGGCTTTTACAAACGAGGCAACCGAAACTATCACTGCAATATCAACCGGCGCAACAGACATGATTGGCGCAGCTACTACTGCAGCAGCACCTCTAGCGGGCGTTGGATTATTACTTAATAAAGTTAAAAACTGGGCATTCAAAACTCCAGTGAAAGATGCTAATGGTAACAAAGTTGTAGATTTTTTAAACACAAAAACTGAAATTGCTGAAGTATTACAAAAAGGAACAAAAAAATTAGCAGATTTAACAGAAGAAGAATTGAAGCAAGTTAAATATGTGATGAAAAATTCAAAAGTAAAAATTGGCTTATGGATTGCAGCTGGTGTTGCAGGTGTTGGAGCATTGATTAAAATAATTTCCGGAAATAATAAAGAAAAGAAAATTAAAGAAGCTAAAAAAATGGATGAGCTTAAACACCAACAAGAACTAAGAGAAATTGAACAAGCAAAAGAAATTGCAGCAGCAAAAGCAACTGCTGAAGC
>JAZSMU010000104.1:0-2100 GCA_045536045.1 Candidatus Gastranaerophilales bacterium
ATTTTCCTACCCTTGTTTAACTTTTTAAATATTATATTATTAACCATTTGTAATTTTGCCAAGTGCTAATATTTTTCTAAACTATACCAACCTTTACTCCTACCTACAAACTCAGAATATTTCTTGCTCCTTGTTTTGGCAAATGATATACTTGAAGTATGCTAACCTTAATTACGAGTTTATGTATAATAATTCCTGCACTTGCATTTGTGCATTTAAATGTTGCTTCAGGAATAATTATATTAATTTTAGAAATTATTTTACTTTGTTTAATTCCTGTTTTTATAAAAGCCCAAAAGCAAGAAATAGCTTCAAAAATCAAAGAAAATATGATTACAGAGCCTATATTAAATATCAACAAAGCTCCTTGGTATTTGTTTGTTGAGTTACCAGAAATATCACAATTTGAAGCCAAAAAAATGGTGCATATGAGAAGAAAATATGGAAAATACACTTCACTAGAAGATTTTTACATTAAAAACTCTATAACTGAAGATAAAAAAAGAAAAATTGAAAAATATATTTTTGTTTAATTGTAACTTTTTGTAAAATTATACTTAGAGAGTTAAATTTTCAGTCAAAATATGCCGTTTACACAATCAAAGGTTGTGAAATGGTAAATGGCATCAATGATAATTTCAATAATAAGAAAATTTTCTTGCAGGCATCTGCAGGAGCTTCTTATGTTGAGCAAATAAATGAAGTTGCACAAACGGGAGAAGTGCAAGGTATTTTATATACAGACGAAAACCAACAAATAGACCTAGAATTTAACGAAAATAACACCATATCAAACACTCAAATTTCACAAGCTAATCAAGAAGAGGAAATGAACGAGCTACTTATTGCTCAAATGCAAGCAGAGATTGACAAATTGCAATCAGAATATGAAGGTGCAACAAAAAATAGAGGATTCTTTGGCGCCATTGGCGATGGAATCAGTAGCTTATGGGGTGGTGGTTCTAGCAAAATTAAAAACAAAATTACTGAATATACAAAATTATTAAATGGAGCAATTAAAGACCCATCAAAAATTAAAGATGCATATGAAAAAATAATGGGTTGTGAATTAACCCAAGATAAAATGCTTGAAATAACCCAAGCTAATCAACTTGCAAATACATTAACAAAAGAACAAAAACAAGAAATTTGCAATAAATTAAAAGAACAAGCTGCAAATTTAAGTAAAGAATTAAAAGAAGCACATGATGGTCAAGGTTGGTTTACAAAAACTATAGGTTTTCTCAACAATGGACTTGGCTTTGGCACAACAAATATTAAAGCACAAGCGAAAATAGAAGAGTTTCAAAAGCTTGTTAATGAACTAAATCCAGACGACCCTGATTTTGCTGCAAAATATCAAGCAATAACAGGCGAAGCATTAACAGAGCAAAGCATAACAGGCTTGCTTTTAGATACAGAGGCATATATTGAAGAATGCAAAGCTGAATATGAAAAAAGCATAGGCAAAAAATTATCCGATAAAGAAGCAAAAGCTTTTGAAGAAGCAATGCTCAATGAACTTGCTAGTCAAGGAATAAATACAAACAAAGTATCAAAAGGCACTGAGGTAATATATGACTTTGAAAATACTTCCCAAATGGCGTCAGACATTGGGGCAGGTATTGTTGTTGGTATTGTTACAACTGTAGCAGTTATAGCTGCACCATTCACTGGAGGAGCTTCTTTAGCTTTAGCTGCTGGAGTTGGCGCTGTAACAAATTTAGCAATTAAAGCTTCAGATGGTCTAACAAGTGATGCTGGTTATTCATTTGAACAAGGTGTTTTAGATTTTGCATCAGGTGCTGTGGATGGGGCTTTAGCTGGAGCAATGGCAGGTGGACTAGCAGGCAAAGGACTTAAAACAGTGTTTGGTTCGGCTGCAAAACAGGCTGCAAAAGAATCCATAAAAGTTAGTGGAAAAGAATTATTTAAAAATGCTGCAAAAAATGTTGGTAAATCAGCCCTAAGGGCTTCCATTAATGCATCTGCAAGCGCAGCAGCTCATTATACTTTAGAAACAGCTGGGAAAACTGCCATATATAACGCAACAGGAAATTATCAAATATCAGAAAACCCATCTTCAATTCAAGTCGGAGG
>JAZSMU010000062.1:0-2011 GCA_045536045.1 Candidatus Gastranaerophilales bacterium
TAATAGCCAAAATTTGCCAAAAGTTTCTATTGTTGATATGAAAATGGAGCAATATGAGAAAAATTATGGCGTTTTTTCTAAATATTTGATTAGAAAAATTAAAGAAACCAAAGAAAGTGGGCACCAAACAATTCTTTTAATTAATAGGCGTGGATATTCAACCTACACGCAATGTATGGAATGTGGTGAGGTTGCAATTTGCCCAAGATGTGAAATTCCTTTAATTTATCATAAGCAAGACAATTCGCATAAATGCCATTGGTGTAATTATGAAATTAAAAATATGGAAAAATGCCAAAAGTGTGGTGGTGAATGTATTGAAAATATTGGCTATGGTGTTGAGAGAATAGAAAAAATTGCACGCGAAATTTTTAAAGATTTTAATATTGAACGCTTTGACTCAGACATTTTGTCTAAAAAAAATGAACATATTGATATTTTAAACAGGTTTGAAAATGGCGAAATTGATATTCTAATTGGCACACAAATGATAGCAAAAGGACTTGATAATAAAAATGTAACTCTTGTTGGAGTTATTAATGCAGATATGAGTTTTAATTTGCCAGATTACAGAAGCTCTGAAAGAGGATTTTCTCTTCTAACTCAAGTTGCTGGCAGGTCTGGCAGGGGAGATGACAAGGGAGAAGTTGTTTTTCAGGTTTACAACACAGAAAATGAATATATAAATTTATCCAAAAATCAAGACTATGAAACATTCTATGATGCAGAAATTGAAACAAGAGAAGCTCTGGATTATCCACCATTTTCAAGCATAATAAGGCTTGTTTTGGTTTCAAAAAATAATTACAGATGCGAAAGAGCATCATTAGAAATCACAAAAAGATTTCAAGATTTTGTTGAAAAACAAGGACTTTCAGAAAGATTAAACATTCTAGGGCCAGCTCCTTGTGTTTTGGAAAAAATTAGAAATGAGTATAGGTTTAATATAATTGTTAAAAACAAAATGGGCGAAAAAGGGCATAGAATTGCCTCTAGCTTTATTAACAATATAATTATGCCAGATGATATTAAACTTATTATTGATGTTGACCCAATTGATATTTTGTAGATTTTATTAAGAAATATTACAAAATTGATGATAAAATGAAAATTTATCTTAATATTTCTTAATAATAGGGTTGAATTTTAAAAATTGAAATGATATATTGTGTATATATTCAATATATACTATTCTTTTTCTAACTAACTATTTTCCCAACTAGGTTTTATTAAAAAACCTCTAGACTTGTGCACCTAAACTACACTTTAAGGGCTAACTTTGTGCTGACAAAATAGGAGATATATTTATGATTAATGCAAAAAAAACTTTTATGGTTCAATTTGATGACGAAATCAAAGCTTACGCAAAGAAAATTTCTTGCTACCCAGATTTAAACTTAAAAGAAGAAATTGAGCTTGCTCGCTTAGCAAAAAATGGGGATAAATTTGCCAAAAATGCACTTGTTAAAGCAAATTTAAAACTAGTTTTAAGTGTTATCAAAAGCAATATTCATAAAACAAACATTCCTTTAACAGACCTCATTCAGGAAGGAAATATGGCATTAATTGCAAGCGTTGAAAAATTTAATCCAGATTTGGGATATAAATTTGGAACATACGCAACTTGGTGGGTAAAACAAGCAATTTTTAAGGCGATTTCAGAACAAGGAAATTGTGTAAAAATTCCTGTTTATGTTCAAGAAACATTATCAAAATACAATAAAATTAAAAATGAGCTTGAAAAAAAATATGGTGTTGAAATTAAAAAAGAAGATGTATGCGAAAAAATTAAAGTTGAAACAAACAAAATTGATGCATATTTGAATGCATTTTCTCAAAGTTTATCTCTAAATTCAGCACTAGACTTTTCAAAAGAAAATTCATTAACTTATGAAGAAGTTATTGAAGACAAGAAAAATAACATTGAAAATTTAATTGAACAAAAAGCCCTAAAGGCAGACATTAACTATGTTATCAACTTATTAAATCCAAGAGAAAAAGATGTTATTAA
>JAZSMU010000095.1:0-8575 GCA_045536045.1 Candidatus Gastranaerophilales bacterium
CATAGCTTCAAGAACTTTTGAATCTACTTTTGTTGTTGCATTATTGTCTAAATAAACAATTTTATTGGGCACTATTTAGCTCCTCATTAAATAGTTTTTCAACAAGCTCTTTGCATTTTTTGCAACCCATTCCTGCACCAGTTTTTTCAGAAAATTCTTTTGGTGTTGTAACGCCTTCTAAAACAGCTTTTTTAATATCGCTTAAATGAACATCATAACAATTGCAAACTGTTTTATCTTCAACAACTTCAACGCCTTCATAATTTTTAATTGCAGCGTCTAGTGCTTCTCTTCCCATAACAGAACAGTGCATTTTTTGAGCAGGCAGACCACCTAGCATATCAGCAATTTGCTTGTTTGTAATGGTTTTAGCTTCTTCAATAGTTTTTCCTTTAACCATTTCTGTAAGCATTGATGAAGCTGCAACGGCTGAGCCACAACCAAAAGTTTGAAATTTTGCATCTTGAATAATGCCATTTTCAATTTTTAAATATAATTTTAGTTGGTCGCCACACTGTAAACTGCCAGCAACACCAACTGCGTCTGCGTTTTCAATTTCTCCAACATTTTTTGGATTTGTAAAATGTTCTTTAACTGTGTCTGTATATTCCCACATAATTTTCTCCAAATAACAAGTCTATTATAATAAAAAAATACTTCTTGTATATGGTAAATTTTATAAAAAAATGCTTTATAATACATTTAACTATGGAAAAAAGTCTAAAATCATCCCCTTTCAGCCTAAATAATTTTTCCTTAACTAGTTCTCATTCTGCTTTTGAAGATATGAGTGTTAATTTTGGTGAGAATATTTTTCAAGAAAATAAAAATATTGAAATTATAACCGAAGAAGTGAAAGAGGAAATTAAAAAAGAAATTAAAAATAAAAAAAGGCTGAATGACCTAGACGCCAATATTTTAGGCAATGTTGCACCTATAAATAAAAATTCAAAATTATCCATAAAACAAAAATGGGCAAATTTTGCAAAAAACAAAAAAGATAAATTTAAATCTTTTTATGGCATTTTTTCATTTGTTTTTCCACCACTTGCAAAATCTAAAAGCATTAAAGATTCTGTTGTTGAATTAAAAAAATTAAATAAAGATACAAAAAAATTAATAAGCACCAAAATCCCTTATGGAGAGGACAAAGAAAGGTATAAAGAGCTTTCAGATAATATTGCTCTTGCTTGCAATATCCAAACAAAATTAAAGAAAAAAATTGGATAATATAAATTTTTTGTTAATTCTAGGGAGTTTTAAGGTTTTTCAATTTATATTTTAAATATGCTAAAGAGGATTATTTTGCACTGGACGGCTGGAAAAAATATCCCCAACAAAGCTGATTTGGAGCATTATCATTATATTGTAGATGGGTGTGGTAAGGTTTATTCGGGTAAATTTCAACCTGAAGCCAATATTATTTGTAAAAACAACCAATACGCTATGCACACAAAGCTTGGGAACACAGGCTCTATTGGAGTTTCAATGTGTGGAATGCATGGATTTATTAGCCCAAAAAATATAGGGAATTATCCAATTAAAAAACAACAAGCTGAAAATTGCTTTTATTTTTGCTCAAAATTATGTAAAAAATATTCTCTGCCTTTAAACAATAACTATATAACAACGCATTATCATTTTAATCAAAAACACAACATTAAAACTGGCAAAATTGATATAAGTTTCTTGCCACCATATCCAGATATTAAAAATTTTGAAATGGAAAGCTTTATAATTGACAAAATTAAATGGTATTTTAAATATAAAGATTAATCATCATATCTTGAGGGTAAACCTCTTCTGTTGTTCCATCCCTAGCTTCAACAACACAGAAAGAAATATTTTGTCCTGATTTAATTAATAATTCTTTAAGAGGAATTCTAGCCTCAATTGTGTCTAAATATGCTTGTTCGCAATTTTTAGATTCAAGCCTTACCCACAAATTATTTTCCATTGCGTGAGACAATCTCATTGGCAATAATTTTTCATTTAATAATGAGATTTTAATTTCTTGAGTAAATTTGTTTTGCAAAATTGGATAAGTATTTTCAGTTCTATTTATAAGCCTAATTGGAGAACCATATTTATCGCTATTAGATTGAATATATATGAAAATTTGGCATAGAATATCTTTATAATGTTTTGTATTTGTTTTGTTTATTTCTATTTTGAAATATAAGTTATCATCATCAAAACCATAACAAATGCCCTTTACTAATTTTCTATGAGAAAATGTTGGAGAGTCTGGAAGGAAAATACATCCAGCATCTTTCCAATTATCAGAAAATATGCTTTTTGTTCCGTCTATATATGGAGTAATTTTCTTTCTAGGGCTTCTAATTGGTTTTCCAACCATTGAAATTAGAGGAACATCAAGATATTGAGGGTATTCAACACCCAAAATTCTATAAACATTTTTTAATCTTCCTCTAAATAAATGGTCAAAAATGTAATCTCTGCCTGAATCATTAGGCTCTCCATACCACCATAACCAATCGGAGCCTTGAGCAATATGAATTTCGTTTTGTGCTTCTTTTAATAATTCTTCGTCTTTAATTTTTCTTTTAAAAGATTTAAAATCTTCAATTGTTGTTGCAATATAGCTCCAAGCAAGGTTTTTAACAGGTTCGCCTATCCATAAATCAAAATTTCTATTTATCCAAGAACCACTTGCAAGGTCTGGAAGTTTTGTTGTTTCTTTATTTTTTTCTAAATATTCGCCTAAACAAACTGTTTTTAGAGTTTTATCTTGAGCAATTAAACTAAATAATTCTTCTAAAAACTCTTTTCCATTGTTTGGATAACATTCCCAACAATTTTCGCCATCCATTGCAATTGTAATTAAATGATTTTTGTTTGGCGAGTTTTGAAGTTTGCTTTGAATATTTTTAATTTTTTCATATAAATTTTGTGCAGATTGAACAGGGTCATAATTACCATAAGTGAAACCGATAAGGTTTGTGAATAAAGAATCTGAAAAAACAATGTTGGTATTTTCTATTTTATCTATTTTGTAAATGTTGGTTAGGAAAAATGGGTCTAGAAGATTACCCTCAAAATCTCTTGGAAATTCCCTATTTATTGTTTCTTCCAAAATTCCAAATTCTGAAATTGTCCATTTAATATCATTTTTATTTAAAAGTTTAATTGTATCCTTGCTTACGCATTGTTCTGAAAGCCACATTCCTTTTGGTTTTTTACCAAAAATTTCTTTAAATCTTTTAATTGCTTTTTGCACTTGCAAATTAGCATCTTCTTTCATAATTTTTGAATTAAGAGGAAGATTTAAAGAATATGGATAATGAGATTCATTAATGTTTAATAATAATGGCAAAATTGGGTGATAGTATGGACTTGTAGAAATTTCAATTTTCTTTTCTTGAAAATATTTTTTAAATTCTGGAATTATTCTTTTTGTGATATCGGTTGAAATTTCATAAATTTTTTGTCTGTCTTTTTTAGAATAATTTTTTTCTTTTGCAAATAATTTTTTTAATTCTGGATAATCTGCTTCAAATTCTTTATTTATCCAACATAAATGAAAGTTGGTAATAATATCTGCATAGTCTTGATTTGAATAAATTTTGGTATCAATTTCTTCTTTTGAAAATTTTCTTTTGTATAGCTTTTCATAATGCTTTCTAGGCATTACCATATTTGTATAGTTGGCATCAAAATAATTATCTATAATAAAAATTTTGTCTTTTTCTGTTAGTTTGTTTTCATCACACAATAAAAATCTTAAACACGCATCTAGTGAGCCATTTGCATATTTTTCAATTGAATCTAATAATGTTGGTGTAATGTTAAAATTAAGCTTTAAGCCCTCAATTTTATCAACATATTTAAGCATTGGAAGATAGTCTTTTGTAGCGTGTAAGCCTACCCATGGCATTAAGAAATCGCCATCTTTATTCTCTTGATAAGACGGTTGATGAAAGTGCCAAACAAATGCTATTTTAAGATTTTTAGCCATACCAACAAGATAATTATAGCATTTTTAGAATTTTTTGTAAATTTAAAATGAACAGCTGAACAATTGAATTTTTTAAAAGCGTAATTATAATAAATTTATGAAAAAGTTTTTAATTTTATTGTTTGTTTTATTAACGCAAAATGCCTTTGCTGAGTCAATTTCAGGTGGTATTGTTAAAAACACTGTTGATGACAGATTTTTTGGAAATTGGATGGTTAGAGGAGAAATTATAGGTTCAGCCCCTAAAGAATTTAAATCTTCTACAAGTCAAATTTGGAACTTATGGAAAAACGGAAATGTCATAATACTTGAAAACAGACTATCTGGAGCAAGGGGAGAAGTTAAGGTTGATAAGGCTTTTTCAAGCTCTGATGGTGCTTTTTTAAAATTTACTAACATAGACGAAAAAGACTTAGGAGAGGGAGAAAAAATTAAATTAATTGAAACTCCAGAAATAACATTAAAAGATGATTCCTTTAGTGGCACTGATAAATTTGAAATTCAAAAATATAAAAATGGTGCCCTTTATAGCCAAAAAGTGGTAAAATATCAGATATCAGGTAGAAAATTTAGAGAGTATTAGTTGAGGAAATATGGATAAAATTTTTGATTGTATTATTTTAGGAGCAGGACCTGCAGGAATGAGTGCAGGAATATATTGTGCAAGAGGAAATATTAAATGTGCAATTATGGATATTACTATGTTTGGTGGTGCTCCTGTTAATTATTTAGAAATTGAAAATTATCCAGGATTTAAAGAAATTGAAGGTTGGGAATTAAGCGAAAAATTTGAAGAACACTTAAACAAATTTGAAATTGAAAAATTCCCAATGGTTGAAATAAAATCTGTTGACCTTGTTTCAGATATTAAAACAATTACGGATATTAGTGGCAAGGAATATAAAGCAAAAAGCATTATTCTAGCGACTGGAGCAAAACCTCAAAAATTAGGTGTTGAGGGCGAAATTGAAAACATTGGAAAAGGCGTTAGCTATTGTGCTGTTTGCGATGGTGCTTTTTATAAAGATAAAACCGTGGCAGTTGTTGGTGGTGGGAATGCAGCCCTTGAAGAAGGAAGCTACCTAACTCGCTTTGCTAAAAAAGTTTATTTAATTCACAGACGTGATGAATTTAGAGCAGATAAAATTGTTCAAGAGAGAATAAAACAAAATGAAAAAATTGAATTTGTTTTAGATTCTGTTGTTGAAAAAATAATTAATGGTGGTGCTGGAGTTAGCCAAATTGAAATTAAAAATGTAAAAACTGGAGAAAAATCAACTCTTGATGTAGACGGCGTTTTCCCATACATTGGCTTTAAACCAAATTGCGAATTGTTTAATGGTCAAATTGAGCAAGACCAAAATGGATTTGTTAAAACAGATGTGTTTATGCAAACAAATGTTGAAGGGGTTTTTGCAATTGGCGACTTGCGTACAACACCTTTAAGACAAGTAATTACAGCAGTTGCAGACGGTGCAATTGCAGGTGTTGGTGCAGTTAAATATTTAGAAAACAAAGAAGCAAAAGTTTTGATGAAATAATTAGTCCATTAAAACTTGTTGAACTTCAACATCAGGTTTTCCAAGAACTCTAACAAGCTCTAAAACTGATGATTTCATTTGGCATTTTTGGCTTGAATTAGCGAAAAAGTCTGTGTAAAAACAACCTTCGCAATTACAACCTCTTTTATAACAATCAATGGCAGTTGTAGTCCATCTTCTAACAGCAACAGCTCTACCAAAGTTTCTGGTTTCTAACACTATATAAATCTCCCGATTAATTTTGCAAGTCAAACAGACCCAGCAAAGATTCGCCACCTATAAGCGAAAGCCTTGTCTTGTCTAGGTTTAATATAATTATATATTTACAAAACCTTTTATCAAGGCTAAAACATGAGGGGCATAATATTTCTTAACAAAGCTGAAAATGCTTGATATTATTGACTTTTAGAAATGAAAATCATGAAAACGCATGTCTAGCCCATGTTTCCATGATTTGATACATGCAAAACGCATGCTACATCCATGTTTTCATGCTTTTGGTGTACCTGTATTTTATATGAAGAATTGTAAATTTTGTGCCTTTTTGCAATTTTTGAGGCATGCCTCAAAATAAAAAGCATGGAAAACTAAATTAAATTTCTTATAATTTCTGTTGTTAATTTTTCAATTAAATTAAATTTTTCTCTATTTTCTAAATAAAAATATCCAATTATTGCTTCAAATGCTGTTGCAGAAGAATGAATTTGTGGATTATTTTTTTTATTTATATTTAATTTTATATTTCTTGCAGATTTTGCAAGGTTTTTCTCTTCTTCAGATAAAATTGGCATAATTGAATTTAAAAATTCTGCCTGAAAATTTGCATTAACAAACAAAGTTGTTAAATTATGCATTTTTCTTTGAACAGGGGTTTTTTCAATAATAATTCTTCTAATTATAACTTCCCACAAAGAATCGCCCAAATATGCATATTGTTTAAGGTCAAAATTATTCATGTTTTAAATTTGGCTTTCTAGCACACATTACTTCATCAATTTTTTGAACAGGAGTTGAAGCTGGGAATTGTTCAAAATCAACACCATCATCAACCATTTTTGCAATTTCTTTCATTACATCAACAAATCTATCAAGGTTTTCAATTGATTCAGATTCTGTAGGTTCAATCATAATTGCTTCATGAACAATTAATGGGAAATAAACTGTTGGTGGATGAATATCATAGTCCATTAACGCTTTTGCAATATTAATTGTATGAACACCTTTTTCTGCTTGTTTTTCGCCAGACAAAACAAATTCATGCATACATTTAATATCGTATGGAAGATGATAAACATCTTTTAATTTTTCTTTTAAATAATTAGCACTCAAAACTGCATCTTCTGAAGCTTTTTTAAGTAATTTACCCATCATTAAAATATATGTATAGGCTCTAATTAATACTCCAAAATTTCCCATACAAGTTGAAATTTTACCTATTGAATATGGAAAATTATATTCTCTTTTATAATTTTTACCATCAAAAACAACTCTTGGTGTTGGCAAAAATTCTTCTAATTCTTTAATAACTCCAACAGGACCAGCACCTGGACCACCACCACCGTGAGGAGTTGAAAATGTTTTATGTAAATTTAGGTGGACTATATCAAATCCCATTAATTTTGGATTTGTTTTACCCATAATTGCATTGAAATTAGCACCATCATAATATAATAAACTTCCGTTTTTATGGGCTAAAGTTGAAATTTCTAAAATATTTTCATCAAAAATTCCTAATGTATTAGGATTTGTCATCATTAAACAAGCAACATCTTCATCTAATAATTCTTTCAAGGCTTCAATATCAACTTGCCCAACTTCATTAGATTTAACTTCAATAATCTCATATCCACACATTTTAGCACTTGCTGGGTTTGTTCCGTGTGCAGAATCTGGAACAATAACTTTTTTTCTATTTTGACCAATTTTTTCAAAATATTTTTTAACTATCATCATCCCTGTAAGTTCGCCATGAGCACCTGCACAAGGTTGAAGAGTTATTGCATCCATTCCTGTAATATAAGATAAAGATTTTTCTAATTCATATAATAATTTTAAAGAACCTTGGCAATCCATGTCATCAACTTCAAAATGAAGAAAATTAAAACCTTCAAGACTTGCCATCAATTCATTAATTCTTGGATTATATTTCATAGTGCAAGAACCAAGTGGATAAAATCCTTTTTCAATACAAAAATTTTTATCACTTAATTCTTTATAGTGCCTCATAACTTCAATTTCAGGCATTGTTGGAATATTTAATTTAGAATTTCTTTTATTTTTGTGTTCAAAAGAAATTTCTTTTTCATTATAATTTTTAGATTTTTCAAATATTGTTTTTGTCATAAATAAATTATATTATATTGTTTTAAATTCACAAAGAAATTAATAAATATTTATGAAAAATTTTTTAAATAATATCTTTTATAAAAAATGTATTTTGTGTTGTTCAAAACAAGAAAAATCTTTGTGCAAAACTTGTGCAAAACAAATTAAAAACTTTAGAAAAGATTTTAATAAAATTATTTGTTCAAAACCTGTTTATTCTGCTTTTGATTATAAAAATGAAATTAAAAAATTAATTTTAAATTATAAATTTAAAGGTAAAAAGAGCTTATATAAAGACTTTTCAGAATTTTTAGTTGAATATTATTTAAATTCAGAATTAAAAAATATAAAAAATCCAATTTTTATTCCAACACCATCTCATTTTATTAAAAATTTTAGGCGTGGATATTGCCATAATAATCTTATTATTAAAGACTTTTGCACAACATTAAAACTTGATTATAATTTTAAAATTTTATATAAAAATAAATTAACAAAATCTCAATTTAGAGTTAGTGCAAATAAAAGATTTGAGAATATTAAAAATTCATTTTCTATTAAAAACCTTTCAGGGCTTGAAAAAGAAAGAAATATTATAATTTTTGATGATATTGTAACAACTGGAGCAACTTTAAATGAAATAACTAAAATTTTTAATGAAAAAGGATATTTTAATATTTATTATTTAACTTTATCATCTGTTTAAAAATTAAATAGTTATTAACAACTT
>JAZSMU010000039.1:0-3069 GCA_045536045.1 Candidatus Gastranaerophilales bacterium
TGAATCAGATATTCCACCTTCTTTATGAAGCATATCAATTCTTTTAAAGTAGCTTTTTGCGTTTTGATATATATTTTCTGCATCATTTAAGTTTGCACTCATTTCATTTTCTTCAATTTTATAAATTATATTGTCTAACTCTGCTAGAATTTGTCCTTTTTTAACTTTTTCTCCCTCTTTAACATAAATTTTTTTAATTTGCCCCTCAACCTTGAATGTTAAATCTGGGGATGTATTTGAAATTACTATCCCTGAAAATGTTTTAAAATCTGACTTCTCTTTTTCTTCAATTTTAATAACTTCAACAGGGCGAACAATTTTTTCTTCAGAATTTTTGCACCCAAAAAGAAGCAAGGCTAAAATTGCAACAATAATGTATTTAATAATTTTCATTTAGAAAATATATTAAAAAACTACTGAATTAAGTATTGCCTTGTTTTCTAATTTTATTGTCCTAAAGTGTAATAATTTGAAATTGCATACATTAGTGCAGAAATTATTATAAAATACACGCATAAATTTCTTGCTAAATAAAATCTATACATAAAATATTGCGTATTTTGATTTTTAATTTCTTCCCAATTTTCCATAAAACCCATCCACCATCTTGGAGTTAAGTCTGAGTTTTCTAGAGTTATATATTTTTTAAGAGATTGAACAAGCTCAACGGCAATCGGTGTTGTTATAAATGCCATAATCATTGAGCCTGGTAGGAAATATATTGAAATTAGAATTGCTAAATTTAAATATGCTCCAAAAATCATCCAGCCTAAAGCTCTAATTGCATTTCTTTTTGTTTTAAATAGTCTTGCGAGTGTGTTTTTGCCACATTTTTCATCATGTTCCCAATCTGTAATTGAATGAGTATGAAGAACAGCAACCATTAAAAGAAACATTGAAACCGAAAAGTGGCTCAAATTAAGGCTTTGATTTCCTGTTAAAACAAAATAAACAGCCTTTGGAAGAATTATTGTAAAAAGCGTTCCTATAAATATTTCTGCCATATAAAATTTTGAGCTAATTGGATATAAGATTATTAAAATTGCTCCTAAAAGTGCATAAAATAATATTGGAGCTCCAAAAATTAAATAGAAATATATTCCACAAAAAATTGGAATTAAAAATAAAATAGAATTAATTATAATTGCATTTTTAAGAGAATATGTTTGATTTATTAATAATCTTGCCTTATTTTTGTCATCACAAAAGCAAATTTCACTTAATTTTATTCCTTGTTTAAGCTTTTGCCATACATCAATAATGTCATCTAAAAGATTCCCACCTAAATGCAGACAAATAACAGCAATAAATGCCAAAATAACATTAAATTTGCTAACTCCATAGCCTAATGCCCATAAAAGTGTAACTATAAATGGTGCAATAGATAGTTGAATAGACCAAAATCTTGTTAATTCCATAAAATTTTTAATTGCAGTTTTCATTTTTGCTCCTAAAATCTGAAATCTCTTTCACCTTTTTCAATTTCCTTAATATTATTCATCAAAACAGATTTGATTTTTTCATTTTGAATATTTTGAAGCTCCTCTTTAATGAGTTTTTCTGCTTTTTCTTTTGTGTCTTTTGAGGCGTAATCTTCAGAATATTCTTTAAGAGTTATTAGGGCGTTTGGTGTGCAACAGTGGTGGATTTCAAGGTCTTTACATATATCCATAAAGCGTGTGCCAACTCTTCCCTCTCTATAGCAAGCTGTGCAGAAACTTGGAATAAAGCCTAAATCTATAAGCCAATTAATAACTTCGTCTAGTATCCTTCTATCTACAACATCAAATTGTGCAGAATCTTCCTCATCTTCTGTGTTATCTGCGTATCCTCCAACGCTTGTTTTAGAGCCACCAGAAATTTGAGAAACACCAAGCTCAAGTGCTCTTGCTCTCATTTTACTATTTTCCCTAGTTGAAATAATCATTCCCGTGTATGGAGTTGCAATTCTTAATGTTGCAATAATTTTTGCAAATGTATCGTCATCAATTGAATTATCAAATGAATTTGGGTCAATGTCATCTGCTTTTCTAATTCTTGGAACACTAATTGTATGTGGTCCAACTCCATAAACTGCTTCTAAATGTTCTGCGTGCATTAAAAGCCCAACAAGCTCATATGCGTAGTTTTCAAGCCCAAATAAAGCACCCAAACCAACATCTTCAATTCCACCCTCCATAGCTCTATCCATAGCCTCTGTGTGGTATGCGTAGTTATGTTTTGGTCCTGTTGGATGTAGTTTTTCATAAGATTCTTTATTGTAAGTTTCTTGGAATAGAACATAAGTCCCAATTCCAGCCTCTTTTAATTTTTTGTAGTTTTCAACAGTTGTTGCTGCGATATTAACATTTACTCTTCTGATTGCACCATTTTTATGTTTAATAGAGTAAATTGTTTTAATGCTTTCTAAAACATATTCAATTGGGTTATTAACAGGGTCTTCTCCAGTTTCAAGAGCAAGCCTTTTGTGCCCCATATCTTGAAGAGCAATAACTTCTCTTTCAATTTCTTCTTGGGTCATTTTCTTTCTTGCTATGTGTTTATTTTGGTGATGATATGGGCAATATACACAACCATTTACGCAATAATTAGATAAATAAAGTGGTGCAAAAAGAACAATTCTTTTCCCATAATATTTAAGCTTAATTTCTTTTGCTAACTTAAATATCTCTTCATTTTTATCAGATAATTCACACATTAAAAGAACTATAGCTTCTCTGTGGCTTAGCCCTTTCATTTTTTTTGCTTTTTCAATAATTGTTGTTATTAATTCTTCGTTTTTTGAATTTTTTTTGCCGTATTCAATAGATTCAATTATTTCTTCGTGATTAATAAATTCTTCGGCAAATTTTGATTTCAAATTATACATTATAAACTCCTCTTATATATTATTTTAAATCAAAAATATAAATTTCTACCCCCTTTTTGCTATGTTTTATGTTTATTTTTTAAAATATAAATAATAAAAACATTAAAAAAATAATTCTGAAAACTAAACTCTTGCAAGCTATTTCAAGATTATATAAAAATATAAAATTATATTAATATAAAAATAAACATAGAATTTTT
>JAZSMU010000030.1:0-4801 GCA_045536045.1 Candidatus Gastranaerophilales bacterium
TTAAGTTTTCATAGCCATCATAAAATTCATTTAAAATGTTTTCAACATTTTTATCTTTAGAATTTAGATAATTTAAATTACTTTCAATAGACGAAAGGGCTGATATTATTGAGTTTTCATCTCCCATTAAGCCCCAAAAAGATTTATAGCTAACTTCTTTAATCTCTTCTACATCAGCTAAAATGTTCAATTCTTCTCTTAAATTTTCTTCTTCATCAGGCTCAAGTGCAAGATTTTCAATTTCTCCAATTTGAAATCTTAAAAAGTCTGCACGTCTTAAGTTTTCAGAATTATTTGCCTCGATTTTTTGAATTTTTGCTTTAGTTTCAATAAAATCTTTGTAATATGCTTCAAAATCGCTTAATTTTCCTGCAAATTCCGGATTTGTGTTTTTAATGTAGTCATCTAAAAATTTAATATGATATTTTTTTGTTAAAAAAGCGTAGGTTTGATGTTGAGTATGAATATCAACAAGTTTTTCTCCTAGTTTTTTAATATATTCTGCATTAACTAATGCTCCATTTACCCTAAATTTGCTAGCAGTTTGCCCTATTTCTCTTGAAATTATAATTTCATCTTCTAATTTTTCTACTTCATCATCAATATTAATTTCAATTCCAGATAAACCTTGAAAACAAGCTTCAATCAAGGATTTTTCTGCTCCTTGTTTAATTAATTCTTTGTTTCCCTTGCCACCTAAAACGGTGTCTAGTGCTTTTAAAATAACACTTTTTCCAGCACCAGTTTCGCCACAAATTGCACCAAAACCACCCTCAAAATCTATGTTGAGCTCGTCTATTAAGATAAAATTTTTGATAAAAAGTGATGTTATCATCTTTTAGGAGCAGTCCCCCAGCTGAATTTCTCTCTTAATATATTATAAAAGTTATTTTGTTCTCTGTCTAAAAGTAAAAGTTTTGCAACAATATCACCTTTTTTAACAACAACTTCGCCCTCAATTGCGAACTCTTTTTGTCCATCTAGCGTGATTTTATATTTCGCAGAATTTATATCTTTTGTTTTAATTTTAATAATTTCATCACTTGAAACAACAATTGGTCTAGCATTCAATGTATGTGGGCAAATTGGGACAATTGAAAATGATGATAAATTTGGAGAAATTACAGGTCCACCAGCAGATAGCCCATAGGCAGTTGAGCCTGTTGGAGTTGAAATAATAATTCCATCTGCAAGGTAGCTAGATGTGTGAGTTTCATTTATGAACAATTCATAAGTTGATGTTCTTGAAAAAATTGCTCCCTTAATAACAAAATCATTAAGTGCGTAATGCTTTTCGCTGTTTATTTCAACTTGAAGCATTATTCTGTTTTCAATTTTGCATTTTTCGCCTTTAATTTCTTCAACTATTGATTTCATATCTTCAATTTGCGCTTGGGCTAAAAATCCCAAGTGTCCTAAGTTGAAACCAAAAATTGGAATTTCAAATTTTGAAAAATATCTTGCACATCTTAAAATTGTGCCATCTCCTCCAGCAACAATAACGAATGTTGGAAGAGTTTGTTTTTCAATTTCAAAAACAGAATAAACTGAACTATTTTCAAATTCATCTTGCAATTTTTTAGCAAACTCAAAGCACCCATCAATGTTTGGGTTATAGACAATTCCTGTTTTTTCTAAGTTTAATTTCATACTATCTATAGTTTGTAAATTGCAAAGGAATATTTAGCTCAGCTTCTTTTTCTCTTAAAAGTTTAATAACGGCTTGCAAGTCGTCTTTGTCTTTTCCTGACACTCTAACTTGTTCGCCTTGAATTGAAGGTTGAACTTTCATTTTTGAATCTTTAATTATGCCTGTAATTTTTTTAGCAATTTCTTGAGTTAAACCTTTTTTAAGATTGAAAACTTGGCGAACATTTCCACCTAGTGCATTTTCAACAGGTTGTGCATCTAAAATTTTAATGCTCAAATTTCTTTTAACCATTTTAGATTGAAGAATATCCACGATATTTCTTAATTTCATATCGTCTGATGTTGTTATGGTAATTGTTTTATCTGAGTCTAATTCCACTGTTGAATTTGTGTTTTTTAAGTCAAATCTGCTTGTTAATTCGCGTTTAACTTGGTCAACAGCGTTTAATAACTCTTGACGGTCAAATTCTGATACAATATCAAAACTACAATCTTTTGCCATAATTTCCTCCATAGTTAAAGAGGGGTATTACCCCCTCTAAAAATTTTAAACTTTTCTTTTTCTAGCAGCTTCTGATTTACGTTTTCTTTTTACAGAAGGTTTTTCGTATGTTTCTCTTCTTTTAATTTCAGATAAGATACCTGCTTTTTGAATTTTTTTCTTGAAACGTTTAAGAGCACTTTCTATACTTTCGTTTTCTCTTACTCTGATTTCTGGCATTGTTTTCACCTCCTTGGGCAAAATTAATCTACTGAATAGTCAATTTATATCATGCACAAATTGAAAAATCAAGGGTTTTGGGGCTTTTTGAAATTAAGGTAAAAATTTTAGTGCAATTGTGATTAATATGCCTAAAAATATTATCATTAAAGCTTTTGAGTCGTATTTTTTAAGTGTTATAAAATACAAAAGTCCAGCTGAAGCTAGGCAAATAATTATTACCATATATTCTGCTTTATTAAAATAGAAACTAATATCAAAAAATCTAAAAATGCTAGGGAGAAAACAAGCACAAAATGTTGAGAGTGCAAAAAATATACTGCCTATTATGAAATCTTTCTTTTGACTTTGCAAAATTCTTTCCCTTGCGATATTAAACTTTATTAATTATACTTGAAATTATGGAATTTCAAAACAGAAAAAAATATTTTTTAGGTTTATCCCTTGCTCCAAATTCAAATTATGATTCAGGAGTTGCTGTTTTAGATGAAAATTTAGATGTTGTTTATTTAGATAAATTATATTCAGATGAAGATATAAAACATTTTTTGAAAAATTATAATTCAATAAATGAAACAATTTTTGCAGTTTCACTTGCTCAAGATAACACACTTCTTACTGGCAAATGGAGAATGATGGCAAAAGGGTATAAACAAATTGAGGATAGATTTGATATAAATTCAAATAATTGGACAAACAGGCTAACTTCAAGAATTTCAAACCTTTTAAAAGATATGCACTACGAGGGCTATCCAATTTTTAGATACTATAATTTTCAGCTAAGGCAAGCGATGGGAGTTTCTCCAAATTATCCAGAGAGAACTTCAATTGATTGTAAAAGCTTGCAAACTGCTCTTAAATATAAATTTTCCATTACCAGCTTGCCAGAAAATATGCTCCCAGCATCTAACTTAGAGGCAATTTTAGGTGCAATATTTGCAAAAAATATTCATGATGGCAAAAAATATGAAAAAATTGGGCAATTTAATGAAATAGATATTTTAAACTGCTTGTTTTAAATTATTTTCCAATGCAGAATTTTGAGAAAATATCATTTAAAAGCTCATCTGTCATAACTTCGCCAGAGATTTCATCAATAGCTAATAGAGCTGATTTTATGTCAATTGAAATTAAATCTTGAAGCTCCATATTCAAAACGCCAAAAAGTGCACATTCTATGGCTTCACAAGCTGTGCTTAGGCATTTTTGTTGCCTTTGATTTGTAATAAAATCAACATCTTCAAAATTTAAATCTGTAATTTTATTTTTAATTTCTGCTTTAAGCTCATCTATCCCAATATTTGCCATAGAGCTTATGTTAATAGCATTTTCAACTTTTTTTGAGCCTTTTAAGTCTATTTTTGTCCCAACTAAAATTTTTGGTTTATTTGTGTCTGCCAGTGCAAAAATTTCTTCGTCTTCTTTTGTTATTCCTTGAGTTGAATCAAACAAAAGAAGATTAATGTCTGCATCTTGCATAATATTTTTTGCTTGCTCAATACCAATTTTTTCAACAGTATTGATATTTTCGCCTTCTCTAATGCCAGCTGTGTCAATTAAGTTTGCACAAATTCCCTCTATATCAACGCTTTCAGCTATGCTATCTCTTGTTGTTCCTGCAATATCTGTAACAATTGCTCTATCTAACGATAAAAGCCTATTAAACAATGAGCTTTTTCCAACATTTGGGCGTCCTGAAATTGCTATTTTAATTCCCTCTCTTAAAATATTATGCGAATTAGCAGATTTTAAAATGTTTTCAATTTTTTCTTTTGAGTTTATTAAAGTTTTTTCAATTTCTTCATAAGGAACTTCTGCAACATCTTCTGGAAAATCAATTGAAGCAATAATTTTTGCCAAAATTTGAGCTAAATCTTCTTTAATTTTGTTTGTTTCAATAGTTAGAGCACCGTCTAAATTTTTTGCACTAACAATAGCACTTGTTTTAGATTTTGCACCAACTAAATCCATAATTGCTTCTGCTTGGCTTAAATCTATTTTGTGGTTTAAAAATGCTCTTTTAGTAAATTCACCCCTGTCTGCCATTCTTGCGCCAGAATCTAAAATCAAATTTAGAATTTCTTTAACAATAATTGGGGAGCCATGTGTTTGAATTTCTACAACATCTTCTCCTGTGTAGCTTTTAGGAGCTTTAAAAGGCAATAAAATAACTTCGTCTAATTTAACTCCGTCTTTGATTATCCAGCCATGTGTTATTTTGCCCACTTCAAATTTTTTAGAAAAAATTTTTTCGGCAATTTTAAAACTATCTTCACCACTAATTCTTATAGCACCAATTCCACCTGTGCTTAGAGGCGTTATTGGAGATGCGATTGTATCAAATAAATTTTGCATATTTCAATTCTATCATGTTTTGTGTATTATGAGAAAAAAGAGGAGTTAAATAAATGGATTTTGTTACACTTACAA